>NZ_CP138990.1:745000-1117500 GCF_044594915.1 Winogradskyella sp. R77965 | reverse complement strand
TGATTGGATGCGGGGGCTTCACCGCCTACCAATTCCTGACAAACTCCGAATGCTATAAAATGTTAATCAGCAGTGAGGGCATGGGTGCTAAGGTCCATGTCCGAGAGGGAAAGAACCCAGACCATCAGCTAAGGTCCCCAAATGTATGTTAAGTTGAATAAACGAGGTTGGATTGCATAGACAGCTAGGATGTTGGCTTGGAAGCAGCCATTCATTTAAAGAGTGCGTAACAGCTCACTAGTCGAGCGATCCGGCATGGATAATAATCGGGCATAAACATACTACCGAAGCTATGGACTTGAAAAAGTGGTAGGGGAGCATTGTAGTGTCGTCGAAGGTGTACTGCGAGGTATGCTGGAGAAGCTACAAAAGAAAATGTAGGCATAAGTAACGATAATGCGGGCGAGAAACCCGCACACCGAAAGACTAAGGTTTCCTCAGCTATGCTAATCAGCTGAGGGTTAGTCGGGACCTAACGCGAACCCGAAAGGGGTAGTGGATGGACAACAGGTTAATATTCCTGTACCTGCTCACACTAAAAGTGACGGAGGCGAAAAGTTAGTGCGTACTGACGGAATAGTACGTTGAAGCCAGTGGTAACACGGCGATAGTACACTGAGACTACGGTCAAGGTGATAATCTAGCAAATCGACTTCCAAGAAAAGCGAGTGAAGCAGCCCGTACCCTAAACCGACACAGGTAGTTGGGATGAGAATTCTAAGGTGCTCGAGAGATTCATGGCTAAGGAACTAGGCAAAATAGACCCGTAACTTCGGGAGAAGGGTCGCCCATCTTCGGATGGGCCGCAGTGAAAAGGTCCAGGCGACTGTTTATCAAAAACACAGGGCTCTGCTAAATCGAAAGATGATGTATAGGGCCTGACACCTGCCCGGTGCTGGAAGGTTAAGTGGAGGGTTTAGAAGTTTACTTCGAAGATCTCAAATGAAGCCCCAGTAAACGGCGGCCGTAACTATAACGGTCCTAAGGTAGCGAAATTCCTTGTCGGGTAAGTTCCGACCTGCACGAATGGTGTAACGATCTGGACACTGTCTCAGCCATGAGCTCGGTGAAATTGTAGTATCGGTGAAGATGCCGATTACCCGCAGTGGGACGAAAAGACCCCGTGAACCTTTACTATAGCTTAGTATTGGCTTTGGATAAGTAATGTGTAGGATAGGTGGGAGACTTTGAAGTGGCGTCGCCAGGCGTTGTGGAGTCATTGTTGAAATACCACCCTTTGCTTATCTAGAGTCTAACCTCTAATCAGGGACAGTGCTTGGTGGGTAGTTTGACTGGGGTGGTCGCCTCCAAAAGAGTAACGGAGGCTTCTAAAGGTTCCCTCAGCACGCTTGGTAACCGTGCGTAGAGTGCAATGGCATAAGGGAGCTTGACTGAGAGACATACAGGTCGATCAGGTACGAAAGTAGAGCATAGTGATCCGGTGGTTCCGTATGGAAGGGCCATCGCTCAAAGGATAAAAGGTACTCCGGGGATAACAGGCTGATCTCCCCCAAGAGCTCACATCGACGGGGGGGTTTGGCACCTCGATGTCGGCTCGTCACATCCTGGGGCTGGAGAAGGTCCCAAGGGTTGGGCTGTTCGCCCATTAAAGTGGCACGCGAGCTGGGTTCAGAACGTCGTGAGACAGTTCGGTCTCTATCTACTGTGGGCGTTAGAAATTTGAGTGGATCTGACTCTAGTACGAGAGGACCGAGTTGGACGAACCTCTGGTGTACCTGTTGTTCCGCCAGGAGCATTGCAGGGTAGCTACGTTCGGAAGGGATAAGCGCTGAAAGCATATAAGCGCGAAACCCACCACAAGATGAGATTTCTTTAAAGGGTCGTGGAAGATGACCACGTTGATAGGCTATAGGTGTAAAGGCAGTAATGTCATAGCCGAGTAGTACTAATAACCCATAGGCTTATTGTACAGCCGTTTTTTTAGAGTACAAGATTATGATTCATGTATAAGACGTATTAACGTCCTTTTTCAATATGTTAAGATATTAGTAGTGAAAGCTACAGTATTTAGATGTTTTGCGATACAGTATTTAGATAACTAATTACTAAGACCAACAACTATATACTAACCTTTTAAGGTGGTTATAGCGACGGGGCTCACCTCTTACCATTCCGAACAGAGAAGTTAAGCCCGTTTGCGCCGATGGTACTGCTTACTGTGGAAGAGTAGGTCACCGCCTTTTTTAACACCCTTACTATTTATTTAGTAAGGGTGTTTTTTGTTTTATAGGGTATTTTTAAAATAGTATTTCACTATTTTTTCTTTTTAAACATACTATTGAGAATAGTATTTAAACCAATAAATAAAAATACAATAGCAGATATGCAAATAATGCTAGAAATAATAAGTAAAGGAATATATAGAGGTTTGTCATCATTGCTAAAACTTATATGAAGTAGGGTTGGACCAGTAAACATCAAAATGAGGCAAAGTCCCATCTGTTTTAATCCTTTACCCAATATTTCTTTATCAGTTCTATTGTTTTCGTCCATGAGTTATACTTTTTCTTACATTCTTATGCTTATCTAGTAATATTGTAGCTTCTGTTTCATTAATATTCAATTCTTCCATAATCATTTTTATACCTCTGTCAACTAGCTTATCATTACTAAGTTGCATGTCGACCATTTTATTATCTTTTACTTTTCCTAATTGAATCATAGTCGTCGTTGTAATCATATTAAGGACTAATTTTTGTGCAGTACCTGCTTTCATTCTGGAGCTTCCTGTTAGGAATTCTGGACCTACAATAACTTCTACTGGAAATTTAGCTGTAATGCTCAAAGGGCTGTTATGATTACAAGTAATACAACCTGTCGGTATATTTTCTTTATTACATTTTTTTAATGCATTGACAACGTATGGTGTAGTACCTGAGGCTGCTATACCAATAACCACATCGTTGCCTGTAATTTGATATGCTTTTAAGTCTTTCCATGCTTGAGACGTTGAATCTTCTGCATTTTCAACTGCTTTTCTAATAGCAGAATCTCCACCTGCAATTAATCCAATAACTAAGTCGTGAGGGACTCCAAATGTGGGAGGACATTCGGAAGCATCTAAAATCCCTAATCGTCCACTAGTACCAGCACCAATATAAAATAGTCTACCCCCTTTTTTTAATTGTGACAAAACAATACTTATTAATTGTTCGATTTGTGGTAGAGATTTTTCTACGGCAAGAGGCACTGTTTTATCTTCGTTGTTTATATTGGTAATAATCTCTTTTATTGACATTTTTTCGAGATTATTATAATTTGATTCTTGTTCGGTAGTCTTGATAAAATTCATAGGTTAAAGGTAAGAAATAAATTTGGCTGATTAGTGCGTTAGCGGTAGTAGTGGCATCCTCTGACACTTTTGTCAGAAGATATAACGGATGACGAGACCCTCGGGTAACGCCATAATACTTTTTTATTCTATAGTATAAATAAGTTCATCTACTTCTGATAATCTAAAATAACCGAAAGGGAAATTATCTGGATTTGTTGTATTTATACAATTACCTTTAACTGTAGCTGGCTGCGTTTCAAATGGACCACCACTATCATCACTACCTTGTTGTAAAAGAATGAACATAAATTCGTAAAAGCGGTCCGAAATACCATAATTACGAATTGTAACTTCGTTGCCAGACTCTAAATCTTCTTCTGTATAAAAGCCAAATATTTGATTCCCATCTGTAAACCTATCTTCATAAACTTCTAAGGCAGGAATTGTTGGAATATTACTTATAAATTCGAAGTAGTAGTAATTTTCAACATTAGCTGGATCTGTATAAAACGCTTTTAACTCAATGTCTTCACCAGAAAATCCACCATCATTTTTCTGTTCTACAAAATCTATTGGTACAACAGATTTAAGTGTTTCTGTACCAGTGTATGTTTCACCTTGATAAATAATAATTAAGGTATAGGTTTCGTCTATAATTGGAACAAAACTATCATTTCTATAGATCCCAGTTAATCCGTCTTCGATGAAATTATATTGGTTATTATTAGTGTCATTAATTTGAATGACCGCTCCATTAGCTGGAGGTAAATTATTATCAAAAAATGGTGCAGACAATGAGAGTTTAATACTCTGTTCATTTCCAGCTGTATTTTTAAACCAATTTATAGATGCTTCTATGACCAATCGCGGTTCTGCTTCATTCAAATCTACATCTACTACATCCTCACAACTAGAAAAAACAAAAAGGATTGAAACAAAAAATAAAATCTTTTTCATAGACTAAAATTTAAAATTATACGACACTGATGGAACAATGCCAAAAATTGATAAACGTACTGCCTCATTTGTGCCAGACATTCTATTTTCTCTGAAGGAAATATTTGCAGCATTTCTTCGGTTATAGGCGTTATATATTCCAAAGACCCATTCACCTTTAAATCTTTTCATACTTTCTGGCTTAGGATTATAGTTAACTGCTAAATCTAAACGATGATATGAAGGAAGTCGACTAGAATTTCTTGACTCAAAACTAGGAATTATAATACCATTATACTGATATTGACCATTTGGAAATGTTGCTGGCTGCCCTGTTTGAAACAAAAAATTTGAACTGAATGACCATTTTTTGTTTAATTCATAACTGGCAGTTACTGAAATATCGTGGGTTTTGTCGAAAGGTGTATTATACCATTCGTTGTTATTGATTCCAGTTTCAGTTGGTGTTCTGCCAGGAGTTCTTTGTTCAGATTTTGATAATGTATATGCTAACCAACCTTTTAATTTTCCCTCATTTTTTCTCAAAAGTACCTCTAGTCCGTAAGCTCTAGCTTCACCATTTAAAATTACTTGTTCAATAGCGTTATTCGCTATTAAATTAGCTCCATCAATGTAGTCAATACGGTTTTTTATGGTTTTATAAAAGCTTTCTACTTCTACTGAAAATACATTATCATTAAATGTTTTGAAATAACCAATTGCTAACTGATCTAAAAGTTGCGGTTTTATATATTTACCGCTAGGCGTCCATACATCTAAGGGTGTTGGGGAACTTGTGTTAGACAATAGGTGTAAATACTGACTCATTCTGTTATAACTCGCTTTAATAGACGAGTTATTACTCAATTGATAAGCAATAGCTAGTCTTGGTTCTATATTTGCAAAAGACTCTATAACATCGCTTCTATCAAAGGTTTCAGTATTTATAGGTTCTGCTTTTTCGTAGATACCTATGTCTTCATTAAATAGTACTGGATTATCATTTTCATAGACATTAAGTTCATTTTGCCCAAGACGATGAAATGTGCTCACCCTAGCACCATAACTTACTGATAATTCATTACTTAGTTTATGCTCTGCATCTAAATAGATGGCATTTTCAAAGGCATACTTATCTGTAAGTTTAAAGGGGTTTATTCCAGAACTTTCCGTAGTTGGGTTTATGTCTCCCGGATTAAACTTGTAGTAAATACTATTTAAACCATATTCTAATTTAAAATTGTTACTTATATAATGTTTAAAATCATATTTAAGATTAAAATTTCTAATTCCAGATTCCCAATCGAATTCAACAAAATTTAATTTTAAACCATAGTAATAGTCTGAATAAATTAAAGATAAGTTTGAAAAAAGTTTATCAGAAAATAAATGATTCCATCTAAAATTAACTACTGAATTGCCGTAAGTGTTTTCAAAACTGTCTGCAATTTCAAAAACATCGCGGCCAAAATAACCAGATAGGAAGATACTATTATTATCATTTAGTCGATAGCTCAACTTTGTATTTAAGTCGTAAAAATAGGCTACGTTATCAAGATCGAATAATGGAAGAAAAAGATGAGCATAACTGCTACGACCACCAAGCAGAAATGAGCCTTTGTCTTTTTTTAAAGGCCCTTCAGCAAGTAATCTACTAGATATAAGTCCAATTCCACCATTCATATGAAACTGGCTACTATTGCCTTCTTTTTGATAGATATCTAAAACCGATGAAACTCTTCCTCCATATTTAGCTGGGATTCCACCTTTATACAATTTAATGTCTTTTATAGCATCTGGATTAAACACAGAAAAGAACCCAAATAAATGAGAAGAATTAAATATAGTAGCTTCATCTAACAAGATAAGGTTTTGGTCCGCAGCACCACCTCTCACATTAAAACCGGAAGAACCTTCACCAGCATTTGTAACCCCTGGAAGCAGAGTTATAGATTTAATAACATCTACTTCTCCTAAAACCACGGGCATATTCTTTATCGTTTTTATGGATAAAGCATTGACGCTCATTTGTGGTTTTTTTATATTTAGTTTCTCTACATCATCAGTAATTACGACTTCATCTAAACTTTCAACAGCTTCAAACAGCTTAAAATTCTTTGTTATATCAGAATTCAATTCTATAGTTTCTGAAATAGTTTTATAGCCTAAATAACTAATTTGAATTACATAAATTCCGCTTGGTAAGGTAATAGAGTAGAAGCCATATTCATTGGTTATAGTGCCAGTTTGAATCTCTGGCATTATAATATTAACACCAATAAGAGTTTCATTACTTTGGCCATCTGTAATAGATCCGCTTATTGTATATTTTTCTTGGGCTTGAAGAAATATGGGACATAATAAAAGAAAGAGTAGAATTCTTTTAATATATATGTTCATAGTTTATGATTGGTTTTTTGATTGCTATTGATTAGAGGACGCTTTAAACATAAAAAGGTTACTTTTTTTAGTTAAAATTAATTCAAAAGAATAAAAAAAGCCTCTCTAAAGAGGCTTTTAACATAACATTAATCTAATATTATTAGTTATTCAAAATTTTATTGAGTTCTTCACTCGGTCGCATTGCATTAGTTACAATAGTCTCATTTGGAAGATAATACCCTTCAATATTAACTGGTTCACCTTGGCAATCTATAAGTTCTTTTATGATAGCATCTTTGTTAGATGATAATGCATTATAGATAGTTTTAAATTCTGATTTTAACGCTGTATCATCATTTTGGTTAGCTAATGCTTCAGCCCAATATAATGCTAAGTAAAAATGACTTCCTCTATTATCTAATTCATTAACTTTTCGAGAAGGTCCTTTTTTATTTTCCAACAACTTGTCTGATGCATCATCTAAGGTTTCTCCTAAAACTCTAGCTTTGTCATTGTTATTAGCTAAAGCAAAATGCTCTAGTGACACAGCTAATGCTAAAAATTCACCTAAAGAATCCCAACGTAAATGATTTTCTTCTACAAATTGCTGAACATGCTTTGGCGCAGATCCACCAGCACCAGTTTCAAATAAGCCACCACCATTCATCAAAGGAACAATAGATAACATTTTTGCACTTGTACCAACTTCTAGTATCGGAAATAGATCCGTTAAATAATCTCTTAAAACATTTCCAGTTACCGAAATAGTGTCGTCACCATCTTTGATACGCTTTAATGTAAAGTTTGTAGCATCAATAGGAGACAATATTCTAATGTCTAGTCCTTCGGTATTATGATCTTTTAAGTAAGTATTTACCTTTTTAATTAACTCTGCATCATGTGCTCTTTTCTTATCTAACCAAAAAACTGCTGGTGTTTGAGAAGCTCTGGCTCTTGTTACGGCTAATTTTACCCAATCTTGAATAGGTGCATCTTTAACCTGACACATTCTCCAAATATCTCCCGCTTCAACTTTATGACTAGTAAGAATATTACCAGAAGCATCCGTAACTTCAACTTTTCCTTTTGTCGCTATTTCGAACGTTTTATCATGCGAGCCATACTCTTCAGCTTTTTGAGCCATTAGTCCTACATTAGGCACAGTTCCCATTGTTGTTGGATCGAAAGCACCATGTTTTTTACAGAAATCTATTGTAGCAATGTAAACACCTGCGTAACTACTGTCTGGAATAACCGCTTTTGTGTCTTGTTGTTTTCCTTCAGCATTCCACATTTGGCCAGATGTTTTAATCATTGCTGGCATAGAAGCATCAATAATGACGTCACTTGGAACATGAAGATTTGTGATACCTCTATCAGAATTTACCATTGCTAAATCTGCACTATGTTCTAAAGCAAAACGAATATCCTCTCTAATTTCGTCACGCTTATCCTCTGGAAGCTCACTAAGTTTTTCAAGTAAATTTCCAAAGCCATTATTTACATCGACACCAATTTTATCGAACGTATCACCATGTTTTTTAAATAAATCTTTGAAGAATACACGAACTGCATGACCAAAGATAATTGGGTCAGAAACCTTCATCATTGTTGCTTTCATGTGCAATGAAAACAATACACTTTTATCTAAAGCATCCTGTACTTCGTGCTCTAAAAATTCAAGCAACGCTTTTTTACTCATTACAGTAGCATCGATAATTTCACCTTTTAACAAGTCTAAACCATCTTTTAGAATGGTTTGATTCCCTTTGCTATCTGTATGTACAATTTTTACTGTGGTTGCATCATCAACGGTTACTGATTTTTCGTTGTGAGCAAAATCTCCTTTAGACATTGTTGCTACATGTGTTTTAGAATCTGACGACCAAGCTCCCATACTATGTGGATTTTTTTTGGCGTAATTCTTTACAGCTTTTGGCGCACGTCTATCTGAATTCCCTTCTCTCAAAACCGGATTTACAGCACTTCCTTTTATTTTATCGTAACGCGACTTTATTTCTTTTTCAGCATCAGTTTTTGGTTCTTCAGGATAGTTAGGAAGTTTATATCCTTTGGCTTGTAATTCTTCTATCGCATCAGTTAGTTGCGGAATTGAAGCACTAATATTCGGTAATTTTATGATGTTAGCCTCTGGTTTTTTTGCTAACTCACCTAATTCAGTTAACGCATCAGCAACCTTTTGATCTTCGGTTAAGAAATCTGGAAAGGCGGCTAAAATTCTGGCTGCTAATGAAATATCTTTTGTTTCTATGGTAATACCTGAAGACTTTGTAAATGCTTTAACAATTGGTAAAAATGAACGGGTTGCTAAAGCCGGAGCTTCATCAGTTTTTGTATAAACAATCTTTGCTGTTTTGGTCATAGTTGTTGTAAATATATTGAATGAAATTTTGCTTAAAATTTAGCTGTGCAAATATACAAAAACGATAACGTTTTCTTAGTGTTAGATTAACAGTAAACTAATAATAATTTTGTGATATTATCAATAAAGTCAAAGCAAAATGGGAATATTATTTTATTCTAATTTGAAACGAATTGAGTAAACCGAAACAGTTTTCTTTTGAAAAAACCGCATTTTTAAGATGATTTGCAGAAGGGTTGATTGATAAATTACAAGCTGAGTGAAAATCTGCTCTTTCCAGATTTGTATTATCGAAAATTGAACCCTTCAAATCGCAGTTGTCAAAAGAAGTTTGTTTTGCTTCGGTTTCAGTAAAATCGACTCCATGCATTTTGCAATTTAAAAATTTTGTATTGTTGATTTTTAACTGATAGAAAGATGATAGATTTAGAGTGCAATCAATAAAAATAAAACCTAAGAAGAAATCATTACAATTTTGAAATAGAACTCCAACCAACTTGCAGTCCTTAAATGTTGCATCATTAAAAGTGACGTGCATTACATTGACATTACTAAAATTACATCCTGTAAATTCACATTCTAAAAAGGATATATTCGATATATCGGAATTTTCAAAATTACAGTTTATGAAAGTACAATCTGTATATTCTGCTTTAGATAATTTATTTATAGTATAGTCCTTGTTATCAAAATTCTGATTGTCAATTAAGGGAAGATTCATAAGACAAGAATACTAAGATTATATAAAAACAAAAAGCCATATCAATACAGATAAATCTGCGCTAACATGGCTTCTTTTTGAAACAGTACTACTATGACTTATTTAGTTTTCACTAACTCAGCTGTATGACTTGCGTCACCATCCTTTTCGGTTCAAGCGTTGCTGCTTCAAGGCGAAACGTTTCATATCTTTCAAAATGTATTGACCTGATACTACTTTGTTTCTTAGGTTTATTTTTCTTGATGTTTTTTCCTTTATCATTCACTTGCGCGATTAATAAGTTCAAATTCATTGCTCATCCTTTTCGTGTTCACTTTCGATTCCACTACTTTTTCAAAGCTTTCCACTTTATTATTGCAACCTACAAGTATGCTACAACACTAAAGCTTCATGGATACTTCACAAACACTTGCATACACAAGCTGCTTAGCAACCTCAAAAAATAACCTCAGTACGTAAAGAACGAATCTTTAAGTAACAACTTCACATAAATTTAAAATTGCTTTTAAAACCAAACGAGGTTTGTTGTTAACTGTTATGTAAATATATACAGTATTTAAGAATATGGCAATTTTTTAACAATTTTAATATCAACATCTTATAAACTATGCTTATTAACAAAAGTTAATAAGAGTGCTTCCCATTATTTATATTGATGACCATAAAACGTTCTTTTTCCTGTTCTACTTCAAAAAATTCAATCAATAAATAGCATAAAAAAAGCCTTCACTAATACTAATGAAGGCTTTTATTTTTTCTATGCTGTTAAAATTATCTTCTAACTTCTTTAATTCTTGCTTTTTTACCAGTAAGACCTCTAAAGTAGAAAATACGTGCTCTACGAACACTACCACGTTTGTTAACTTCTATTTTCTGCAAAGCCGGTAAGTTAATTGGGAAGATACGCTCTACACCAATTGTTCCAGACATTTTACGGATTGTGAAAGTTTCAGAAGTTCCTGTTCCTTTACGTTGTAATACTACACCTTTAAAAAACTGTGTACGTGTTTTGCTACCTTCCTTAATTTCGTAATAAACCGTGATTGTATCACCTGCACTAAATTCTGGTAAGTCTTTACGGGTTACAAATTCGTCTTGTACAAATTTTACTAAAGAATTCATTTTGTTTTATTTATAATGGTTATTCCAAATCAACATTCACGATTCTCGCCAGAGGTTAATCCAAAATTGGGTGCAAAGATAGTTATTAATTGATAATCGCCAATTAATAATGAATAATTTTCAGCGCTTTATTTATATTTATTTGGGTGTTCCCTTGCAGGTCAGGCTATCCGCTATATCTCTGACGATGCCGTCAGAAGATGCCACTACTATCCTTAACACAAATTAGAATCCAATTAATAATTTTCGGTATTATTCGGATTTATGTTTTTTTAGACTATTAATTGACAACAGTAATAAGCCTAATCCAAAAACAAAAAAAGCAAATGCATTGAAAAATGTAAGCGTTACCTGAGCGTTTAATAAGGCTTCAGTTCCATTTCTTGCAGCTATGGCATTATAGATAAAACCACCTGCAAAACCAAAACTCATTAGCAAACTGCCTACAAGTAAAATTATGGATGCAATAGATCTTTTTTTAACCGCTATAATTATGGTAGCTAAGACAATTATTACATGTACTAAACCGTTAATTATGCCTGCAATGGCAAATTTCCATTCTAAAGCGTCCATATTTTCCATATACTCTGTTTTAAGTTAATCATTAAGCAAGTCTGGTCGTCTTTCCTTAGTGCGCTGGTAAGCTTGTTCTTCTCGCCATTTTTCTATTTCTGCAAAGTTACCACTAAACAATACCTCAGGCACTTTCATGCCTTTATATTCTCTTGGTCTGGTGTAAATTGGTGGTGCTAATAAATTATCTTGAAACGAATCAGTTAAAGCAGAGGTTTCATTTCCTAGCACGCCAGGAATTAAGCGTATCACAGCATCACACAATACAGCTGCACCCAATTCTCCACCAGACAATACATAATCACCAATAGAAATTTCTTTGGTTATAAATTTATCGCGTACACGTTGATCAACACCTTTATAATGTCCACAAAGAATTATAATATTTTCTTTTAATGAAATTTGGTTAGCTATACCTTGGTTAAGCTGATCTCCATCTGGTGTCATATAAATAATCTCATCGTAATTGCGCTCAGCTTGTAGTTTAGAAATACATTTATCAATAGGTTCTATGAGCATAACCATGCCAGCACCTCCCCCAAATTGTGTATCATCAACAGCTTTGTAATTGCCAGTAGTGTATTCTCTTAAATTATGAAAGTGAACTTCTACCAAACCCGCTTCAATAGCTCGCTTTAAAATAGAAGCTTCGAACGGGCTTTTTAAAAGTTCTGGTAAAACAGTGATGATATCTATGCGCATGGAAATATTTAATAGAATACAAAGATATGTTTAATTGTGGTATTTATTGGAATGTGATTCTTTTGAGTTTTGTTTAACCTGTTTGTATTATGACTAGTTTCGTGTAACTACTTATTCTAATAATTCTAATTGACTATACAAACTTTTTTCAGAAGGCTGTTTGGCGTTGGATTCGATAATTTCACCTTCTTTATCCAATAATATAAATCTTGGGATTCCATTTACTCCAAAAAAATTAAAAAACTCATCATCTTTGCTCATTGCAAAAAGTTGAATTCCTTTTAAATTCTGTTTCTCAATCATTGAGTATATAAAGCGTAAGTCTATCAAGGCGTTATATTTTTCACATTCTTAAGTTATCGTCTAATTAAACTTTTTCAAATTGGGTATTTGAATATTTATCTCAAAATTTTCATTATTACATGAATCATCTTCAAGTGATATTATTAATTCTCCTTATAGATTATCTATAGCAAAATTCAACAATTGAAAAGCAAGACCAGTTGCTTCATTAACATTAGAGGTATTGATAAGCGTAATAGAAACAATACCTTTTTTCGGATAAATTAATAACTGAGAAGAGCAACCCGTTTGGCCACCAGAGTGTCCGAAAACGATGCCTTCATTTGGCATTTTTCCGTATAAAAACCAACCAAAACCATAACCATTACTTTCTTTTTCTAAGCTATGATGCTCTCTCATAAGTCTTAGAGTTTCTTCTTTAACAAAAACATTGTTAATTACTGCATTACCAAATTTTAGCATATCATCAACAGTAGTATAAAGACCTCCTGCTGGAATACGATTACTCAGATTATTCTCTTTGCCTTTTCTAATTTTACCTTTACTATTTCTTTGATATAAACTTGAACCTTTAAGCATTTTATCACCAAATTTGACAACGCCAGTATTTGTCATATCTGCTTTACTCCAAATATTTTCTTGCATATATTCCTCATAAGTTTTTCCTGAAGCTTTTTCAATAATAACCCCTAAAACAGTGTACCCATATGAAGTATAACTATATTTTGTGCCTGGTTCAAATAAAAGTTTTCTATTTTTAAATATCTCTAACGCATCAGTAAGTTTTGGATAATTTATTTTGGTTTCTGCTTCTTTTCCGTTTTTATACCCTCCAATACCAGAGGTGTGAGACAATAAGTGTCTAGTTGTAATTTGAGTCTTTGGTTGTTTTGGATAATTTGGAATGTATGTTTGAATAGGTACATCTAAATCAATTAAATTTTGTTCTACCAATTGCATAACAGCAAGCGCTGTCATTGATTTTGCTATGGAAGCCATTCTTACTTTAGTATCTAGTTCAAAAGGTTGCTTTGTCTCTTTATCTGAATAGCCTGTTGCAGATTGCCAAACAGTTTCGCCATTAACAGAGTATGCAGCTGAACCACCTACAGCAAGATTTTTTTTAGTTATTTTATTAAGGAATTCATCAGGGTTTTTCCCTTGTACTTCATCAGGACTTTTGTCTTGACAATAACTATTGAATGATAAAAGGATGTATGTAAGAAGTATAAATTTGTTGTTCATTATTGCGTTTTTTGATTATTACTATTTTCAAAAGTATAACTCAAAACTGCAGAATAATACTTGTTTAATTAACTTAGGGGTGAGTTTATTGTTTTTAGGGACGAATGACTCATAGCGATTAAGTCTTTTTTGTAGTTTTTTGAAACGGGAACCTCCATTTGTGTTAAATGAATAGTGTTTGAGTCTTTCCAATCTTTAAAATGCATCGGATTGATAAGGTAAGAACGATGTACTTTCAACAGGCTAGAGATATCTGAATGGATATTTTTTAGAGTTGTTCGAAGTAGTTTCTTTTTCAATATACCTTCTTTAAGATAGTTCACTTCAACATAATTGTTAGCACTGGATACACAAATTAGTTGAGGAAGTTCAACTTGGAGCACATCTAATTTATTTTCGCCCTTCAAAATTATTTTTTCATTTTTAGGTTTTGACTTTTCCTTATTTAAAAACCATCTTGAAAAAACAAGAACAGAAAGCGAAAAAAAGAAGATAGGGTAATAATTTTTAAATATAAAAGTCACTAATTGATAATCACCGTTTATGATATTAGACTTATAATATATATAACTTCCAATTAAACCTAATATGCTGAAAGCAAAAATATATGCTATTTCAAATGCTATATTCCAATTATTAAATCTTTTAAAAACTACGTTTTGAATAGGAAGAAGAACGACATAACTTAGAAATGTGATAACGCCATAAAACGGTAAAATTTTTAAGCGAATTGAAAAGGTGAGATCCGAAGCGTCAAAAGGCGCAATGATAACTATGAATAGAACTAACCAGATACTTGTAATTAAACCAACTGAGAGATGATGTCTAAAAGAAGTGTTTAGATCTAGCGATTTCATTTAGTAATTAAAAATAGGTTCTTATTTTGACTTTACTGATTATTATTTTTTTTAAGTGTTTACTGAATAAATCGCGGATATAAAAGCGTTTCAATCACTTAAATCGAGCATTAAACGAAGTTAGTTGAAAATTTTTAGAAAGCCAAGTAGAGAAAGTGTTAGTAATTAACCCTTTATTTGAGCTAAAGAGTTTTTAATGCTAGCATTTTTATCATCTTTTCCCCAAAAAATCAAAATAGGAAACTTTTCTTTTTTTAATTTTTCCGCTGCTTTAATATTATATTCAGGAGACCATGTTTTAGCATTATCAGTAAATTTCTTCTAATACCCTTTTACTAATAAAAGACTTAAGGAATAATTCTGGTATTTCTGTTTTAGATGCACTATTAGAAAGTAATCCCATCATCATATCAGATGTGAGCATACTTTTAATTTTAAAGTTTCTACATAACAAAATTCGGGTACACACTCGCGTGGACTGATTTTATTTTGCGGCATTTTAATAAAAATTCTTACAGGTATATATAAAATACCTATTGGTATTTTATATTTTAAATTAAGTTATTTATTGCTCCAAAAAAAATGCAAATCTTTATCCTCTTTAAAGCCTAATCGTTTGTACAAATGTTGTGCAGGATTATCATACGCCGTTTGTATAGTTAAGCCTTTATTATTTTTAATAACACAAAGTTGTTTGGCTCTGTTTATTAAGGCTTCACCAATGCCTTTTCCTCTGTAATTGGCATCTACAAATAAATCATTTAATAGATACATAGGTTGCATGGAAACCGAAGAGAATAGTGGATATAATTGTGTAAAACCAATGGCTTTGTCATTATCATAAGCCATAAAGATGATAGCATCCTTATTCTTAAATCGCTCTATTAAAAATTGACGAGCTCCATCTTTGTCCGATGGTTGTTTGTAGAATAGTCGATAACCATCAAACAATGGTACTAAATCTTCTAGATGGTCGATATGTGCTTTGACAATTGTTATTGAACTCATCTAGACTTTTTCTTTTACCTGCAAAATTCCCATTTTACACTCTAATTTTATTCTTTTTTATAAACGTAACGATGCTATGTTGAGAAAAAACAATTTCATTACAGCGCAAAAGCGAAACTTTTCAGTTTAAAACAAAAAAGTCCTGATAAGTTCATAAAAAAATCCGTAATGTAAATTACGGATTTAATAGAGATTCTTCACTATGTTCAGAATGACATTTATTAAGATTTTTGTTTATTCAACTCGTCTTGTAGTTGACGTCTTACTTTTTGCTCTCGCTCTAATGCTGTACGTCTGTGGTCTTCAAATTCTGTTTCTAATTCATCTAACTTATGCTTTGCCTCACGAGTTGAAGAGTTGCTACCTTTAAATTTATAGATAAAGAATAATAATAACGCTAATAAACCAGCTATAATACTCCACATTAAAACCTTGTAACTGGCTTTACTCATTTGTATACCAAATAATGAAATATTGTCTTTTTCTTCATTTGTAGCGTTTAGTGTAGATTCTGTATTAGATAGACTAGATTTTAGATTAGCAATCTCCTCTTCTTGTTTAGCAACGACAGCTCTAGTATCTGCTAAATCTTTATGAAATGCTTTTAAGGTATCTATGGTATGTGCTTTTAATGCATATAACCATGTTCTTTTTACAACTTTATATTCTTGGTAACGACCAGATTTTTGAATAACATATTCAAATTGATTATCGATGGTTCCACTATTGAGGGATAATTTCTCTTTTTCTTCATCTGCGGCTTGAGCTTTTACAGACTGAAAACTAAATGTAACTAAAAGAATTAGAGAGACTTTGGTTAAGAATTTCATCTTAGACTTAATTTTTGGTTTTGTTAGATTAATTAGTTGCCAAGATAATAATTTTATGAGGATATCATAAATAATTACCAAACAAATAGCCCTTCAATTTAGCGAGGCTAAATTATATACGACATAATTTTTATTTTAGATGTTCCTAAAATCAAAATCGATAAAATTTAAAAGTGTTGTAATTATTAATCATCTCATATACAGCGTTATGAAGTCGTCTTACACAAAAAAAATCTTGTCGTTAGACAAGATTTTTTCTTTTCCTTTTTCACGAATTCTAATAATAAGCATAGCGTCTTACCTTAGAAATATACTTTGCTAAACGAATAACTTGGTGGCTATAACCATATTCGTTATCATACCATATATATAGTATTGCGTTTTTACCATCTTTTCTTACGATAGTCGCTTTACTATCATAGATTGATGGTGCAGAGCTACCAATGATATCACTGGATACCAATTCGTCACTCATTTCGTATTTAATTTGTTCAACCAAATCGCCTTCAAGCGCATATTTTTTCATAATGGTATTCATGCTTTCAACAGAAGTGCCATTTTTTAATTCTAAACTTAGAATAGCTAAAGAACCATTTGGTACAGGAACTCTAATGGCATTCGACGTTAATTTACCTTCTAAAGATGGTAAAGCTTTGCTTACTGCTTGTCCTGCTCCGGTTTCGGTAATTACCATATTTAAACCTGCTGCACGACCTCGCCTGTATTTTTTATGGAAATTGTCTACTAAGTTTTGGTCGTTTGTATATGCGTGAATAGTTTCTAAATGTCCGGTTTTAATGCCAAAAGAATCCTCAACTGCTTTTAAAACAGGTGTAATTGCATTAGTGGTGCAAGACGCTGCAGAAAAAATATCTACTTTATCAGGATTGTGCTCCAAATGATTTACTCCATGTACAATATTAGGAACCCCTTTTCCAGGTGCCGTTAATAATACTTTAGAAACACCTTTGGCTTTTAAATGTCTGCTTAAGGCTTCTTTATCTCTAAACGCACCTGTATTATCAATTATTAAAGCATTATTAATACCATATTTAATATAATCAATCTCTTCTGGTTTATCTGCCGATATGATACTCACAGTAGTACCATTAATGATTAAAGCTTTGTTTTTTAAATCTGTACTTACCATACCAGAGAAGTCACCATGTACAGAGTCATTTCTTAGTAATGAAGCACGTTTTTCTAAAACAGTCTGGTCAATTGCTCCTCTGGTAACGATAGCTCTTAACCTTAGTTGGTTGCCATTACCTGTACGTGTCATTAACTCACGTGCTACCAATCTACCAATTCTACCAAATCCGTAGAGCACAACGTCTTTCGGTTCTATACTTTTGCCATTATTGGCTTTACCCAATTTTGAAGCTACAAAAGCAGTGGCATTGCTATACTTTTGATCCTCTAAATGAAACTCATAAGTAAGTTTACCAATATCTAATTTTGCAGGTGGTAAATTTAGTGCGTTAATGGCTTGTGCAATCTCCACGGAATCAAAAATAGAAATTGGTTTCTGAACAAATTCTCCTGCATACTCGTGCAGGTTTAAAATTTCGCTCACATTTCTATCAATTAATTGATTTCTAAATAGTACAAGCTCAATGGACTTGTCGTACCATAAATCGCTTATAATTTTAATAAATTCGACCGTAGCTCTGCGACGATCTGCTTGAAACGCTAACTCTTTCTCGTAAGTGTCGTTAAAACCCATTTGTTTTGGTTTAGTTGATTTGAATTTCGGCAAAAGTAGTATATTTCAAACGTTTTCGTAGCACATTTAATCGAAAATAAAAACCCTTCAAAGAATAATACTTTGAAGGGTTATTTTAAGCTTACTTATTTTTATTTACCTAAAATGATAAACTACTTTTTCAAGCTCTTTATTTATAACCTCGATTTGAAGAGGTTCATTAAAATTTCTTGTTTTTAATGCTTTTTGAGCATCATCTACCGAATACAATTTATTTCCATTAATCTTTGTGATAATGCTACCTTCCTCAATACCGTTTTTATTCCAGTATGGCTCGTAGTTTTTATCAAATTTTGTGATCTTAACTCCATATTCAGTATTAAACTTCTTTAATTCCTTTTCTGAAGCATTCTTAACAAATCCAATAGTTTCTACAACATATGTTGAGGGCTTTAATAAAGTTACTGGTAATACTTCCTCATCACCATTTCTTATTAAAGTCACATTCACGATGTCATCAGGACTTTTTGTTTTTAAGTAACCAGACAGGTCTGAGAATTTGTTGATTTCTACAGCATCAATTTTTTTGATGATATCTCCAGATTGTATTCCGGCTTTGGCTGCTCCAGTATCTTCAGTGACTTCACTAACATAAAACCCTTCTGCAGTATCGGTTCCTAATTCTTCGGCGACTTTACTATTCAGTGCTCCACCAACCACACCAAGAATACCATTTTGCACGTTACCATACTCCATAATATCATTAACAATTTTACGGGCAATATTACTTGGTACTGCAAAAGAGTAACCAATGTAAGACCCTGTTTGTGAGGATATAGCTGTGTTAATACCTATTAAATCTCCATTTGTATTTACTAAGGCACCACCAGAATTACCAGGATTTACTGCTGCATCCGTCTGAATAAAAGACTGTAAGTTTCTTCCACTAAGATCTCTGGATTTTGCGCTTATGATTCCCGCTGTAACCGTAGAGTTTAAATTAAATGGATTACCAACAGCCAAAACCCATTCTCCAATTTTTGCATTGTCAGAATCGCCAAATGCCATAAAAGGTAGTTCTTCTTCAGTTTCAATTTTTAATAAAGCAATATCAGTAGACTCATCTGTCCCAATAAGTTCGGCCATATAAGACTTGTTATTATTTAAGGTAATGCTGATTTGGTTTGCATTTTTAATTACATGATTATTTGTTACGATATAACCCATAGGTGATATAATAACTCCACTACCAGTGCCAACTTGCGCACGTTGAGAATTGCGACCATAGAACAAATCTCTCATGCTCATGGGTGAACTCACTATAGAAGTATTTTTTACATGCACCACAGCGTCTATTGTTTTCTCCGCAGCTTCAACAAAGTTTGGAGCAATTGTAGCTGTATTATTTATAGTAGAACTTGCAGCTGTTGGGACATAAATTGGTAGATCAGATACTTGCTCTACAGCCAATTGTTCAGGGTTTTCTTCGATAAAAAGTTTGTAGCCACCTAAAGCCAATGCACCACCTAATACCGAAACACAAATTAAAGTTAGGATCTTCTTCATAATTAATTTTAGATTTAAGTTTAACTATTTAACGTATAAATTTAGATATTTATTGAATTTCATTTTTATTTTAACGACTATTTAACGTCAATTTTAACTGCCCTTTAACACCTCAATTTACAAGCTAATATTCTTATATTTGTGGCAACTTATGATGATGACATTTTACAAATATCAAGGCACAGGAAACGACTTTATTATTGTTGATAACCGTTTACAACATATCGACAAAAACAATACCAATCGTATTGCAGAATTATGCGACAGACGTTTTGGCATTGGAGCTGACGGATTTATACTCTTAGAAAATGACAATATTTCAGATTTTAAAATGGTCTATTATAATGCAGATGGTAACGAAAGTAGTATGTGTGGCAATGGAGGACGTTGTATCACGGCTTTTGCTAAATTTCTTGGTGTTATTGAAAATTCAACCGAGTTTACTGCTATAGACGGATTGCATAAAGCGAAGATTGAAAATGATATTGTACATCTCCAAATGCAAGATGTATCTTCGATTGAAACTCACAGCAATCACTTATTTTTAGATACAGGCTCGCCGCATCATGTCGAAATGGTTTCTAATATAAGTGCGTTTGAAGTTAAAGCTAATGGCTCTAAAATTAGATACGGCCAACCTTATAATAAGGCTGGTAGTAATGTGAATTTTGTTGAGCAATTATCTGCCGATAATTTCGCTGTTAGAACTTACGAGCGTGGAGTAGAGGATGAAACTTTATCTTGTGGAACTGGAGTTACAGCTGTGGCTTTAGCGATGCATGCATGTGGAAAAACGAAACATAATGAAGTGGGTTTAAAAACGCCAGGAGGTCAACTTAAAGTCACTTTTAGTAGTGATGACAGAGGTTATAATGATATTTGGTTAATTGGACCAGCTCAGCAAGTTTTTAAAGGTGAAATAGAATGGTAACACTAAAAGGTAAACATATCTATTTAAGAGCTTTAGAGCCAGAAGATCTCGATTTTGTTTATACCATTGAAAATGATACATCACTTTGGGAATTGAGTGATACCCAAACACCCTATTCTAGATTCTTAGTAAAGCAGTATCTTGAAAACGCACAGCAAGATATTTATGAAGCCAAACAGTTACGACTTGCAATTTGCGATAAGAATGATAAAACTATTGGTCTTATTGATATTTTTGATTTTGACGTAAAAAACAAACGCGCAGGTATTGGTATTTTAATCCAAAATGAATCTGATAGATATAAAGGTTCAGGAAAAGAAGCTTTAGAGCTTCTAGTAAATTACTGCTTTAGTGCCTTGCATTTGCATCAGGTGTATGCTAATATTTCTGAAAGTAACTCTGCAAGTTTAAAACTTTTTGAAGGTAATGGCTTTAAAAGAATAGGACTAAAAAAAGACTGGAGTTTTGATGGCAAGCAGTTTTCAAACGAATATATATTACAACGTATTAACGAATAAATCTTATGTACATTAAAAAAATCCTTTGGGCTGTTGCCTTAATCGGACTCGTAATTTTTGCAGTAATTGCATACTACATCTATGGTGCTATGTTTGAGCCTAACACAAAATTTAATAATGAAACGGCTTATATTTATGTGCCAACCAATGCCAATTATAACGATGTTCGCGATCAACTAGTGCCACTTTTAGAAGATATAGATAAGTTCGATGCTTTAGCAAGTCAGAAAAAATACACGACGAATATTAAAGCTGGTCGTTTTGCTATTTCTAAGGGTATGAATAATAATGATATTATCAACTCCATTCGTAGTAAAAATTTGCCGATTAAAATTGCTTTCAATAATCAGAATAGTTTGGCAGATTTAGCAGGAAGAATAAGTACACAGATTGAGGCAGATAGTTTATCTCTATATAAGGCTATGACCGATGAATCATTTTTAAGAGAAAATGAATTTTCGAAAGCTACAGCTTTAGGAATGTATTTGCCAAATAGTTATGAATTCTTTTGGAATACATCGGCCGAAGGTTTTAGAGATAAAATGTTATTAGAATACAATCGTTTTTGGACAGAAAGTCGAAAAATTAAAGCTAAAAAATTAAAGCTAAAGCCAAATGAAGTTATAACATTGGCTTCAATAGTGCATGAGGAATCAAAACAAGCAGATGAGCAACCAAGGGTTGCAGGTGTATATTTAAATAGATTACGAATTGGTATGGCTTTACAAGCAGACCCAACTTTAAAATTTGCTGCATATCAATTACCAAAGTATCAGAATACGGTTATAAGACGTGTATTGAATATTCATAAAGAAATAGATTCTCCGTATAATACTTACAAAAATACAGGATTGCCACCAGGACTTATTGCCATGCCAGATTTGTCTGCAATAAAGGCAGTTCTTAATCCTGAAAAGCACAGTTATCTTTATTTTGCTGCCGATGCGAAGCGAATAGGTTATCATAAATTTGCTAAAACCTTAGGTCAGCACAATAACAATGCACGTGAGTATCAAAAATATTTGTCTTCTCAAGGCATAAATAGATAAATGTGAAGAGTTGGTATTGCTATATAGTCATTCTCTTAGCAGTAAATCAATCGCTTTTCTCACAATCAAAGCTTAATCAGTTTTTAAAACCTAGTGATAGTTTAAATACATCACGAAGAAATGCGGTTGTAATTACGGAAACTGCATTAGCTACAGCAACACTTGTTAGTCTTAATCAGCTATGGTATGCAGCTTATCCTCGTTCTAAATTTAAAACCATAAATGATAGCGGTGAATGGTTGCAGATGGATAAAATGGGACATGTTTTTTCATCGTATCAATTAGGTAGATTAAGTGCAAACACTTTTAATTGGGCTGGAGTACAAAAAAAGGATCAACTTATTTATGGTTCTACTTTAGGGCTTGGTTTTTTAACAGCTGTTGAAGTTATGGATGGTTTTTCAGAAGAATGGGGATTTTCTTGGACCGATATGGCAGCAAATGTTACCGGAACAGGTTTGTATGTTGGTCAAGAATTATTGTGGCAAGAACAGCGTATTCTTTTGAAGTATTCATTTCATAGAACGGATTTTGCTCAACAACGACCAGATAAATTAGGGAGTGGGTTTTCTGAAGAGTTTTTAAAAGATTATAATGGACAGACGTATTGGCTGAGTGCTAATATTAATTCGTTTTTAAATACTAATAGTGTTCCCAAATGGTTAAACTTAGCTTTTGGATATGGAGCCAACGGAATGCTCACAGGTGATGCTAATGATCCCTTATTTTTAAATCAAAATAGAACCCGTCAATATTACTTGAGTTTAGATATAGATTTAAGTCGAATAAGAACAAACTCTAATGTCCTAAAAACCATATTTGACGTTTTTAACGTAATTAAGGTTCCATTTCCGGCATTAGAACTAAATAGCAAAGGACGTCTAAAACTGCACCCTATCTACTTTTAACAACTTTTTATAACACTTAAGCGACTGGTTTTCAGTTTTTAGAAATATGTCGTATCTTTGCAGGCGAATTTAGCAATCTTATTTTGGGGAAAATATTTTGCTATAAAAGGTTAGCTGTAATGAACATCTACAGAATTAAAAATGCTGTTTTACCATTTGTAATTTGCTTTTTAATTGCAATGGCATTATATCCAGATTCAACTCTCGATCCTGAGGTTTATTCAACAGAAGGATTACAACTCGATTATAATATTTCTAAAGATCTGGCAATGACTTCTAATGTGAATGATGCCAAACAGAATATGTTTTCACCACACTTAGGAAAATCTTTCGAAGGCTTTAAGGAAGCTTTAGCTTTTAAAGAGTCTAGAGGTGATTATTTTACGGTAAATACTTTGGGTTATTTGGGGAAATATCAATTTGGAGCAGAGACATTAAAACTTATAGGTATTTATAGTCCTAATCAGTTTTTATACGATCCTGAATTGCAAGAGAAGGCATTCTTTGCTAATGCAGAACGAAATAAGTGGATTCTCAGAAAAGATATTGAACGCTATGTGGGAAAGCAAATAGGTAATGTTAAAGTAACTGAATCTGGTATTTTAGCTGCTGCACATTTGGCAGGTCCAGGAAGTGTGAAAAAGTTTTTGCGTAGTCATGGCGGTCGTAATAGTTCTGATGCCTATGGTTCTACAGTAAAACACTACATGAAAAAGTTTTCAGGTTACGATACTTCAATTGTAATTCCAAATAAAAAAGCTAAGGTTTCTCCTTAGTCTTTCTGAATAATAAATATTGCAGGTCTTTTATGCAGATCTTCTTTATTGTGTTTCCAGTCTTTTGCAGATTTTGTTCTAATAAATTCTGTAGGTAAAGTTAAATCGCACGCCACACAAACTCTGGTATTAGGATGTAATATTGCTGTTAAATCATCGAGCATTTTCATGTTTCTATATGGAGTCTCTATGAAAATTTGTGCTTGATTATGTTCAAATGATATACGTTCTAATGCCTTTAATTTAGATTTTCGTTCACTTTTATCTATAGGTAAATAGCCATTAAAAGTAAAACTTTGTCCATTCATGCCAGATCCCATTAATGCCAATATAATTGAAGAAGGTCCTACGAGTGGTACAACTTTTATATCCATTTGATGTGCTAAACTTACAATATCGGCGCCAGGATCTGCAATTGCAGGACAACCAGCCTCAGATAGTAGACCTATTGAAACACCTTCTAAACATGCGTTTAGGTAGGTATTGCGTTCAGCTTCGGTAGTGTATTTGTTTAAGACTTGAAGTTTTAAACTTGGCTGAGATTTACCTGGCGAAACGCGTTTAATAAAACGACGTGCTGTTTTTTCATTTTCAACGATATAATAGTTTAAATCCTCAATAATTTTTTTAATTGAAATTGGTAAAACTTCGAGTGGCGGATTGTCACCTAATCGTGTTGGGATAAGATATAATTTACCTTTACTGCTGTTCATTAACATATAACCAGTTTATGTGTGCTTTGTTCTCCGTTTTTCAAATTGATTTCTAATATATAGATACCAATGGAGAGATCAGTAGTATTTACTTTTTGAATAATTTCCGTATTCTCTAGAATTCTTTTTGCCCCTTTACCTTTTAAATTGTTAATAGATATTACGCTATCATCAATATTTAAAAACGGGTTGGTATTTACTGTTCCATCGTTATTAATGAGTTTTATAAACCCATCCTGTTCTGCGACATAGAGCTTATCATATCCAGTATGCTTAATACTAGATGGCCTGTCTAAATTTGAAGCAAAGCGTTCGAAATCTAAATTCTGAGAATGAGAAAAAGGAATGATGATAAATGGGAATAAAAGTAGAAACAATAAAGTTTTCATCACAAATTTATATAATGCACAGGTACTAATTTACAAAAAAGACTTTTGACTTAAGGCGCTAATTAGTGTTTAGTTTTAATCAATTAAAAACTTAGATAATATATCACAAGTGTCGTCTATGAGCGCATAAACATTTTCGAAATCGGAAAGTTCACCATAATAAGGATCTGGCACATTTTTATTGCTAATTGCGTCATTTACTTCTAGGAATAGTTTCACCTTCTCAATATCTTTATTGCTTCTTGCTAAACTAATGATATTGGTGTAGTTAGATTGATCCATAGCATAAATGTAATCAAAGGCATCAAAATCTGAGATTTTAAATTGTCTAGCACGTTGTGTACTAATATCTATATCGTTGTTTCTAGCTACAGTAATGGAGCGTTTGTCTGGAGTATTACCAATATGGTATGCTGCAGTGCCGGCAGAATCTACATAAAAATGATCTTCAGGAAGTTTTGATTGTAAGATACCATGAGCTAATGGTGAACGGCATATATTACCAAGACACACCATCAAAATACTGGTCATAGTTAAGGTAATTAAAGTGCTAGTTTTTTTGATAAATCCTCAACATACTTTCTAAATTGTTTGTCAGTTGAAGATAAATTGTTCACAGTCTTGCATGCGTGCAGTACAGTAGCATGATCGCGTTGTCCAATTTGAGATCCAATACTCGCTAAGGATGCCTTAGTGTATTTTTTTGCAAAAAACATTGCTAGTTGCCGTGCTTGTACAATGTGACGTTTACGTGTTTTTGATTGAAGCGTATTAACATCCATTTGAAAATAATCTGAAACGACTTTTTGAATGTAATCAATGGACACTTCGCGCTTAGTATTTTTAACAAACTTTTCTACAATATCCTTCGCTAAGTTTATTGTAATTTCTTTTTTGTTAAATGAGGATTGTGCAATTAGAGAAATTATAGCACCTTCAAGTTCTCTAACGTTTGTTTTAATATGCTTTGCGACATATTCAACTATTTCTTCTGACATTTCCACACCATCTCTATAAAGTTTGTTCTTTAAGATAGAAACTCTGGTTTCAAAATCTGGTGTTTGTAATTCAGCAGAAAGTCCCCATTTAAAACGCGATAGCAAACGTTGTTCAATATCTTGCATATCAACAGGAGCTTTGTCACTAGTCAAAATAACTTGCTTTCCGTTTTGGTGTAAGTGATTAAATATATGGAAAAATACATCTTGTGTACCTGTTTTTCCTGATAAGAATTGTACGTCGTCTATAATAAGAACATCTATAATCTGGTAGAAGTGAATAAAATCATTTCTATTATTCTTTTTTACAGAATCGATATACTGCTGTGTAAACTTTTCTGCAGAAATGTAAAGCACTGTTTTTTCAGGATACTTATCTTTAATGTCAACACCAATGGCATGCGCTAGATGTGTCTTTCCTAAGCCAACACCTCCAAAAATTAAAAGCGGATTAAATGAGGTTCCACCTGGTTTGTTAGCAACTGCAATACCAGCGTTTCTTGCAAGTCTATTAGAATCTCCTTCTAAGAAATTTTCGAAACTATAACTTGGATTTAACTGAGATTCAATTTTTACATTTCTAATTCCAGGAATTACAAACGGATTTTTTAACTCAGGACTTTTATTGTTAAATGGTACATCTACATCTTGAGACTTTACAGCAGATCTATTAGAGCTAGGAATCTTTTCTGTAAACGGTTGCTTATTGCCATATGTGTTTTCCATTTTAATAACGTAAACCAATTTAGCATCTTCACCTAACTCTTTATTTAAAGCAACTTTTAAAATTTTAACGTAGTGTTCTTCTAACCACTCATAAAAAAACTTACTAGGAACTTGAATACTTAAAGCATTTCCGGAAAGTTTAACAGCATCTATGGGTTCAAACCAAGTTCTATAGGCTTGCGGTTGGATATTATCTTTTATAAAGGCGAGACAATTACTCCATACAGATTGCGCTGTGATCTCCATTCGTTAAGTTAAATTTTTATTGTTAGTTAGATTAGCAAAAAAAAAGAGAATTAGGATTCTCTTGTTGTTTTGAACATGACAAATATGTGAACAAAATTCTTAATAAAAAAATGAAAAAATGTTGAATTTTCAGATTTTTTTTCTCATGTTTAAAACTTCTGAAAATTACAAAATTTTTATTAAACAATCTCATGTAAATGAATTTTAACGAAACAAAAATAAGAGTTCGCTATGGTGAGACAGACCAGATGGGTGTTGTGTACCACGCCAATTATGCCGTTTATTTTGAAGTCGGTAGAACTGAGTGGTTACGTGAGTTTGGGCTCAGTTACAGTGGAATGGAAGCTGACGGGATTATGTTGCCTGTTATTTCGTTATCTATAAATTACAAAAATTCAGCACGTTACGACGATGTTGTTAAAGTAAAAACTACACTCAAAAAATTACCAACAGCATCTATTGAATTTCACTACGAACTGCATAATGAGTCCGATGTTTTGCTCGCTACTGGTAATACAATTCTTGCATTTATTAATATGAAGACGAATAGACCTACGCGATGTCCGAAATATCTTTTAGATAAACTGCAAAATTATTCGTTATAATTCATGGACTTCAACACCAAAAAAATTATCGAATACTTCATAAATTTGAGAATAGTTACTTTTTCTGACAGATATTTCTAACACGCAGTTCAGTTCTAATGTCTGATTTGTAATTTCAACCTCATTTTTTTTCAAAATGCGCATCACTTTACTCATATTTTTATATTCAAATTCTAGTTTAAATTTCTTATTGATTGTCTTCTCAATAATTTTTGCAGATTCTAATGCTAATTGTGCTGCAGTTCTATAGGCATTTATTAATCCACCAACACCTAGCTTTACACCTCCGTAATATCGAACGACAATTATCAGAATATTTGTAAGTTCAAAAGATTGAATCTGTCCATAAATGGGCATTCCCGCAGAATTGTTTGGCTCACCATCGTCATTTGCTCTATATTTAATATTTTCTGTTCCTATTTGGTAGGCATAGCACCAATGTCTTGCTGAGTGATGTTTCTTTTTTAATTCTTCGAGATGTATTCTTATTTGTTCTTCGTCTGTAACAGGAAAGGCATAGCCATAGAATTTACTGTTTTTATCTTTAAATAGTTCTCCTTCAGCTGGTTTTGCAATTGTTTTATATATGTCTTCTTCCACTAAGCTAAAGTTACTAATACTATTGAAATTAAGGCTAATGAAATACCAATCCAGTTTTTCTTGGAGATTTGTTCTTTAAATAGTAGTAATCCAATTAAAGTTGAGACAGCAACAATAGCAACATTATTGATGGTGAATACTGAAGAGCTTTCAAACCCATCTACACGCAATGCCTTTAATAGAAAATACATAGAGCAATAATTGGCAATTCCTAATAGAATACCTAAAGGCAAACTTTTTATTTTAAAGTGGTTTTTTAAAACAATCGATTTGTAACTTAGAATGATGAGGCCAATAATACCAGCCATACCAAAAATAACAGCTAAAAATAATTGCATATGATTTTTTGGTGCAAAATGATTCACAGAAGTGTCTATAATGCCAGAGCCAAAAAACAGAATTATTGGTAAGTAAATTGCTCGTGTTAAGACAGTATGGTCTTTTTGTTTTACAGAAGTAAGATAAACTGCGACTAAGGCTAAAATAATTCCTATTATTTTTTGAATTCCAGCGCTTTCATTATAAACATAGATTCCAAAAATTATGGGAATTATGACACTCATTTTACTAGCTACTGAAACTACTGAAAGTCCATTTTTTTGTGCCGTAAGTGCCATAACATTAAATATGGTTATAAATAAAAAGCCCAATCCAATCGCAATTTTAAACCAATGATTTTGAATAATTTCCGAAGCTATAACTTCCCCTTCATATAAAAGCAAACCACAAGTAAATGCTGTAAAATAATTAACAACAATAGCCTGAAACGTATTAATCTTATAATTGCCAAATAGTTTAAAAAGCACAAAGATTGCGGTAGACGACAAGATACTGAGTAGTAGATAGATCAAAAGAGTTCTTTTTTAATTTTGAATAAGTCCACAACATCTTCTTTAGTTTCATCAATATTCCAAGTATGGAATCCTAATTTTTCAGCAGCATTAGTATTTTCTTTTGTGTCATCAATAAAAAGACATTGGTTTGAAATTATATTATTTTCTTTTAGAACGAATTCAAAAATATCTGCATTAGGCTTTCTTAAGTGAATTTCATGAGTTAAGTAAAACGCATCAAAACAACTTTTAAAATTATTATAGAATGGCACTTTGTCTTTTATATAATCAATGTGCATAGTGTTGGTATTGCTTAAGAGTATAAGTTGATATTCGTTCCTCTGAGCTAGATTAGTAATGAAATCTAATCTGTGTTTAGGAAAGTCTTTGATAATATAGTTCCAAGCATTAATAATTTCGTTTTTAGTTAAATGCGAAAATTTTGATATGTAAAATTCAATAAATTCTGAAGTTGAAATCTTTCCAATTTCATATTTAATGTTGGTTTCGACCATGTCTGCTTCAAAAGTTTCTAGATTAAATAAATTAAGAGCATTTTGCATAGCTCCCTGCTTATCTAGATTGATAAAAACATCACCAAAATCGAAAATTAATGTTTTAATCTTTTGCATATATTCTTAATAGGTCGTTTTTAATCTTCGATTCCTCAATCAATTTTCCTTTTAGTATTGGTGCTTTTGTTCCAGTTTTAAATTCAATATCACCTGTAAAGATTCTGGCTTCGTCCCAAAGGTTTTCATTTATAAAGGTTTGTAGGGTTTGTGCACCACCTTCAATAATTATGGAGTTTATATTCTGATTAAATAAAATATCACTAATTTGAATCGCCATAGGCTCATTGAAATCTATATCATTATCTGTGATTGTCAATGTTTCGGCTTCGTCATTAAAACCATTAAAATCAGGATTTAATTTTGAGGTTTTATCTAAAACAACTCTTAATGGGTTTTTGCCAGTCCAATCTCTAACCGTTA
Organism: Winogradskyella sp. R77965; assembly: GCF_044594915.1. Lineage (GTDB taxonomy): Bacteria > Bacteroidota > Bacteroidia > Flavobacteriales > Flavobacteriaceae > Winogradskyella. Next base: position 1,087,585 of record NZ_CP138990.1, on the reverse strand, counting down.
AACTTGGATTATCCTCTATTACCGTATTTGTTCCTACTAAAATCGCTTGTTCTTCTGCTCGCCATTTATGCACCAACTGCCGTGAATAAGAGTTGGTAATCCAAACTGGCTGTTTTTCATCTTTATATTTTGGAGCAATAAAACCATCTTTAGTTTCCGCCCATTTTAATATAATATAAGGCCGTTTTTTATTATGAAAGGTGAAAAAACGTTTGTGATGTGCTTTGCATTCTTCTTCCATAACACCAAAGATAACTTTGCATCCAGAAGTTTTGAGTTTTGCAATACCTTTGCCGGCAACTTCTGGATTATCATCTATGCAGCCAATTATAACTTCTGGTATGTTATGCTTAATAATTAAATCGCTACAAGGAGGTGTTTTTCCGAAATGACTACATGGTTCTAACGTTACGTAGAGTTTACTTTTTGCTAGTAGAGATTTATCTACTATAGCGTTGATTGCATTAACCTCTGCATGCTTTCCTCCATAAGCACTTGTAAATCCTTCACCAATAATCTGATCTTTGTAAACTATAACAGCACCGACCATTGGGTTTGGTCTAGTGGAACCTAAACCATTTAAGGCAATTTGTAAACAACGTTTTATATAGGTTTCGTGCGTGGTCAATTAAAGCTTGATTTTTAGTTCTTGTGTTTCGTCAATAGTATAAGTAGAGGAGTAGCCAAAAACTTTGTATTTAATATCACCTTTGTACTGTACTTTTAAACGTTGCGAGATTAAACTTCCTAGTAATCCGCCTAAACTTTTCTTATCGATAATACTATCTGTTGCAACGGCAACAATAAGCGGAATGGTAAAGTTCTTTTTTGAAGGTACATTAAATTCGTCTGAAACAACTTTAGCCACTTCAGTATCGTTAATAAAAACCTTTAAATCATCTGTTTTTAAAGTGCCACCAACATCATTTGGATTCATAAATAGTGCGTCTGCACTGAGCGTAATTGATTGAATGTTAGAATTTACGACCTTAATATTTTCTAGACCAATAAATTCTGGTTCTTCAGTAACAGTGCAGTTGAAAACTAGTGTAAAAAATAAGGAAATGAATAAGATTCTTTTAAACATAAAATGGGAATTATCTTTATCTTCATACCGAAATAAATTCAGCATTAAAAATCATTAATTAAGTGCGTAAAGATACTATTGTTATTCGAGAAATTGAATCGGAAGACGATTCAAAAATTGCAAAAGCGATTCGTTCTGTTTTAATAGAAATGGGAGTACCTAAAGTAGGTACAGCTTATGAGGATAAAGCATTAGATTGTATGACTGATACTTATAATAAAGACAAGAAAAAATATTTTGTTGTAGTAAAAGGTGATGATATACTTGGCGGCGCAGGAATTTCCCCTTTAGATAATTACGAGGGCAATGTCTGTGAATTGCAAAAAATGTATTTTATGCCAGAAGCTAGAGGAAAAGGTTTAGGAAGTAAAATGATGGCCAAATGTTTAGAATTCGCAAAGCAAGTTGGTTTTGAGCAATGTTACTTAGAAACACTGCCTTATATGAAAGATGCCAGAAAATTATACCGAAAAGTCGGTTTTAAAGGTTTAGAAAAACCTATGGGAAATACAGGTCATTACTCATGTACAGAATGGATGCTTAAAGATTTGTAATTGTGCTGTTAAAAGACCTTCAAGATATATTTCATAAAGAATTAGATGCTATTTACGGTAAGAATGAAGTGGATAGTTTCTTCTTTTTATGCACAGGGCATTATTTGGACTTACCACGTTTTCAGTTGGCTTTACAGGCAGAATTCACCATTACAAAGCCAGAAACAGATACGTTTTTTAAGGTGCTAGAAGGTTTAATACAACAAAAACCGATACAATATATATTAGGTGAAACTGAATTTTATGGATTGCCATTTAAAGTGAATGAGAATGTTTTGATTCCAAGACCAGAAACAGAAGAGTTGGTTGATTTAATATTACGGTCTGTTACTTCGAGGGTAATAGAGAAGCCTTTGAGAATTATCGATATCGGAACAGGTTCGGGTTGTATAGCGATTAGTTTAGCTAAAAACCTAACAAATGCGAAGGTTTATGCTTTAGACGTGAGTAAACAAGCTTTAGAAGTTGCTAAAGAAAATGCGAAACGAAATGATATCGTTATTGAATTCATTGAAGGAGATATTTTAAATGAGAGTTGTCATTCCGCACTCGATGCGGAATCTAGTTTTGACATTATAGTATCCAATCCACCATACGTCAGAGCGCTCGAAAAACTAGAAATGAAACCCAATGTACTAGATAACGAACCACATTTAGCGTTATTTGTTGAAGATGAAAATCCATTGTTGTTCTATAAAGCAATAACTAATTTCGCTGTTAATAATTTGAAAGACAAAGGTGAATTGTATTTTGAAATTAACCAGTATCTTGGAAACGAAACCAAACAATTATTAATAGAAGCTAATTTTGAAAATGTAGAGTTGTTGAAAGACTTGAATGGTAATGATAGAATGCTTAAAGGAACGAAAAGATAAATTACAACTGTCACACTGAGCGTAGTCGAAGTGTCTCAAAAAGGAAATAGATTAATGAAGAGTATAGCAGTATTTTGTGGAAGTAGTGAAGGGAATGATGAAAAGATTGTAAGCGAAGCCTATAAATTAGGAGAAACTCTATCGCAAAGAAATATTGCTTTGGTATATGGAGCTGCTAAGATTGGAATTATGGGTAAAGTAGCGCAAGGTGTCATTGATAATAAAGGGGAAACCATCGGAATAATTCCAATATTCCTAAAAACAAAAGAGATCGTACATAACGAACTAACGGAGTTAATTATCACAGACAATATGCACGATCGTAAAGTGATTATGTATGAGCGAAGTGATGGTTTTATTATCATTCCTGGTGGTTTTGGTACTATGGATGAGTTTTTTGAAATCACAACTTGGGGACAATTAGGCTTACATACAAAACCAATTGGGATTTTAAATACTAACGGTTATTATGATGCATTAATTAAGCAATGCGAAATGATGGTAGAACGTGGGTTTTTAAAACAGGAAAATCTAGATGCTGTAGTTGTAGATACTACTATTGACGGATTATTAGAAAAAATGAATAATTACAAACCGTTACCTGCGCCTAAATGGTTGAATAAAGAGAGATTATAAAGGAATGAGCATTAAAGAAAAAATACAATCACTTCGTGAAGAACTACGTCAACACAACTACAATTACTATATTTTAGACAATGCTACCATTAGTGATTACGAGTTCGATATAAAGCTAAAAGAGCTTCAAGCATTAGAAGATGCGCATCCAGAATTTTTTGATGCTAATTCGCCAACACAACGCGTAGGAGGTGCCATTACCAAGAATTTTAAAACTACAGTTCATGATTTTAGAATGTATTCTTTGGATAATTCGTACTCTAAAGACGATTTATTGGATTGGGAAACCAGAATAAAAAAAATGGTAGATGGTGAAGTACAATATACTTGCGAACTCAAGTATGATGGTGCTTCTATGAATCTGACTTACGAAAATGGTAAATTACTGCGAGCTGTAACACGAGGTGACGGAGTACAAGGTGATGAGGTGACGACTAATGTGAAAACCATCAATACAGTTCCATTACAACTGAAAGGTGATTATCCTGAGCGTTTTGATATTAGAGGAGAAATTATCTTACCAATTGAAGGCTTCTTAAAAATGAATGAAGAACGCCTTGCAAATGACGAAGAACCATATAGAAACCCAAGAAATACAGCATCTGGTAGTTTAAAGCTACAAGATAGTGCTGAGGTTGCAAAGCGACCATTAGAATGCCTATTATATAGTATTAAAGGCAATAATTTAAATATTCAATCACAATTTGAAGGTCTAGAAAAGGCAAGAGCTTGGGGTTTTAAAGTTCCAAATGAAGCTAAATTGGTTAACTCTATTGATGCCGTTTTGGAATATGTAGAATATTGGGATGAGCACAGACATAATTTACCATACGAAATTGATGGAGTAGTGGTGAAGGTCAATAGTCTATATCAGCAAGATGAACTAGGTTTTACTGCCAAAGCACCACGCTGGGCAATGGCTTATAAGTTTAAAGCAGAACAAGTTTCCACACTATTAAATGAAATTACATATCAAGTAGGACGTACGGGAGCTATAACACCAGTAGCAAATTTAGAACCTGTACAATTGGCTGGTACTATTGTAAAAAGGGCATCACTTCATAATGCTGACCAAATCGAAAAATTAGATATTAGAGAAGGAGACGAAGTTTTTGTTGAAAAAGGTGGTGAGATTATACCAAAAATAATTGCGGTAGATTTAACTAAACGTCCAGATAATTCTTTACCAACAACTTATATATCTAAATGCCCAGAATGTGAAACTGAACTTGTTAGATTAGAAGGTGAGGCTAAACACTATTGTGCCAATTATAATGGTTGTCCTCCTCAAGTGGTTGGGAGAATTCAACATTATATATCTAGAAAAGCGATGGATATAGAAGGTTTGGGCGGCGAAACTGTTGCCCTTTTAGTAAATGAAGGTTTAATTACTAATTATGCCGATTTATACGAATTAACGGTAGAACAAGTCATCCCATTAGAGCGAATGGCAGAAAAAAGTGCTGAAAACTTAATAAACGGAGTAGAAGCCTCTAAACAAATTCCTTTTGAGCGCGTGTTATTTGCTTTAGGAATTAGATATGTTGGTGAAACCGTGGCTAAGAAACTAGCGAAACACTATAAATCTATAGATGCTTTAATGTTTGCCTCTACTTTAGATCTGGTTACTGTTGATGAAATAGGTGAGCGCATTGCAGAAAGTGTGGTTGAATTTTTCTCTTCTGAAGAAAACAGGGTAATTATTGAACGTTTAAAATCTTTTGGTGTACAATTAGAGATTTCAGCAGAAAAATTAGCTAGTCAGACAGATAAACTAAAAGGCCAATCTATAGTAGTTTCTGGTGTATTTGAAACTGTATCGCGCAATGAGCTGAAAAAACTTATAGAAGACAATGGTGGAAAAGTATCATCCTCTATCTCTTCTAAAACCAGTTATTTAGTTGCTGGTGACAAAATGGGACCAAGTAAGCGAATAAAGGCCGAAAAATTAGATATTCCAATACTTACAGAAGAAGATTTTTTGAATCAATTGAAATAAATTCTTACTTTTAAATGCATTACAGCGATAAAATGTATTTTTTTATCGTCTATTTATGAAACATTTTTATATTTGCTTTTGTTAATAAGGGATTAATTAATGATAGTAAATAAAATCATAAAGGTAATATTATTGCTTTTGGGTGGCATTTTCATTTTACTTCAAAGTTTTGCTTATGAAGTTGAAGGAGCCGCTGTAGGTTCAATAATGTTTTTATTGTTTACAGTCTTATATTTTAGATGGACTAAAAATAAGTCTAGCTTTTTCATGTGGTTTTTAGGAACTTTTACAATTGCTCAGATTTTGGGCTTTATTTCTTATTTCCAGATATTAGAAGAAGGTCAGGTAGACTATTTATACTTTATAACAAATGCTTTATATATAGTAGCTTATGTCTTTTTGATCTATAGAATTCTTAAAACTCTAGATATGAAAAAAGTGTTTTTAGAACATTCTATTCCTATTTTAATATTAATAGCATTAGACGTTTTCTGTTTAGCCATATTTGCTGAAACCACCGAGAATGTACTTTCATCAAACCAAAATAATTTAGAGTATGCTTATAATGCTGTGATAATGGCTTTATTGTCGGTTGCGTTGATTAACTATATGTGGAGAAATGATAATAAATCAATGTTATTTTTATTAGGCTCTATATTTATTGTGTTTTCTGAAATTATTCAACTTGCCTATTATTATATTTTATTAGAGGATAATAATTTAGGTTTTATATATTCTTTCTTTATGGTTGTAGCGTTTATATTATTCTATTTACAATCACAATTAGAGTTTACAGGTCCTGTACCAGAATATACAGACGAGTTAGAAGAAGTTTAAAATTGTTTGCCGATTACTGGAATTTCTTTTCGCTGCGTATACAAGATTATTACACTAAGTACAAAAGTAATAATTGCTGTATAGAACAAAACACCTCCATCGCCTTTTATTTCAATACCTAATTGTGTTAAATGCATCAAAATTGCACCTGCCATTAATCCAGCGGCTAAAGTTGCACCTGCCCAAATAGTCTTTGGAATTAATAGTAGAATACCGGCAATAAGTTCTAAAACACCAATACCAATTCTACCGTAAGGTTCTAAACCTATAGTTTCAAAAATGTAAACACTATCTGCATGTGCAGTAAACTTAAAGCGAAGTGTTTGAATTAAAATAACAGCAACAGCAATTCGAAGTATTAAAATGATTCTACTAGATTTCATACCTTTTAATTAGTTAGTTGAAATCTTAGACGTTTCAAATCAAGTTACTTACATAATCTCTATACAATTATTGAGGCTCCATCTGATTTAACGTCTTTTCCTGATTCAAAATAAAAATCAACTTTTCCAAGATATAAGCCATAAGCTCCAACTTGATTAACCAGTACATTTTTGCCAACACTATTCTTTTCTATTGTTGGTTTTGGTAAAAAAGTATGCGTGTGACCGCCAATAATTAGGTCAATATCTTTTGTGGCTCTTGCTAAGACAAGATCGCTTACTCGATTAGGATATTTTTTATAGTAATAACCAATATGAGATAAGCAAATAACTAAATCACATTTTTGTTCATCTTTTAGAATACGAGACATATCCTGAGCGGTTTCAATAGGATCATTATATACAGTTTCTTTATACATGTTTTTATCTACCAATCCATCAAGTTGAATTCCAAGCCCAAAAACACCGATTTTAATACCATCTTTTATAAATACTTTATAAGGTTTTACATGAGTATCCATTACAGTGTTTGAAAAATCATAGTTGGCAGATACAAATTCGAACTTAGCATGAGGTAATTGCGCGTAGAGTCCATCAATGCCATTATCAAAATCGTGATTTCCAATAGTTGCTAAATCATAGTCTAGCATACTCATAAGTTTAAATTCGAGCTCTCCTCCATAGTAATTAAAGTATGGTGTGCCCTGAAAAATATCGCCTGCATCTAGTAAAAGCGTATTTGCGTTTTCTTTTCTAATAGATTTAACTAATGTAGCTCGTCTTGCTACGCCTCCTTTATTGGCATTTCTGCCATCATCTGGTCCAAAAGGGTCGATATGGCTATGTACGTCGTTAGTATGCAAAATTGTAATCTTCTTAGCAGCAGAACTAAAAGATTGTAAACCTAAACTACTTAGACCAACTAGAGCCGTTGCTGCTGTAGATTGCTGTATAAATTGTCTTCTTTTCATTCTCTAGTTATTGAGTTTAATAAAACGGTTATCGCGTTTAGGGTTTAAAGTGTCTGCTTTTTTAAAATAATCGATAAGTACATTTCTTATTTTATAGTCTAGCACATATAAACTATCATTTGGGTGAAAAAACGTCATTCTATCGCCACCGTTATAGAGATAATCATTTGAAGCAACGTAATACGTTTTTTCTTCATCAATCGGGTTGCCATTAACAGTAGCAGATTTAACTTTATCATTTTTGTCTAAAGTAAGCTGAAGTTGATTAGAAACAGGATGCGCACGGCTAGCTTTAGCTAAATAAGCCATCATTTTTAAAATTTGTTCGCCTTTTAAAGCAACTACTACAACAGAATTGTCAAAAGGCATAACCTCATAAGCCGTTCTAGGAGTAATATTTCCCTTAGAAATTATTGAACGAATACCTCCGTGATTCAATAAAACAAAATCTATATTCTTTTCTGTTCGTTTATTAAAAATCGGATTACTTTCGCTGTAAACCGCATCAGCCATTAGATTACCAATAGCTGTGTTTAGATCACCATCGTTTTTTGAATAGGTGTCAACAGCATATGAAATAACACTGTCCAAGTTTTTGTTAACACTTTCTCTGTATGGTTTTATATAATCTTCAATAACTTGATCAGTAGCAATACTATCATTAATATCTATCCGTTTCCCTTCAATTTTATTGATATGAAGGTCTTTATTACATGAAAAAATTAGAAGTAAAAAACAGAGTTTGAAAATATGTTTAATAGTCATTGAATAACTTATATATAGTTTATAATAAAATATGAGTGCTTTTGTTAAATTTGCACAAAGGTTAAAGATAAATGATTTTAAAAGCATTTAAGGAAAAATCAATTCAAAAATATGTTAACAAATTGTTGGCTACTCGAAAATCTTCGGTAACTAACAACAAAGTAAAAACAGTTGCAGTATTACTTAATACTAGTGAATTTCATGAGTTTGAAGTCTTTAGATTGTATTTTAAAGAATTGGGTTTAACTTCTCCAAAACACAAAATTATCGCCTTTACCTTAGATGATAAATTAGAACATAACAAGTGGAATACACATTACAGTCCAAAGGATTTTGGGTGGAATGGAAAAATTAAAAATATAGACTTAGATACTTTTATTAACGAACCTTATGATATCTTGATTTGTTTTTACAAGAAAGAAGTCTTACAATTGGATCTTATTGCGGCAGCTTCTAAAGCAAATTTAAAAGTTGGAATATCTAAGAACGATGAACGTTTATACGATTTAATAATTGATGTGGATTTAAAGGACATCAATGTTTTTAAGCAAGAACTAACGAAATACTTAAACATTTTAAATAAATTATAATGACCAAATTTATAGGGACTGGTGTAGCTTTAATCACACCTTTTAATGCAGACCTAAGTATCGATTATGATGCATTAGAGCGATTGGTTGAATACAACATTGCTAACGGTACAGAATACTTAGTTATAAGTGGTACTACCGGAGAAAGTGTTACAGTTACTGCAGAAGAGAAGAAGCAATTAGTTTCGTTCATTACCAAAGTTAATAAAGGTAGATTGCCACTTGTTTTAGGGATTGGAGGAAATAATACGACTAATGTTGTTAGCGAAATAAAAACAACTGATTTCTCTGCTATCGATGGTATTTTGTCGGTATCTCCTTACTACAGTAAGCCTACTCAAGAAGGTATATATCAACATTTTAAAGCTATTGCTGAGGTGGCTCCAAAACCTATAATTTTATACAATGTACCTGGAAGAACATCGTCTAATATGTCGCCAGAAACTACCCTAAGATTAGCAAGAGATTTTGATAATATTATAGCTGTAAAAGAAGCTGGTAATAATGTGCATCAATATTTAGAATTATTAAGGACTAAACCAAAAGATTTTTTAATATTATCAGGTGATGATGATTTGGCTTTAAGTGTTGCTTTAGCAGGTGGTTCTGGAGTCATTTCTGTCATTGGACAAGCTTTGCCAAAAGAATTTTCGGAAATGATTCGCTTAGGAATTGCAGGTAGAGCTAAAGAGGCTTATGATATTCATTTTAAGTTGATGCCAATAACAGGACTTATTTTTTCTGAAAACAATCCGGCGGGAATCAAAGCGGTTTTAAGTTCATTGAATATTTCGAAACCTAGTGTGAGATTACCACTCGTACAAGCAACAGATTATCTTAAGAAAGAAATTGCTGATGCGTTAAAAATCTTAGGTAAAAGTTAAACTTAATATAAACTCATTTTATCATACAAAACATCGCCTATTTTAGCGAATAATATTTGTTTTTAAAATCCGTTAATAATGCGTACTTTTGCATCCTGTTTAAAATTTATGAAAAGAGGACTTTACATACTATTAATCAGTATTGTATTTATTTCTTGTAGTGACTTTCAGAAAACTTTAAGATCTGAAGATGTTTCTGAGAAATTTACTATGGCTACTGAGCTTTATGAAGCTGAAAATTACAGGAAATCATATAGGTTGTTAGACCAAATATTGCCGAAGTATAGAGGGAAACCACAAGCTGAAAAGTTGACTTACATGCATGCAATGTGTTCTTATCAATTAAAAGATTATTACATCGCTAGTTATCATTTTGATAAGTTCGTGAGTTCATATCCAGCAAGTGAAAAGGCAGAAGAAGCCGCTTTTTTGGCAGCTAAAGGGTATTATTTTGACTCTCCTGTGTATTCAAAAGAACAAAAGGAAACGGTTAATGCGATTGAAAAATTGCAGCTATTTGTAAATGCGCATCCTAACTCTCAGTATTTAGAAGAGGCTAATACTTTAGTTAAAGAATTAGATTTTAAATTAGAGAAAAAAGCTTATGAGATAGCAAAGCAATACAATTTAATAAGAGATTATAAAGCTTCTGTTAAAACTTTTAATAATTTTTTACTGGAGTTTCCTGGAGCATCATTAAGAAAAAAAGCGATGTTTTATAGATTTGATGCGGCCTATAATCTCGCAGTAAATAGTGTGGATTATTTGAAAGAGCAACGTTTAAAGGATGCTATAGGATATTACAACGCATTAAAAAGGTCATATCCAAATTCAGAATTTCTGGAAGATTCCACTAGGATGAATGAAGATTTGCAACAACAATTAAATAGGTTTACAACTAAAAGTTAATCATTATAACAATGGATTTAAAAAAGACAGACGCACCAGTAAGTTCTATAACTTACAACAGAAATGAAATAGATGCTCCAACAGATAATATCTATGAAGCTATTTCAGTGATTGCTAAACGTGCAGAACAAATTAATACAGATATAAGACGCGAGTTAATTGACAAGCTTGAAGAGTTTGCTACGTACAACGATAGTCTAGAAGAGATTTTTGAAAACAAAGAACAAATTGAAGTGTCTAAGTTTTACGAAAAGTTACCAAAACCACACGCTTTAGCAGTTAAAGAGTGGCTAGATGATAAGATTTATCATAGAAATACTGAGGACTCTCAGGAATAAATTAAAAGCCTTAGATGTCAATTCTAAAGGACAAAAATATTTTATTGGGCATTACTGCTGGTATTGCCGCATATAAATCTGCTAGTTTAGTCAGATTATTCATTAAAGCAGGCGCTAACGTAAAAGTTGTTATGACGCCTGCTTCTAAAGATTTCATAACTCCACTTACGCTTTCCACTTTATCTAAAAATCCGGTATATTCTTCTTTTGTAGACGAAGAAGACGACAACCAAGTTTGGAACAATCATGTTGATTTAGGACTTTGGGCAGATTATTTTGTTATTGCTCCTGCTACAGCTAACACAATGGCAAAAATGGCTAATGGTGTTTGTGACAATATACTTTTAGCAACCTATCTCTCTGCAAAATGTCCCGTATACTTTGCTCCTGCAATGGATTTGGATATGTATAAGCATAAATCCACTAAAACATCATTCGATAAGCTAACATCTTACGGAAATAAATTGATTCCGGCAGGAACAGGCGAGCTCGCTAGTGGCTTAGTTGGTGAAGGTCGCATGGCTGAACCTGAAGACATTGTCGCTTTTATTGAAAAAGATATTTTAGATCAATTACCATTAAAAGGAAAATGTATTTTAATTACAGCTGGTCCAACTTACGAAGCATTAGATCCTGTTCGCTTTATAGGAAACCATTCTAGTGGCAAAATGGGTTTTGAAATTGCAAATGCTGCAGCTAATCTAGGTGCTAAAGTAATTTTAGTAACTGGTCCAACCCATCAAAAAATCGATAACAACTTTGTTGAAGTGAAGCCTGTAGTTAGTGCAGAAGACATGTATAATGAAGTGCATAAGTATTTTAAAACTTCAGATATAGCTATACTTTCTGCTGCTGTAGCAGATTACAGGCCAAAGAATGTAGCACATCAGAAAATAAAGAAGAAGGATGCAACGTTTAGTATAGAGTTAGAAAAAACAAAGGATATTTTAAAATCATTAGGAGAGATTAAATCTAACCAGTTATTAGTGGGTTTTGCGCTTGAGACCAATAACGAATTAGAAAACGCAAAAGGGAAGCTGAAATCTAAAAACTTAGATTTAATAGTGCTTAATTCATTACAAGATAAAGGTGCAGGTTTTGGAGTATCCACAAATAAAGTTACATTTATAACGTCAGCAGACGATGTTATTGAAAACCAACTTAAATCTAAAGCTGATGTAGCAGTGGATTTAATGCAACAAATATTAAAACAATTAGATGCGTAACATTTTTTTATTATTCACTTTTCTTTGTACTCATGTTATTTCTTCGCAAGAGTTAAATTGCACCGTAAATGTTATTGCACAACAAACAGGAAATGAAAACAATGTCGTTTTTAAAACACTTGAAAGACAATTAACTGAGTTTATAAACAGTACAAAGTGGACAGATAAAACCTTTGGGCAACAAGAGCGTATCAATTGCAGCATGGTTATTAATGTAAATGGCTATGATAATGATTTGTTTTCAGCGTCGCTTCAAGTTACTTCATCTCGGCCTGTATTTAATTCAACGTATAGTTCTCCTGTCTATAATTATAACGATAAAGAATTCAATTTTCAGTATTTAGAATTTCAGAATTTGGTTTATAATCCACAACAGTTTGAGTCTAATTTAATTTCAGTATTATCGTTCCATGTATATATGATTTTGGGAATGGACGCAGATTCTTTTGCACTAGATGGAGGTGATGAGTATTTCAATCAGGCGCAAACCATAGCTAATTATTCCCAGCAACTCAATGGACAAGGTTGGAAGTTAGAAGATGGATTACAATCGCGTTTTGCAGTGATTAATGATATAAAATCGCCTACTTTTTCTGAGATAAGATCTGCAGTGTATAACTACCACATTGGTGGTTTGGATATTATGAATGAAAACCCCAAAGATGGTAAATCACAGATTATTTCGACTTTAGGAGAACTACAAAAAGTACATAGAAAACGTCCAAACTCTTACTTAATGCGTGTGTTTTTTGATGCTAAAGCAGATGAAATTACAGATATCCTTTCGGGTGGACCCAGCGTTAATATTACCGAAGCTGTTGATATTTTAAATAGAATAGCACCAATACATTCTCAAAAGTGGAGAAATATTAAGTATTAATACACTCAAGTTTATTTCTTATTTTGTTATTCTGAATTTACTTGTGCTAAACTCGTTTCAGTATTTTTAAATCTTAATTATTTTACTTAGTATTTCAAATTTTAAACTTGTAATCACTTAATTTTGTAATAATAAATTTTAGTTTTTGCTTACATCACTTTACATAAAAAATTACGCACTTATTGACGAGTTAAGCGTTCAGTTTAATAATGGTCTCACCATTATTACAGGCGAAACTGGTGCTGGTAAATCTATACTATTAGGTGGTTTATCTTTAGTGTTAGGAAAGCGCGCTGATATAAGCCAGGTGAAAAATAAAGACGAAAAATGCATTATAGAAGCCATTTTCGATATTGCTAATTATAATTTAAAATCTTTATTTAAGAGTTTAGATTTAGATTATGATGTTCAGACTATAATAAGACGCGAAATTTTACCTTCTGGCAAATCAAGAGCTTTCATTAACGATACACCAGTTAATTTAGAAAGTTTAGCGGCATTGAGTAACTATCTTATCGATATACATTCTCAACATCAGACACAGCAAGTAACCCAAGATGATTATCAGTTTCAGGTTATTGATGCATTGGCAGAAAATAAATCTAACTTAAATGATTTTGCAAAAGAACTAGTTGAATATAAAGCAATTCAAAAATCTTTAGAAGAATTAAAACTATCGAAAGCAGAGCTCATTAAAGAGTATGATTATAATCTGTTTCTATCTAAAGAATTAAACGAAATTGATATAGAAAACATCAATCTAGAAGATTTAGAGGCACAGTACGAAGAACTTAATAATGTTGAAGAAATAGGTGAGAAGTTAAGCAGTGCAAAAGCCATTCTAAGTGCTGAAGATATAGGGATAACAGATCAACTGAATTCGGTTAAACTAGAATTAATTAAGATTGCTGACTACGGAAATGCTTACGATGCTCTTAAGGAGCGCATTTTGAGCGTAGGTATTGAATTAGATGATATTTTAATTGAACTCGATAATCTTGAAGAGAACTTATCATCAGACCCACAAGAATTAGAAAGAATTAATAGTAAGCTTCAGGTTATTAATAATTTGTTTCAAAAACATTCGGTTTTAGATATTGAAGAACTAGTTGTAATCAAAAATGATTTAAGATTAAAAATTGATAATACTGAAAGCTTAGATAATACCATTTTGCTGAATGAAAAGCATGTGCTGAAGCAGCAAGAAAAACTTAATAAAATTGCTTTAGAAATTCATGAGAATAGAAAAAAGGTTATTCCAGTTTTTGTTTCAAAATTAGAATCAATCCTTTCAGATTTGGGTATGCCAAATGCAAAATTTAAGATTGAACTTAATCAAATAGATTATTTTGTTTCCAATGGAAAAGACGATTTACAGTTTTTATTCACGGCAAACAAAGGGTCGAGTTTCAATGCGCTTAAAAAATCGGCATCTGGCGGTGAATTGTCTCGTATAATGTTGGCTGTAAAATCTATACTTGCGGAATATGTTCAGCTACCATCAATAATGTTTGATGAAATTGATACCGGAGTTTCTGGAGAGATCTCTAATAAAATGGGAGATATAATGAAAAAGATGAGCGGTAAAATGCAGGTGTTTACCATTACACATTTACCTCAAATAGCGGCAAAAGGAAATTCGCATTTTAAAGTCTTTAAAACGGATGTCGAAGATGTAACACATACCCAACTCAGAAAACTAAATGAAGAAGAGCGCATTGTTGAAATTGCGCAGATGTTAGGAGGCATAGATATTACTGATTCTGCAATGGCTCATGCTAAGCAATTATTGAATTGATTATCAATTGCTTTAAACATAGCGAGCCTCTTTACTCTAGTATAAATTTTAATATTATTTTTGATTAACATAACAACCAATAAATAAATACTCACAACATGTACAATTTACTAAAAGGAAAAAAAGGAATCATTTTTGGGGCGTTAGATGAAAATTCTATTGCTTGGAAAACTGCGGAGCGTGTTCATGAAGAAGGCGGAACATTTGTCTTAACAAATGCACCAGTAGCCATGAGAATGGGGCAAATAAATGAATTGGCCGAGAAAACTGGTTCTCAAATTATTCCGGCTGACGCAACTTCTGAAGAAGATCTACAGAACTTGGTTGAACAAGCAATGGAAATTCTAGGCGGTAAATTAGACTTTGTATTGCACTCAATTGGGATGTCAATAAACGTAAGAAAAGGAAAGCATTATACAGACCAAAATTATGCTTGGACTCAAAAAGGAACTGATGTTTCTGCAATGTCTTTTCATAAAACAATGCAAACACTTTACAAAGCAGATGCCATGAACGAATGGGGAAGTATTGTAGCATTAACCTATATGGCAGCTCAACGTGTGTTTCCAGACTACAACGATATGGCAGATAATAAAGCTTTTTTAGAGAGTATTGCTCGTAGCTTTGGCTATTTCTTTGGTAGAGATAAAAAAGTACGTGTTAATACCATCTCACAATCTCCAACACCAACAACAGCTGGGAGTGGAGTAAAAGGTTTTGATGGCTTTATTGCTTATGCAGAAAAAATGTCTCCTTTAGGTAATGCCACAGCTATGGACTGTGCCAATTATACAGTGACATTGTTCAGTGACCTTACAAAGCGTGTCACTTTACAAAATCTTTATAACGATGGTGGATTTAGTAATATGGGTGTAAGTGATGCCGTAATGGATACTTTTGTAGATAATCAATAATCGAATATAAATTTATTTTAAAGCCATTACGAAATATGCATAATGGCTTTTTTTTATGCTTATAATTTTGTGATATCGGTATTGAAAAATAGAACTTTCAAAAGCGAAATGAATACCAAAAATTGTATTTGGTTTATTTACCTTTGTACATTATGAAGGATATCAATTTTTCTTTTATTGTTCCTGTTTATAATAGACCAGATGAGATTGAAGAGCTACTAGAAAGTTTTTCGAATTTAGATGGTCATCACCACTATGAAATCGTTATAGTAGAGGATGGTTCTAATAACACTTCTGAAGCTGTAGTAAATTCTTTTAAAACTAAATTAGACATTTCCTACTATTACAAGTCTAATACTGGTCCAGGTGATTCAAGAAATTACGGTATGCAAAAGGCTAAAGGAAATTATTTTATCATTTTAGATTCTGATGTTATTCTTCCATCTCATTATTTATCTGAAGTAAAAACGTTTTTAGAAAATTCTTATTACGAATGTTTTGGAGGACCAGATGCGGCTCATAGTTCATTTACGAGTATACAGAAAGCTATAAACTTTGCTATGACTTCATTCATTACTACTGGTGGTATTAGAGGTGGTAAACAACAAGTTGAAGATTTTCAACCACGAAGTTTTAATATGGGCTTATCTAAAAAGGCATTTCTAGCTTCCGGTGGTTTTGGGAAAATTCATCCTGGTGAAGACCCAGACTTATCGCTACGTTTACACAAATTGGGTTATAAAACTACGCTTATTGAAAATGCTTATGTATATCATAAGCGTCGTGTTTCTTGGTCTAAGTTTTATAAGCAAGTTTATAAATTTGGTATGGTAAGACCAATTCTAAACCAATGGCATCCTAGCTCTAAAAGTTTAGTGTATTGGTATCCCACTTTCTTTAGTTTGGGCTTAATAGTATCCATCCTTTTGTTGGTATTCAGTATTGCACTACCGATTTATTTGTATCTTATCTACTTTGCTCTAGCTTTTGTATTGGCATTTATATCCAATAAGAATTTAATCGTTGCTTTTCAGGCTTTATTAGCCATTATTATTCAGTTTTTTGGCTATGGTTATGGGTTTTTAAAATCAACATTCAATTTGGAAGTAATGGGTAAAAAACCAGAGGAAACATTTCCTCAATTATTTTTTTAAATTAGGTATGAATTCTAATAAAAAATTTAATATATCGGGTTATTTAGAAAAGAGAAATGTAAAACGATTTTCGCTTTTTGTTGTAATTGCATTTATATTTTTAATCTTTTCTAAACTGTCAAATGACTATAAGCAAACTATCAAGTTGAAAGTAAAAATTGCTAATATTCAAGATGAAATTGTATTACAAGCGGATTCAACAAATACAATTAATGCTTACATTGAAGCTAAAGGTTTTGCTTTAGTTCCTTTTTTGTTCAAAGATGCTAGTGAGGTTATTTTAGACGGAAAAACAGATGTTATATCTAACTCTAATCAGTTCATTTTTGATGTGCAAAAGCATCAATATCTTATTGAAGGCCAATTAGGAAAGTCATATAAAGTACTTTCGTTAAAACCAGATACACTGCTAATATCATATTCTAAAAGTGCTTCAAAGTTTGTTCCAATTAACTTAAGGGAGTCTATTAAATATGCGATTGGCTATGATGTGAAAGACAATTTTAATTTAGATGTAGATAGTGTAAAAGTTGTTGGACCTTCTTCAGAAGTTAATAAAATAGAAGTATTAGAAACCAAAATTTTGGAACTCAAAGATGTGAAGAAAGATATTAGTGAGAAGCTGGAAATTAATACTTCTGAATATGAGAATATAGAAGTTTTTCCAAAAACAGTAAATATTAGTGGTACAGTAACTAAATTTACTGAAGGTACTATAGAAATACCAGTTACAATTACAAATAAACCAAATAGCGTTAATATTAACTACTTTCCTAAAACCGTTACAATTGCTTATTATGTGGATTTAGATAAGTTTAATTCCATAACAATTAAAGACTTTATGGTAGAGTGTAATTATGCTAATATTGAAGATAACCAAACTTATTTTACACCAAAAATCACCAAGAGACCGAAGTCTGTAAAGCGGATTAGTTTAAAACAAAAACGTATAGATTTTATAAAACTATAAAAATGGTAATAGTAGGTCTTACGGGCGGAATAGGAAGTGGGAAATCAACAATTCTAAGATGTTTTGAATTACAGGGAATACCTGTATATATAGCAGATGACGAAGCAAAAGCTTTAATGAATCGCTCAAAGGTCATTAAAAGAAAACTGATACAATTATTTGGTGAATCTGCATATAAAGATAACAAACTCAATAGACCATATTTAGCTTCAAAAATATTTAATGATAAACACTTACTTTCTAAAATGAATGCTATTGTTCATCCAAAAGTGGCATCTCATTTTAGACGTTGGTTAAAAAAGCAAAATGCACCTTATATAATAAAGGAAGCTGCTATTATTTTTGAAAATAACCTAGAACATCAATATGATTATATCATTACTGTTTTTGCTGAAGAGGATTTGAGAATAGAACGAGTGATGAAGCGGGATGGTGCATCAAAAGAAAAAATACAAGCAATTATTAGTAACCAATTATCTGATGCTGAAAAGATAAAAAAGTCTGATTTTGTAATCACTAACAACGATTTAGACTCTGCTAAAGAACAAGCTATTTCAATTCATCAACAATTACTTCAACTTATAGGCTATAAGAATTAACAATTCTTTTGTTAATGTATGGTTAAACCTAATTTGTACTAAATGTTAAAATGTTAAATTTGACTGATGGGTAAAAAGCTATTCGTCTTACTAGTTGTGTTAATGAGTCTATCACTCATTGGTATCATCTTTGTTCAATCATTTTTTATTAATAACAGTTTAGAAAATGAGGAGAAGAATTTTACGCGAAGTGTTAAGCATGCTTTGACCTTTGTTTCTAAAGATATAGAGGAGAGAGAGCTAATAAATTACATTATTAAAATTCAACCTTATGTAGCTCAAGGGAAAGAGCCAGACTCAACAGTAATACAACAGCTATATGTTACGGCATCAGATGATTTAAATGATAAAACCATCTTTCACCGCAACACCATTATAGAAGAGCGTTTTAAAGTGCCTTCTTTGTTCTTTGAAATTGATTTAGATAGTATAACATTTAGCAATCTAACGAATGAAAAGGTTACTGAAATTTATAGTAATTCTAGTTTAGATGGTAATAAAAGTATTAAGCCTGAAAAAACTTTGGTAGAGTATTCCTCATTACCAGAAGTGAGTAAAAAAATGTACGAGCAGACTTTTAGGACGTTACTTAAGGAAAGAAATATTCCTATTCACAAGAGAGTAAATGCTTTACAAGTTGAGGAGTTTTTAAGGAAGGAATTTCAAAGTGAAGGTATTAACTTAAACTTTGAGTTTTCTATATATGACGATGATTTGGCAACGAAGGTGCAGACAGAAAATTTTGAAAAATCTAAGGATAACTATGGAGTACCTATTTTTTTAGATAATAATGACGAAGGTGGTTATAACCTATGGGTAGATTTTCCGGATAGAAAAAAATACTTATTATCCTCAATTTTGTGGATGATCGTTTTATCAATAGTTTTTACAAGTATAATAATTATAGCGTATTCTAGTGCTATTTATCAATTAATAAAGCAGCGACAAATATCACAGATTAAGACTGATTTTATTAATAATATGACACACGAGTTTAAAACACCAATTGCAACAATAAATTTGGCGTTAGACTCGATAAAAAACCCTAAAATAATTAATGATCAAGAAAAGGTCAAACGTTATTTAGGAATGATAAAAGAAGAAAATAAACGTATGCATGCGCAGGTGGAAAATGTTTTGCGTATTTCTAAGTTAGAAAAAAATGAACTCAATATTAGTAAGGAGCGTTTAAAGTTGCACGACTTAGTTGAGGACGCTATTACTCATGTAGAGTTAATTGTAGAAGATAGAAACGGGTATGTAAAGACCCATTTAGACGCTACTAAATCATCAGTTTTAGCAAATGAAACACATTTTACAAATGTGATTGTTAATATATTAGATAATGCCATTAAATATTCTGACGATGTGCCAAAAATCGATGTATATTCTGAAAATGTTGGCGATAACATAATTTTAAAAATTGCTGATCAGGGTAATGGTATGACTAAAGCAGTTGCTAAACGTGTGTTTGAGAAATTTTATAGAGAACATACAGGTAATGTACATAATGTAAAAGGGCATGGTCTAGGTTTGGCCTATGTAAAAAGAATAATAGATGACCACCAAGGTTATATAACAGTAGAAAGTGAAAAAGGAAAAGGCAGTACTTTTATTATAAAGTTGCCGTTAATATCGTAAAAGCAAATTATGGAAGAACAAAACAAAAAAATACTTTTGGTAGAAGACGATCCAAATTTTGGAACTGTTTTAAAAGATTATTTAATGATGAACGATTACGACGTTGTCCATGCTAAAAATGGAATGGAAGGTTTTGAAAAGTTCAAAAAAGACGATTATGATCTTTGTATATTAGATGTAATGATGCCATATAAGGATGGATTTACTCTAGCAAAAGAAATAAGAGAAAAGAATACAGATGTGCCTATTATCTTTTTAACGGCTAAAGCTATGAAAGAAGATGTGCTTAAAGGTTACAAAGTTGGTGCAGATGACTATCTCAACAAACCGTTTGATAGTGAAGTGCTTTTAATGAAAATTAAGGCTATTATGCAGCGTAAAGCAACAGACTCGGTTGCAGATAGCAAACAATTTGAATTTAAGATTGGACGTTTTGATCTCAATTCTAAACTTCGGTTTTTGAAATTTGATGGTGGTGATCCATCAAAACTGTCACCAAAAGAAAATGAATTACTACGTTTATTGGCGTTACATGAAAATGATTTAATGCCAAGAGAATTAGCGTTGACAAAAATATGGAGAGACGATAACTACTTTACGTCTAGAAGTATGGATGTTTATATTGCTAAATTGCGTAAATATTTAAAACCAGATCCTAATGTTGAAATTTTAAATATTCATGGTGAAGGCTTTAGGTTAGTAATTAATAATAAAACAGAGTAAAAGCTTTTTTATATATGAAAAATCCAGCTCAATAGGCTGGATTTTTTTATGTTATATAAAAAATGTCGTAACATCTAATTCACTACATTTTTTCTTCAACGAACTTTATAATTTCTTCGGCTTCAGTTTCAAAATCAAACCATTTAGTTGATTCATCTTTTCTAAACCAAGTGAGTTGTCGTTTTGCAAATCGTCGAGTATTCTTCTTTATTTCTGAAATAGCGAAATCTAAAGTAGAATTTCCTTCAAAATAGTTAAACAATTCTTTATAGCCAACTGTATTTAAAGCATTTAGGTATTTAAATGGAATCAATGCTTCAGCTTCCTCAAGCAAGCCATTTGTAATCATAATATCTACACGCTGATTAATTCTGTCGTAGATAAGCGAACGTTCTGCATCTAAACCTATAGAAATAGTTTTAAAATGTCGTGTTTTCTCTGGGTTTGTTAAAAATGAAGAATAGGGCTTATCTGTGCCAATGCAAATCTCTAAAGCTCTAATTACACGTTGTGGATTATCAATGGCAATCGTTTTATAAGCTATTGGATCTAAGGATTTTAATCGTTCCTGTAAATCATCGAGACCATTACTTATAAGCTCATCATTAAGTTTGTTTCTTATAGTGCTATCGATTTCTGGGAAATAATCTAAACCTTTCGTAACTGCTTTTATATACAAGCCAGAACCACCAACCATAATAGCTGTTGAGTGTTTTTGATGAATTTCTTCTAATTTAGAAATTGCTTCACGTTCAAAATCACCAACGGAATAATTGTCTTTTATGGATTTATGCTGAATGAAGTGATGTTTAGCAGCTTTTAATTCTTCTTTTGAAGGTACAGCTGTACCAATATGCAATTCCCTATAAAACTGACGAGAATCAGCTGATATAATTTCAGTGTTAAAATGCTGAGCTAATTTTACACTTAAAGCAGTTTTACCAATAGCTGTAGGTCCAACAATAGATATGAGTGTATTAGTCATGATGTAATTTGCAACCACATTTATGACAGAACTCTGCATTGTCTTGATGCTTTTCAGTCAAACAATTAACGCAACATTGAGTATTAAGTACAACTGTTTTTAGATGCTCATGTTCTTCATCCGAGATTTTGCTGTCAGTGTCTGATGCTTTTGTATACTCTGCTGAGACAATACCAGTGGGCACGGCAATTATACCGTAACCTAAAATCATTATTAAGGTTGCGATGAATTGTCCTAGTGGTGTTTGCGGTGCAATATCTCCAAAACCAACTGTAGTTAATGTTACAATACACCAATAGACACTTTTTGGAATATTGGTAAACCCATTTTCTTCGCCTTCAACCATATACATTATAGTTCCGAATATTGTTGCAGCTATAATTACAGCAAATAAGAAAACTGCAATTTTAGCTCTACTTGCCTTTATAGCACTTGTTAATTGATTAGAAGCTCCTAAATATCGAGCTAATTTTAAAATTCTAAAAACTCGAAGTAACCTAAGTGCGCGTAAAGCTATTAATGCTTGAGTACCACCCAAGAATAAAGAAATATATTTTGGTATCGTAGATAATAAATCAATAACTCCGTAAAAACTTGTGATATATTTAAATGGTTTGTTTACACTAATTATTCTCAAAATATACTCTATGGTAAATAATATAGTAATGACCCATTCCGAAACATTCAAAAACGTGTGATACTTTGCATCAAAGCTATTTATACTTTCTAGCATTACTAAAAGAATACTAGCGAGGATAGCTATAAGAAGGACAACATCGAATAACTTTCCTGCAGGTGTGTCTGCTTCATAAATTATTTCATGAAGTTTACCTTTCCAACTGCGCTTATTCTCTGATTCCATGTTTTAAAAGTACGAAAAGTAAAATTATTGTTTTTCTAAAACGATAACTGTGTTTTTTTGCGCTTCAACAATCTTACTCATAAACGTTTTGAGATGTTCGTAAAATTGAGCTTCATAGATGGCTTTATCAAATTTAACTTTAAAATAGAATAATAATTGATTTTCTTTTTTGTCAATATTAAATATGAAAGAGCCTGCTTTATTAGGAAGTGCATAGCTAACGGCTTTAGGCATATCTATGACATTTAAGTCTTCACCAATATCAATTTTTAATATATATGAATAGGCATCTTTGTAGCCAAAATCAATAGGATATGTTCTTTCCTGTAATTTAAAGGGATTTTCTTCGAAGAATTTGATAATAAAAGGATCCAAATAAATTTTATTACCAATAAGTTCTGGTTCTAATGTAAACTCTATTTTTTCCTCAAAATTGTAGCTATTCTTATCCAGATCAGATACATCATGTTCTTCAATACTAATATTAGAATATATATTGGTTTTATTTTCCTTGTATACTACAGGGTTTTCGTGATAATTTCTTTTTAGTTTATGAGACGGATAACCAGAATATTTACTACTAATTTTACCGTTAAAATTTTCTTCATCATTTAAGTTGAGTTCTATTCTGTGAACACTTGCAGAATAGTTTTCTATTTTAACGTCTTCCCAATAGCTGCCATTTTCAAAATCCATAAGTCTACCATATTGATTTAAGCATCTAAAAGGTAACTCACCAAAAGCTAAATAAGGATCTGTTGCATCTAAAAAGTAGTCTTTATCATTTATAGTTGTTTTTAAAATAACATAATTAAAATCTGTAAGGACGGGATATATCTTAGTAGCAAGCCCATTTGCACGTGTAGAAATCAAAATTGGATAAACAGTAAAACCTTGATTGGTAAGAAGATTTTCTAATAATAAATTAATTTCAAATGCGCTACCAACTTTTTCTTTGTTTAAATCTTTTATGGAAACATCATAACGTTCATATTTTTCATTCCACTTATAATTGTCTAATACAAATTGATATATAGATTTAGCTTTGTTTAAATTATCTTCAATGGAAGAAATACTTTCAGGTAGAATATCCTTAACGAGACTTTTTTTGCTTATTTGACGTCCAAAATCTTTGTCTGTCTTTAATTCTTTATCAACATTTTTCCAAGTTTTAGATAATTTATTAACACCACCATCAAATCTTTTAATTTCATTGAGTTCATACTCTATCCTAGACGTGTAATTAAGAGCTGTAGTAGTAAAACCTTCTGGTTTGTATGCAGGAACTTCTTTCATAACATACCTGCTTACAGTACAATCTGAATGCCCACCATTACCAACTTCTATGCAATTACGTTCTATTTTGGCTTCATTTGTTACTAATTTAATTCCACCTACTAATTTAACATGATAATTGTAGTTTGCAGGAATACTGGTATTATACTCACTATATAAAACTGGATCTGGTCCCTGAAAATACCAAGGTTGATATTTAGTCATAAAACGAGATTGGGTTTCGTAGCTCACCGTAATCACACTTCCAACTTTTACATTGGGTAGCACAAATTTTACGAGTGTAAACTTCTCATTTTCTTCTTTAAATATTGCACTTGGTTTTAAATATGTTTTTATAATATTCCCATTTTTCAGATTGTACGTGGTCCCTTTTATGTCTTTAATTTTTTCTTCCGAAGATTTACCTTTGTAAAGTTTCACTTCGAATTCCCCTCTTTCAACACCTTCAGTTCTTAAAATTTTTATTTTTTGCCGCACTTGTACTCTTAGCCAAAAGGTTTTGTTATCTACAAAGCTATTCCCATAATCATAAATAACTAAAGCATTTGCTGTAGAATCTTTAACATATGTGGTTAGTTCTAAATCACTCTTAGAAACTGACATTGCGGGTTGGTAATTTTGAGAAAAACTTAAAAAAGTAATGATAAAAGCAAATGGTAATAGTTTTATTTTCATAAGTTGTGTTCTATAGGTCAATAATTTTCAGTCGCTTGTTTCGGCGCATATAACTCTGTATTATATGCTGTGTATCTCTATTATTTTCCATTGGTGTAATTAGAGATGCCAATATTTCCCTATTATTTATCTGGTGGTTTAAATCAAAAAATCCCATGCCTTTAAAGATACCGTTCTCAATTAAGAAAACACTTTTCTCTTCTATATCACGACCTCTGTCTATGATGAGCATGTTTTTGTTTTCGTAACTATGTTTAGTTATTAGTGAATTAACTCGCTTATTGTATTCATTGGAAGCTTCTTCTGTAATGCATGCGCCTAAACATTCTTTAACATCATATTTAAAGCAACTTGTTTTTGTACGATATAAACCAGTTAATTTTTGGCATAAATTATAATCTTCAGATACTTTAAACATAAAATGTTTTCCACTAGACCTTGTGCTAAATGTGGTGATTGGTACTTCTTTACCATTAGCAGCATCAATCTTTAGATTTATATAGCCATTTTCATCAGTATAGCTATATAAGGCATGTGTAAATATAGTTCTTCGTAAAGCACGATTAAAAATGGGTTTATTCTTTTTTATTTCTTCACTTTCCTTTAATAATGCAGCTAATTCACTACCAGTTTTTTCATAAGTAACTGCACTAACCAAGGCTTGAATCTTCTTAGATTTTGAGCTCTTATTCGTAAAATGTTGAGAAATGCGTTTCTTTATATTTTTACTTTTACCAATATAAATTATTTCGCCTTTATCATTATAAATATAATAGACACCTGTTACAGATGGTAACTCTTCAATAATTTGTTTTAGGTTAGGAGCAAGATTAGATTTTTGTTCAACTTTTACAGCATCTTTAATAATGATTTTTTCTAAATCTTTATGCAGAAGCATTTTGAACAATTTTACTGTAGCCATTGCATCTCCATTAGCGCGATGACGATCACTCATAGGAATACCAAGCGCACGTGCTAATTTTCCAAGGCTATAAGATTCCATATCTGGAATTAGCTGCTTAGAAAGTTCTACAGTACAAAGCGTTTTTCTTTTAAAAGGAAAGCCTAGACGCTTAAACTCAGTTTTAAGGATTCTATAGTCGAAAGCCGAATTATGAGCCACAATAATGCAGTCTTCTGTTATTTCTACGATGCGTTTAGCTACCTCATAGAATTTAGGAGCATTTTTTAGCATATTAGAATTAATACCAGTAAGATTAACTACAAAAGGTTGAATCTCGCGCTCAGGATTTACTAAAGAAATAAATTGATCTGTGACTTTATGTCCATCGAACTGATAAATTGCAATTTCCGTTATGCCTTCTTCATTGTATTTACCACCTGTGGTTTCTATGTCTAGTATTGCGTATATAATGCTAAAATTAGATGTTATTCATAAAAGACAAAGTTAAAAAAGTCTAAGCTTTTACGTTAAAAAAACTATTGATAATTTCTAGCGCCAAAAATGCTACTCCCAACTCTAATCATAGTACTGCCGCACTGAATTGCTAATTGGTAATCTCCACTCATTCCCATTGAAATAACTTTTAGTTCAGAGTTTTGAGTTTTAAGGTTTTCAAAAGAAGATTTAAGATAATTAAATTCATTTTCAACTTGGGTCATATCATCCGTAAATGTTGCCATTCCCATAACACCAATAATATTTACATTTTTTAATTCAGAAAATTCGTCAGATTGTAGCAGCGTAGAAGCATCTTCTATTGACATGCCGAACTTACTATCTTCTTCAGCAATCTTAATTTGAAGTAAACAGTCTATTGTTCTATCGTTTTTTACGGCCTGTTTATTTATCTCTTTTAAAAGTTTAAAACTATCTACTCCATGAATTAAACTCACAAACTCAGCCATGTATTTCACCTTGTTACGCTGCACATGCCCAATCATATGCCACTCAATATCTTTTGGCATCTGCTCATATTTATCAGACATTTCTTGGATTTTGTTTTCTCCAAAAATGCGTTGACCAGCATTGTAAGCTTCCATTAAATCACTGATGGGTTTTGTTTTAGAAACAGCTACAAGGGTTACCTCTTCTGATATAGAAGATTTTATGTTTTGTATATTTTGTTTTATGCTCATTTAATTAATTTAATTTTTTTGAATGAGATTCTGAATCAAGTTCAGAATGACACAGCGTGTCAATATTCATAAATAGTAATAGCGCTTCTCAGTTTAGGTAAAATATAAGTACTTTTTGGTGGCATTTTTAATCCTTCGTCTGCTATTCCTTTCATTTGCTCTACATTAGATGGGCACATGCCAAAACCAACCATAAACTCACCACTATCTACGCTAGTTTTAATGGTAATCATTTCGTGTCTTCCATTAACGTATTCTATGCGGTTGTCATTGCGTAAATCATCTATGCCTAGAATTGGTTGAAGAATCGTTTTATATAACAGTTGTGCATCTAATTGGTCTAAAGACGTCTTGAACTCATAATTAGCTTTACGTAAATAGAGCGAATAAAACTCACCATCTAAATACATGCTAAAATGATGAGGTTTTGATGGACTATAAGGCATTAAACCTCTATTTTCAATGCGATAAGAAGTGTCTAGCTTAATTAAAAATTCTTCCTTAGTTAATCCATTTAAATCTTTAATAAGTCTATTAAACTCATGGATTACTAAATCTGATTCCGGAATTAAATAGGACATAAAAAAATTATAAGATTCACTTCCATTATGATTTGGATTCTTTTCTTTTTCATCCTTATATAACAAATAAGAAGAAGCAGATCTATGGTGACCATCAGCAATATAAATAGTCTTCATCTGCTTAAATTCTTTTTGGATTTTTCCTATAATAGCTTCATCATCAATTTTCCAGAGATAGTGTGTGTCTCGATAGGTCATTGTAAACTCAAATTCTGCATGACCTTTTTGGACTTCCTTTATAACGTTAGCAATAAGGGCATTATCAGGATAGGTGAGTAGTACAGGTTCTGCATTAAAGCCCACAGTTTTTAAATAGGTTTTAAAGGTTTGTTCGCGCTTAGCTAAAGTGTCTTCGTGCTTTTTTATAATATCTTGTTCGTAATCTTCAGCGCTTGTCGCAGCAATAATTCCGTTGAATTCTTGTCCATGTCTATTCACAATTTTATAAACATAAAAACTAGGTTTTTCATCTTGAACAAAAACTCCATCTTCCTTAAATTCATCATAACGATTTCTTACCAGCTTGTAACGTTCATTACCTTTTACTTCTTGTGCATATTTATAACCAGGATTTACAATATGAAGGAAACTATAGGGATTATAATCCATACGCGATTCACGCTCGTCAATTGTATAACTTTGGTAAGGACGTGCCGCAACTAGCCCTACAATAGCTCTTGTTGGTCTTACAGCTTTAAATGGAATTACTTTTGCCAATTTTCTTAATGTAAAGTGTAAAGTAATAAGTTGTCAGTATGATCTACTTATTATTAACACATGATTATTGTTAACTTTTAAATCCTTTCTTATATGCCAATAGATCTTGTACTTTCATAATTAGAATATAATACTTTTCACTAGACACTAGACACTAGACACTAGACACTAGACACTAGACACTAGACACTAGACACTAGACACTAGACACTAGACACTAGACACTTTTTTACTTCAAAAATTGACCAGCCACTTTTTCTGCTTTCCTACTTTCAGAATAATCGTAAAAACCCTCTCCAGATTTTACACCTAGTTTCCCAGCTCTAACCATATTTACCAATAAAGGGCAAGGTGCATATTTTGGGTTTTTAAATCCATCGTACATGACGTTAAGAATAGATAAGCAAACATCTAAGCCAATAAAATCTGCTAACTGCAATGGACCCATTGGGTGTGCCATACCTAATTTCATAACGGTGTCTATTTCTTCTACGCCAGCAACACCATTGTATAAAGTTTCAATAGATTCATTAAGCATTGGCATTAAAATACGGTTCGCCACAAAGCCAGGATAATCATTTACTTCTGTTGGAATCTTACCTAAAATTTTAGATAATTCCATAATCGTTTTTGTGACTTCATCACTTGTGCTATAACCACGAATAATCTCCACCAATTTCATGATTGGTACAGGATTCATAAAGTGCATACCAATGACTTTATCTGGTCTAGAAGTAACAGCGGCGATTTGTGTTATAGAAATAGAAGAGGTATTTGTTGCTAATATGGTATCACTTTCACAGACTTCATCTAATTGTTTGAAGATTTTGAGTTTTAAATCAATATTTTCCGTTGCAGCTTCAACGACCAAATCCACATTTTTCACACCAGCTTCCGTGTTAGTATAGGTTTTAATATTACCTAGAGTTTCTGATTTGTCAGCTTCAGTGATTTTTTCCTTAGCGACCATTCTATCTAAGTTTTTAGATATGGTTGCTAAACCTCTTTCTAAAGAAGCTTCACTAATATCGATTAATTGAACATTAAATCCAGATTGCGCAAATGTATGGGCAATTCCGTTTCCCATGGTTCCTGCACCTATAACTGCTATGTTTTTCATAATTGTAAAAGCCCATTCTAATCTTCCCAGAGGGAAGGAATTCTTACTTGGGCGGATAAGAATTTTGTTAAATGCCCTTAAATCCTATAAGAGTTGAAAATTTAAGCATTAATAAATTACAAATATTACTTCAATTAAAAATAAAAATTAATAAATGTGTTATGGTTGTTTTTTTGATTTCAATTATTCTCCGCAACCGTGTTTCCTTCCCTCTGGGAAGGTTAGGATGGGCTTCTTCTCTTAAAATTGATTAATAATCATATTCGCAACTCGCAAGGCTTCTGTGCCATCATGTAAAGTCACAATAGGTTTGGTGTTATTATTAATCGCATCTGCAAAGGTTTCTAATTCATCTAAAATAGCATTGTTATTTTGTATTTCAGGATTGTCGAAATAAATTTGCTTTTTCAGTCCTTCCGCATTTTGAAGAATCATATCAAAATCACCTGGATTTTCTGGAGCATCTTTCATCTTTACAACTTCACATTTCTTCTCTAGGAAATCAACTGAGATGTAAGCATCTTTTTGAAAAAAGCGCGTTTTTCTCATGTTTTTCAGAGAAATTCGACTTGCAGTAAGATTTGCTACACATCCATTTTTAAATTCGATACGTGCATTTGCTATATCTGGTGTCTCGCTAACTACTGAAACACCACTTGCAGAAATATGTTTAACAGGCGAATTTACAACGCTCAAAATAATGTCAATATCGTGAATCATTAAATCTAAAACAACAGGTACATCTGTACCACGAAGATTAAATTCTGCCAATCTGTGACATTCAATAAACATTGGATTCTTAATCTGTTCTTTTACACCGATAAAGGCAGGATTAAAACGCTCTACATGCCCAACTTGTCCTTTTACTCCATGTTCAGCTACTAAAGTTCTAATGGTTTCAGCTTCCTCAACCGTATTAGTAATAGGTTTTTCAATGAATATATGTTTTCCTTTTTTTATAGCTTGTTTGGCGCAATCATAATGTGAAAGTGTAGGAGTGACAATATCTACGACATCTACAGCATCTATTAAGGCTTCAATAGTATCAAAATAAGTATAGCCAAACTCTTCTGCAACGCGTTTTGCATTTTCAGCATCTGCATCATAGAAACCTATGAGCTCATATTTGTTAGATTGATTAAGAAGTCTAAGATGAATTTTACCAAGGTGACCAGCACCAAGAACTCCAGCTTTTAGCATATTTTCAGTTTTTAACAAAAATAGTCGTTTTGATTCAGAAATTTAAAAAAGAAAATATAAAAAACTATGAATTATTTAATAAAAGAAAGTTTTAATTCTTCCTTTGAACTTGTCTTTCTTTAAATTAATTTAGCATCAACTAAACTACGCTTTTTGAAAGATACATTTAAGCATCAAGGGATGCGTCAACAACTTGTTGAAACGCTTATTAAGAAAGGTATTAAAGATGATGGTGTTTTAAAAGCCATCGGTAAAATTCCTAGACACTTATTTATGGATTCTGGTTTTATAGACCATGCTTATGTCGATAAAGCATTTCCTATCGGTGCAGATCAAACGATTTCGCAGCCTTATACAGTAGCTTTTCAAACCGAATTACTTCAAATTAAACCGGGCGATAAAGTTTTAGAAATCGGTACAGGTAGTGGCTACCAGTGTGCAGTTTTGATTGAACTTGGCGCTAAAGTGTATAGTATAGAGCGTCAGCAAGAGTTATTTAAAAAAACTTCAAAGTTCCTACCTAAAATAGGTTATAGAGCTAAAAAACTTATTTTTGGTGATGGCTATAAAGGTCTACCCGAAGAAGCACCTTTTAAAAGTATTATTGTTACTGCTGGTGCACCTTTTGTACCTAAGCCTTTGTTAAGTCAATTAGAAATAGGAGGGCGTTTAGTTATTCCTGTTGGTGATGATGTGCAAACTATGACCCTTTTTATTAGAAAAGGACCAAAGGAATTCGAAAAACATGAATTTGGCGAATTTCGATTTGTACCACTACTAGAGGATAAAAATTAAGTTATTCAGTAGCTTTCTTAAAAGCAGCTTTTCCTCCAACAATTGGTAAAGTTAATTTGGTTTTATCAAGGTGTATCATTATTTCTGTACCAGGTTCTGGGTGTAAAGTAAATTCTTTATCACTAGAAAAAATCATAAAACCTATTTGCTGTCCTAATTTAATAATTTGATCATCCGGTTGTAAATCGAAAGTTATTGAATAGTCTTTCCCGACAACTAAATCTTCTTCTTTTGTCAACGAATTATGGTTTTTAGGATCTGCCCAACCACGTGTTATGATGTTATCCGTTATTTTAACTTCTTTTCCTTCTTGCCAAGGCAATGATACCAACCACACAGATAAGTTTGCTGCTGGTTTACTACTTGCCAATGAAATAGTAACTTTAGGTACACCAGAAATATGAAGATCTTCTTTCAATTTTGGTGTTACATATAAAAGTCTATGTTTTGAGCTTGATGCTTTTGCATGCTCGCTACCAGAGATAGTGGCATCATCAGAAAACATTTCTCCAGCGTTTTCAACGTTATTAAGAGTTAATCCTCCAATATTTTTTCCTCCAGAAAACAAGTTAAGTGTCACATCTTCCGCCTCAGGATTTGGATAATCTTTATAAGCTGTAGGTTGCTGTCTGTCATCATATTCTCTTACGATATAAACTTTGTTTTCTTCCTTTTCAACTCCATTATCAATTCCGTGTAGATATTTTGTAAACCATTTATTCATCATAGAAGTCGGAGGTGGGCCACCATGTCCATTTTGATGATAGTAAATCATTGTTGGTAAGCCTTTTTCTTTTGCTGCTTTGTAAATACGGTAACTGTGTTCTGGCATTACGTTCCAGTCATTAAATCCGTGGGACATCAATAATGCGGCTTTCATACCATCCATTTGGTTGAGGTAATCTCTACCAGCCCAAAACTCATTATAATCTCCAGTTTCTCTATCCATACCGTTCTTCATTTCGGTATCTCTAACAGTTTTGTTATTGTATTCGCGTTTATCTTCATCTCCACTGTGCACAAAATCGTAAAGTACATCAATATCCTCTCCGAGATAACCACCAGGCGAACGCACTAAGCCATTAGAGCGATAGTAATGATAATAAGAGGTGTTTGGTGCAATAGGAATTATAGCTTCTAAACCTTCAACACCAGTAGTTGCTGCGGCCAAAGGTAAAGTTCCGTTATATGATGTGCCTGTCATGCCTACTTTTCCTGTGGACCAAAAAGCTTTAACTTCTTTATCTCCATTACGTTCCGTATAACCTTTTGCTCTTCCGCACAGCCAGTCAACAACAGTTTTAGGAGCTAAAGATTCATTTGCTCCACCAATAGTTGGTGCTCCATCAGATAAACCAGTTCCAGGTGAAGATGAATGTACTACGATATAACCTCGAGGTACCCATTTTCTGATATGTGAGTTTGAAATAATTGGACGTTGTCCTCGTCTTTGCACTTCTGGGTGAAAACGCTCTTCTCCGATTTCTCCTAGCTCGTGTTCTACATTCCACATAGTACCTGGTGCATCGGCAGCAACACCAGCAAAATATGGACTAGTAACATATACAATTGGTAGTTTTAAACCTTCACTCTCAGTTTGCTCTGGTCGTGTTACAGAAACATGCATTCGGTCTGGTTCTCCATCTCCATCAGTATCAAACTCTGTTTCTACCCACAAATCGTGACGAATCCATTGACTAGCATCTTTAAAGGCATCAACAATTTGAGCTTCACCATCTTTAAAAATTGGTGTAGCTTTTTCGGTTGTGTTTTGGGCACAACTGAGAATTGAAATGGTTAATGTTAGTGTTAGTAGTGCGTTTGATTTTATTGAGAATGTCATATTTAGAATGATTTTGTAAAACAGTTTGATAAAAGTAAGGAGTAAAAGTTAGAACTCAAATTGGTTCATTCATTTGTTAATGATTCAATTTAATGTTTTGTCATTCCTGCGAAGGCAGGAATCTATTTTGAAGTATGGATTCCTGCCTTCGCAGGAATGACAAATAGTTTATTAATTCTTAGGCAAATACTCCTCAGGTATTGGGTTGTCTTCTGACTCTTGCATCCAATATATGTTAATGACCCACCAACGTTTTCCATCATTCATGAGTTGAATACTGTTAATACCTCTCATAAATGGTTCTTCGTCACTTTTAGATTTGTAAGACTCATAGGTACTAAAGACTTGTGTGATATTTCCAAAGGTTTGGACTTTTCTGCTAATCTCTATTTCATGAAATCCATTTTCTACTAACCATTCTCCTGCGGTTTTTATATAATCATCAGGTGACATATAGCGTGCGCTAATTTTACCTTTTGGGTTTTTTCCGGTAGGTATAAGTTTGGCGTCTTTATGAAATAAATGTTTGAATAAATCCCAATCGCGTTTAACACCTTTATCTCCAGATATTACGGTATATAAGGTTTCAATGGTGCTTTCTAATGTAGCTACGTTTTTTGAGTAGTCTTTTGTTTCTTGGGCATTAAGTCCTAAAGTTGTTAGGAGAAATACAATTATTAGTTTTTTCATTCTATAAAGTTAAAATAATTTTAACCCAAACAAAATTGAATAGATTAGAGTCCAATAGCTCCATCTCTCATTTCTTTTCTCCAATTTGCCCCAAATCTTGAATCTAAATAATTAAAAACAATATTATTATAAATTAGCATATCTTCTTCGCAACTAGAACGCATACAACCTTCAGAATAAAAATTTACTTTGTATTTTTTTTGAAATATGGAATCCTTTTTATTTGAAAAATCAGGCATTCCGCCAAAGCCACCTAGGAATATAATCTTTATTTCAGCTCTTTCAATATGATTTTTGGCTGTGTTAGCATTGAATAATGATACTGGTGTATATCCATTAAAATCAATCTCAAATTTTGGCTCAGATTCATCACAAGAAAATATAACCAAAGCAAACAAAATATGTGTCAGTGATTTTTTCATTAGTAACTTCTATAAAGTTAAAAGAATTTCAGCCCAAACAAAATAGCATCACTTTGAAATCCGCTTTGGTAAGACCTTATATAATCAACTCTTAAGAATCTCCATTTTCCCCAACCAATATTATCGATACCAATGGTGTACTCTTGGTAAGGTTTAAAATCTGGTGTAGCTAAGAGATGTGCACCAAACACTAAATTAAAGTTGAGTTTATTGAGTAATGGTAATTTCCCTAAAAGAAACCCATTAAAGTCGTGCTCAACATGTGCTTCTAAATAGGCGTCATTTGTACTAGCAGCATAATATGGTAAATTATTAAATACATTGGTGTAATTACCTTCTGTGCTAACGTGGGTTTGGTTACCATTAAAGTGTTGGTAATCCATAAAAGCAATATCATCTGCATTAAAAAACTTCCCAGCTCTTAAGTTATATCTAAAACGGCCTTTGTCTGCTATGTTAAACGATTGGTATAATCTTGCTTTTATTTGATCAAAATTATAATCGCTATTAGTTGCACCAAATCCTTTTTCGTAACTCAATACTAAAGTTGGGTACTTATCATTACCGACATTAAATTTACTATCAGGATAACTTAAATATTCTTGTGCAAAGTTAATACGGGCTGTTACATTAGCTTTTACAATGTTATGTGTTTCAAATGGTGCAACTCCATAGGCAGTTTCATCTAATGGATTGTTGCTGGTGTATACATCATTTTCTTCGTTAGTAAAAACCTGATCGGTAGTATTAAATAAGGGACTTCGCCTTTCGTAACTTAATCCAGCATAGAATCTAAATCCATTTAATAGTTCTTCTGAATAATTAAGTTGTAGAAAACTTTTGTCATAAAGCTTCATGTAATTATCCTCAAAAAATAAGGTGCTAATTGAGTTGATAAATGGTGTTATAGGTTCCGAAGGACTAAACTGAACAGCACTAACGCCTCCAGAAAGTGTTAGAAACGCTCTACTTGTATTATTAAATTTATAAGTTAATGCGCCAGTTGCTCGCAGTCTATCGTCCGAAAAACCGTATTGTAGATTGGCACTTGCCCTAAAGAAACGTTTAAAGTCATCGTAATTTTTTGTAAAGAATAGATTGGCTTTAGCATTATAACCTTGAACGGTATTAAAATTTACACCCAAAACTGGAATGTCGAATCCAAAACTATAATTCTTATGTGAGTTTTGATAGGTATAGCCCAAAATACTAGATAACTTAAATTTATTATTCACGCGGTCTATAGAATCTAAATAAGGTTTTGATTCTTTAACAATTTGAATACTATCCTTTTTTACGTAATCGGTGCGTTCTTCTAGTGTTAATGGAACAGGTCTAATGGTGTTCCAGAAGAGTGAATCTTTTTTATTGGCTTCATTTTCAAAAGCCACAATTTCTCTTCCAAAGTCTTTTCGAGTTAAACCTGAATTGAATTCATAATTACTATAAACAGCTGTAAAACGGCCGTCTCCTTTTATACCTAAAAATTTATATTTAAAGTCGAGGCTTTGAGAAATTTTAGCCCAAATATCATTAGTTTCGGAATATGAAAATGTTTGTTTTATTGACAAAATATCTGCTGCAGGAATACGAGCTTGTACACCTGTAATATCT
This sequence comes from Winogradskyella sp. R77965, assembly GCF_044594915.1. Lineage (GTDB taxonomy): Bacteria > Bacteroidota > Bacteroidia > Flavobacteriales > Flavobacteriaceae > Winogradskyella. Next base: position 1,051,952 of record NZ_CP138990.1, on the reverse strand, counting down.
AATTCTATGGCATAAATGCTCCATTGGTCTTCAACGATATAAATGTTTCCTGAAAAAATAGGATCATTTTCGCGCTTAGGTATGACGTTAATTTTATTGATGAGATTACCTCTGTCATCATAGAAGACACCTTCTAACTTGTAACGATAATAACCAAATGCATTATTGGCGATTGGTGAAATAATTTCATTACCAAATTCTATAGTATTGTTGTAAAAATTGTAATCGACATCAATGGCGTTATTAAAACTAAAACCAGTGCTATTGCCGCTCACTTTAGAGGCTGTGATTTTCTCCTTAAGTTTATTTGGCCTTAAAAATTGAATTTTAGAAATGGTTTCGGACAAATAAATAATTCCGCTACGAGTTGAATCTAAGCCACCACCTAGATCACCAACGTCTTGACCTAAGATTTTCTCTGGTGCATCTTTTATTTTAATTAATCCTCTGGAGTAAAAATCGGCTTTAAAAGAGTTTATTTTTTCAAGATTTTCTTTCCGCATCGCTATAGCTTTTCGCATAATTGCATTTGCAGGATTAACTTCTGAGTTTACGGTTACTTCGCCTAATGAAACGGACTCCTCCTCTAAAGTAATATCAATTGTGTAAGGAAACTTATCTATAGCGATTTTCTTCTTTACCGTTTTGTAACCTAAATAGGTATAAACTATAGTATAGGTTTTTTTCTCTGAAATATTGAGTTCATAATAACCGTCATTATTACTAGTTGTGCCCTTATAGGTGTTTTCTATTAAGATGTTTACAAAGGGAAGTGGTTCGTTTTTTTTGTTGGTAATTGTTCCAACGATTTGAGCTGAAACTAATGTGCTTATTGCAATAAAAAATAAGCTGAGTAATTTTCTATTCATGTATATTGATTGATGGTTTCTATTTAAATAGACGCATTGTTTGAACCAATGGTTGCCTCAAACATAAATTAAAAAAGTTGTGGTAGAAGTTATAGGAATCTTAAACTTATCGGAAATTTTTCTTAATACGATCTAAATCACGCTTGTTATCACGATCTTTAATCACCTCGCGCTTATCGTAAAGCTTTTTACCTTTACCTAGTCCAATAATGAGTTTAGCGAAGCCTTTTTCATTGATGTATAGCTTAAGAGGGATAATAGCATTACCCTTTACATCCATTTCTTTCTTGAGTTTTTTAAGCTCTTTTCTATTAAGTAGTAATTTACGTTCTGCTTTTGGTTTATGGTTGTAGTAGTTACCAAATGCGTATTCTTCAACGGTCATATTTATTACAAACAGTTCTTCTCTGTCATTAAACTCACAGAAACTTTCGGCAATAGAGGCCTTGCCAGATCTGATGGATTTTATTTCAGTTCCGGTAAGGACAATTCCAGCCGTATATTTATCTAATATCTCGTACTGAAATTTTGCTTTTTTGTTAAGTATGTTAACCGTTTTTTGCATGGAAGGCAAAGGTATGAAAGTAAGTTTGAAGTTTGAAGCTTGAACCTTGAAGTTTTCTAACGAAGACTCGAAGTCTCAAAGTTTCTTGAAATATGTATATAGTTATGTAAACTTGTTTCTAATTTTGCGACTATTAAATTTTTAATATGCTTATGAAATATTTATGTTTTATAGTGATTGCTCTGACCATAGTAAGTTGCAAAAATGAGCCTGAAGTTAAGTCTTTGTTTGCTGATGAGATTATCAATAATTCTATTGAGGTTTCCGGTGGTAATGTTTTTAACTCACCAATTGTTAATATAGAATTTAATTTTAGGGATATTCTATATAAATCTAGTTATACCACTGATGCTAAGGTACTATCAAGATTTATGGTGAAAGAAAATGATTCGATAATAGATTTTTTAAGGGGTGAAATATTTCAACGTTATATTAATGCAAAGTTCACTAAGGTTGAAGACTCTATGGTTAAAAAATATTCGGCTTCAGTGAATTCAGTACACTATTTTTCAGTTTTACCTTATGGTTTAAACGACAAAGCTGTCAATAAAACCTTGTTAGGAGAAGAGCAAATTAAAGAAAAGGACTATTACAAAATTAAAGTAACTTTTGATAAAGAAGGTGGAGGAGAGGATTACGAAGATGTTTTTGTGTATTGGATTGACAAACAGAATTTTAAAGTATGCTACTTAGCGTATTCATATAATGAAGATGATGGTATTGGAATGCGTTTTAGAGAAGCTTACAATGAGCGTTATGTCAATGGATTACGTTTTGTAGATTATAAGAATTATAAAGCTGAAGACCCTGAAACAAAACTTTTCGATTTAGGAATAGCCTTTGAAAATAATCAACTAAAATTAGTGTCTAAAATAGAACTCGAAAATGTTACCGTAGATTTAGTCAACCTTTAAAACTGTCGAAGTTTTTGAATCTCCAGTTACTGTGACGATATACAAGTTTGCATTGTTATTATCATTAATATCATCATATTTCTTTTCGCCTAATAGACTATTTGTAAAGAATGGAGTGGTATTACTATGACCAACAATCAGTACAGTTTTACCTTTTGTTTTTTCTGTAAATTCTTTAGAATTCATATTTCTAGGATCATAGAATGAAACTTCTACGTTATTAGCTTTTGCAGTAGGAGCAGCAGTTTCTTTTGTTCTGTTGTAATCAGTAGAGTACACCATATCAAATTTTACATCTTTTAAGACATTAGCCCAATTATTGGCACGTTTAAGACCAGTTTCTGTTAAGTGAGGATCTCTATTGGTTTTATCTGAACGATCTTTTTCTGCATGTCTTATTAGGTAATAGGTTGTTGTTGTTGTTGTTTCCTCTTCTTTAAATTTATCTTCAAATGGTCCTTCCCAAATGACTTGTTCTATCATCCATTTGCCTTCATCTTTAGAAAGTAAAATATAATCTAATCCCCAAAAACCAGTTACTTTTGCAGCAGCTATGTGGTTACTTATTTCTAGTACTTTTACACTACGCATTTTAGTTTCGGTGCGTATTTTCCCCTTATCCTTTGTGTTCTGAGCCATTTTTAGAGCATTCTCATAAGTTAATTGCTCATAATAATCATAGGTGTCAGTTTCTTTATTTTTCCAATACCCAAATTTATAAAGTCGTGGTTTTAAAGCAGCTTTCAATTTTAATGTATCACCTTGGTAAAAACCGTCTATGTAATTGTTTAGTGTCGCTTCAATTTGAGCTTTATCAGAAGTTTCTTGAGCAACTATTGAAATTGAAAAGAGGAATATTAGTGTGGCTAGAAAAGATTTCATGATCGGAATGATTAGTTAGTACTCTCAAATATAACCTAGAATAGTAGTGATTTCTTTAAAAGTTTGTTAAATATATTTAAGCAAGTTCTAAAGCAATTTCAATCATACTTTTAAAGGTTGTTTCTCGTTCCTTACTTGTGGTATGTTCTCCTGTCACTAAAGAATCAGAAATTGTAAGAATTGCTAATGCATTTACATTGTGCTTAGCTGCTATAGTGTAAAGTCCGGCAGCTTCCATTTCTACACACAAAACACCAAATTTTGACCACTTTTTATAAGATTCTTTATCATCTTCATAGAATTCGTCAGAAGATAAAACATTGCCTGCTTTAACCGGAATATTTTTGGCTCTTGCTGCTTCAACAGCTTTTATAAATAATCCAAAGTCAGCAGTAGGAGCGTAGTCTGCTCCTCCAAAACGTAGTTCATTGACTCCAGAAGTTGATGACGCCGCCATGGCTAAAACTACATCTCTAATTTTGACATGTCTTTGATAAGAACCAGCACTACCAACTCTAATTAGGTTTTTTACTCCATAATCTGAAATTAATTCATTGGCATAAATGGAAATACTTGGCACTCCCATACCTGTTCCCATGGCCGAAACGCGTTTACCTTTATATGTACCTGTATAACCATACATGCCTCTAACTTCGTTAAAGCATTTTGGGTTTTCAAAAAATGTTTCAGCTATCCATTTTGCTCGCAATGGATCTCCTGGTAATAAAATGGTCTCTGCGATTTCGCCTTTTTCAGCTCCTATATGTACACTCATACTGTAAAGTTACATAAAGCGCATGAATTTAGTAAGAAGAATGTGAAGGTTGATTGTTCATCATAGCAACTCCAGCGGAAGCACCAATTCTGTCAACACCAATTTCAATGTATTTTAATGCGGTTTCGGCATCTCTAATACCACCAGAAGCCTTAATTTTTAGTTGGTGACGTACCGTTTTTCTCATTATTTTAACTGCAGTTAGTGTGGCACCACTTTTAGAAAAACCAGTTGATGTTTTTACAAAATCAGCTTTAGCATCAATACAAATTTCACAAGCTTTTACGATTTCGTTTTTAGATAGTTCACTTATTTCAAGGATGACTTTTAAAGGAGTAAGTCCTATAGCGCGCTTTACATTGCTAATATCTTTTAAGACAGCGACGTGGTTTTTACTTTTTAGGCGACCAATATTCATAACCATATCTATTTCTGAGGCTCCTTGTTCTATAGCCTTTTTTGCCTCGAATATTTTAGCTTCCGTTGACATAGCTCCAAGCGGAAAACCAACGACTGTACAAATTTTAACATCAGATCTGCCTAGTGCTTGTTTTGCAATATTAACATAACTGCTATTAACGCAGACAGAAAAGAAATTGTATGTTTTGGCTTCTTCACAAAGCTGAAGAATATCTGCCTCTGTTGCAGAAGCACTTAATAAAGTATGATCTATGTATCTATTTAATTCCATTTATTGTATAAGTAGGGTTTAGACAAAAAATTAGCTATAGTATTCTCTACATAAAGAGGGATTACTAGACAAGTTTTAATTATGTCTTAAGTTTTGTTGGAATTAAATAGCTCGATAAAATTAATCATTTATCCGTTAAAATGAATGTTAAATCTTACATTTTATTATGCATTTCATCGAAAAATTGTTGATAGCTATGAAATCAATTCATTATAAAGCACATAGGAACTGACTTAATTGAGTTTTGCTTTTCTTGTTATTTGTTTTATCCTTTCTTCAAATATGTTTGTTGGCATTGGGTTATGAATAGTGTCGAATAAGGTCATCATAGCATCAGAATGTGTCTCTCTTCTTTGATTCAAGAGATTATAATGGACAAATCCACACCAAATAACAGCTTTTAATTGACTTTTATCTTCATTATACATTCGCATTTCTGCCCTTATATTACTGTGATCAAAATAGATGAGTTGAGATTCTATAGTTATAGTTTCCATTAAAAATGCTGGCTTTAGATATGCAATTTGATTACTGCTAGATACCCAACTTTTGCCTTGGATTTTTGCCATTTTATAAACATCTATATTATAGTTTTTAATAAGCTCATCTTCGCGATGGTTCATAAAGTAATCAATATACTTCCCATTGTTTAAGTGGTTAAACGGGTCGCAATCCTGAAACCTAATTTTTGCTTTGCTTTCAACTGTTTTTGGTAATACCATTTTATTTGATTTTTAAAATATACCAAACGGTATATTTTTGGTTAAAAAAATATTAAGCTTTTAGCTCATTTGTAATCATATCATTAATCTGATCCATGGTGTCTTTCATGTAAAAATCATCATCCAAGGTGTAGGTCATAAAAATAGCACCTTGTATCATGGTATCTATACGTTTAGCATATTGCATGGCATTAATTTCGGTAGAAATCTCACCGGCTTCAATACCATCTTCAATTATCGTGGCTACCTGATCTTGAATACGTTCAATTACTATCCTCACCTTTGCTAATAATTCTGAATTTTGATTGTTGGCGTCAACACCAATATTTAAAACAGGACAACCACCATAAGATTTACTTAATTTATAATAATCTCTATAAAAATCTGAGATTAAATATAACTTTTGAATTGGTGATTCACTTCTAGTTAAATATTCTGCTATCAAGGACATTAGCTTTTTTACGTTATGCTTAAATGCCGCTATTGCTAACTCTTCTTTATTCTTAAAATTGCCATATATAGCTCCTTTAGTTAGACCTGTCGCAGATGTTAAATCACTCATACTCGTAGCTGCGTAACCATTTTTATTAAAAATTGGTGCAACAGTCTCTAATATATAATTAGATGTAAGTTCTGATTTTGTAGTCATATATAACAAAAATAGTAAAAAATATACCAATCGGTATATTTTTTTACTATTTATTTATAATATTGAGGATTATCTTATTCTAAAACAGGTGTTACTTTGTATCCAGCTTCTCTAAGTAGATTGATGACTCCAGTATCTCCTGCTAAATGGCCTGCACCAACTCCGAAGAATGTGGGTTGATCTTTTGCGTATTCACCAATTTTTGATATCCAGTTCTTATTTCTGTTTACCAACATTACATCTTGGTGTTTCGCTATTGAAGAGTCCTCATCGTCATCCATCATTTCAATCATAGCATCGATATTTTCTTCTTTATAGACTTTTAGCATCTTTGCAAATGTTTCTTTATCGTTGGCTAAATTGTCTTTCGCCGTTTTTAATAAATCTGCGACTTGGTCTTCATAAGGAATATCCTCAAAAACTTGCATTTGGTCTTCGATGGTTTCTAATCCATTAATTTCTTCCTCTTGTTCTTTAGCAACTTTTACGAGTTCTTCTTCAAAAGATTGCATTGGGCAATCAATCATTTTAGGATACATCATAGCGATTAAGAAAAAAGGCTTTATGGTTTCTACCATTTTTAATGGCATACCAACTTCTTTCGTTATTAAAGCATCTATAATGGCAAATTCTTCTTCAGATACTAAATCACTGATTTTTTTACCATCTTTCATGTACATACCTCCCATCATTTTAGTTTGCATTGCTGGATCGTCCATATCAATTTCTAAAACAATTTGAGATGTTTCATCTAAAGCTTTCTGTACGTCGGCTTCTAACGTGGCATCACAGGTAATATGAATGGTTCCGAATAAATATGATGCTTTTTCTAAATGGTTACCTTCTATTTTCCAAAGGGTTGAATTTTCTAATTTCTGAGCATTTACAGACAGAATTGATAAGCAGGTTAAAACTAAAATTGATAGTGTTTTTCTCATTATATGTTTTGATTTTGAACTATAAGTAGTAAAAATCTGTAATTTGTTACAAAAGGAAAGCAACACTTCAAACTTTCGAGAGCTACTCGACTTGAATTCAGTGTTGCTTTAACCAACCAATCAATATAAAGACTGTTTTTAACCTATTATGTTACAGTTTGTTTATAATTCTTCTACAACTAAATCTCCTTGATTTCTAAAGACAAGTTGTCCGTCAAATTCATCTAGTAAAATGATGCTATCCGTTGTGACTTTACCAGCGAGTATTTCCTTACTCAACTGATTCAGTACATCTTTTTGAATCACTCGTTTTACAGGTCTTGCACCATATTCTGGATTATAGCCTTTTTTCGCTAAGTAAGCAATAGCCTCTTCTGTAGCATCAAAAGTAATACCTTGTTGCGCTATCATTTTTGTGACGTTTTTCAGTTGTAATCCAACAATCTTAACAATGTTTTCTTTAGATAATGGTGTAAACATTATGGTATCGTCGATACGGTTTAAAAACTCAGGTCTTACGCTTTGTTTTAATAAACCTAGAACATCCACTTTTGCTGCTTCTATTACCGAAGGAATATCCTTTGTAGCTTCAAAGCGCTCTTGTATGATATGACTTCCCATATTAGAGGTCATAATAATGATGGTGTTTTTAAAATCGGCAACTCTACCTTTGTTATCTGTTAAACGCCCTTCATCTAAGACTTGCAATAAGATATTAAACGTATCTGGATGTGCTTTTTCAATTTCATCTAACAATACCACTGAATACGGTTTACGTCGCACAGCTTCGGTTAATTGTCCTCCTTCATCATAACCTACATATCCTGGAGGTGCACCTACCAATCTGCTTACCGCATGGCGTTCTTGATATTCACTCATATCAATACGAGTCATTGCGTTTTCATCATCAAAGAGATATTCCGCTAAGGCTTTTGCTAATTCTGTTTTACCAACACCAGTTGTACCTAAGAATAAAAACGTTCCTATTGGTTTTTGTGGATTTTGTAAACCAGCTCTAGATCTACGAACCGCATCACTGACGGCTTCGATTGCTTCTTCTTGTCCGACTACGCGCTTATGCAATTCGTCCTCAAGTTTTAAAAGCTTTTCGCGTTCACTCTGAATCATTTTGGTAACAGGAATTCCTGTCCATTTTGCCACAACATCAGCAATATCCTCATAAGTCACTTCCTCTTTTATTAAGGATGTTTCTTGTTGTTCGGATAATTCCTTTTGAAATTTCTCAAGTTGTTCTGTAGCATCTTTAATTTTTCCATAGCGGATTTCTGCTACTTTTCCATAGTCACCTTCACGCTCAGCACGTTCCGCTTCGAGCTTAAAGTTTTCAATGTCTTGTTTTATAGTCTGAATGTTTTCTACAACTTCTTTTTCAGATTTCCATTTGGCATTCAGCTCGTTACGCTCTTCTTTGAGGTTTGCTAAATCAGCTTTTAAGCTTTTTAATTTAGATTCATCCTTTTCGCGCTTAATCGCTTCATGCTCAATTTCTAATTGCATTATTTTACGGTCGAGCACATCTAATTCTTCTGGTTTAGAATTGATTTCCATACGCAGTTTAGAAGCGGCTTCATCCATTAAGTCAATGGCTTTATCCGGAAGAAAACGATTGGTGATATAACGTTCTGATAACTCCACAGCACCAATTATGGCTTCATCTTTAATTCTAACTTTGTGATGCGTTTCGTATTTTTCTTTAATACCTCTAAGAATAGAAATGGCGCTTTCTGTATCTGGCTCGTTGACTTGTACTTTCTGGAAACGACGTTCTAAGGCTTTATCTTGCTCAAAATATTTTTGATATTCATCTAATGTCGTTGCTCCAATAGCTCTAAGTTCTCCACGCGCTAATGCAGGTTTAAGAATATTAGCTGCATCCATGGCTCCTTGTCCACCACCAGCGCCAACTAAGGTGTGAATTTCGTCAATAAAGAGTACGATATCACCATCGCTGGTTGTGACTTCTTTAATAACCGCTTTTAGACGCTCTTCAAACTCACCTTTAAATTTTGCACCAGCAATTAAGGCTCCCATATCTAAGGCGAAAATTTGCTTGTCTTTAAGGTTTTCAGGAATATCACCATCTATAATTCTGTGCGCTAAGCCTTCAGCAATAGCCGTTTTACCAGTTCCTGGTTCGCCGACTAATATTGGGTTGTTTTTTGTTCTACGCGATAAAATCTGAAGGATTCTTCTAATTTCTTCATCACGACCAATAACAGGATCTAACTTACCATCTTGTGCTAACTGGTTTAAGTTTTTAGCATACTTGTTCAGTGAATTATAAGTGTCCTCTTGACTTTGAGAAGTAACGCGATCTCCTTGTCGTAATTCCTCTATGGCAGCATTTAAGCCTTTTTCAGTAACACCTTGGTCTTTTAAAATCTGTGCAATTTTGCTTTTAGATTTAAAAACAGCTAACACTAAATGTTCTACAGATACATAGTCATCGTTCATCTTCTTTGCGATGATTGAGGCTTCGTTTAAAGCTTTACTAGCATCTCGAGAAATCATAATGTCTCCACCAGACACTTTAGGAAAGCTTTCTAGTTCTTTGTCCAATACTTGTTGAAACATAGATACATTAACATTCAACTTTTTTAGAAGGAATGGTAGTACGTTTTCATCAACATTGAAAAGCGCTTTAAAAATATGCTCGTTTTCTATGTGTTGATGACCAAAACCTTGGGCAAGCTGCTGTGCCTGCTGTATGGCTTCTTGTGATTTAATGGTATAATTATTAAAGTTCATATTTTATCTTTTTCTGTCATTGCGAGCCTGCCTGTCGGCAGACATGGGCGAAGCGCAGCAATCTCTTTAAAAGATTCTACAACTCACTTCCACGACGCTCAATGAGCAACTCTCTGAATGACAATTTTATTGTTTATGTTTTGCCTATCTTTAGTCAATAATCTTACCAACACAACGAACAAGACAAAATGACTGGTAATTCTAGTAATAGCGTGACGTTTCGTCAGTTTGTAAGATATAAAATAGTTAACGACTTACTTCGTATAATAGTCTATAAATATGGGAATTTTTAATAAAATGTTTGGCAGTTCATCTGAACCATCCTCTTCCGCTAAAGCTTCAAAGAACAAAAAAGAAGAAAAAATATTACCATGGATTGCACTGAATTCAGTAGAGCAACTCGATACTATTGCAGAAAAATCTAAAACCAAAACACAACTTATTTTTAAGCACTCTACACGTTGTGGTATTAGCAGAATGGTAATGAACCAATTTGTATCTGCTTACGATGTAAATGCTAATGCAGACTTATATTATTTAGATCTATTGAGTTATAGAGACGTGTCTAATGAGGTCGGTTTTAAATTCCAAGTGATGCACCAATCTCCTCAGCTTTTAGTGCTAAGGAATGGAGTCGTGGTTGCACATGCGTCTCATGGTGGTATTATTGAGATGGATTTAGAGAAATTTCTTTAAATATACGTAGTTCTACGTATATAAGTTTCTTATTTTATTGCTAGTTTTATAAACGGATAACAGTAATACAAATATTACCATATCCAGACATATTTATGGGATATGAGTAATAAAAGTTACTATATAACATGTTGGCTACAATACTGAAATAGAACTTGAAAGAAGCATTAACACAAGAAATAATAGATTATCATCCAAACTATATTAGTTCGAAATGGGTATTGGAAAGAATACCTCATATTTTCGATAATGATTTGGAAAAATACATTGATTGGAAAGAAAGGCTTGGGAATTTAATAGGAGTTGATGGTAAAGCCATAACTTTTACAGGAAGTGCTGCAGTTGGAATAAGTCTTAACCCTGATAAAAACTTCAGAGTTTTTAGCGACAAATCAGATATTGATGTTGCAATAATTTCAAGTCATTACTTTGATGTTTCTTGGCATCATTTAAGAAATTTAGGTCCAAAAAGGCATAGATTAAAGGGAATAGAAAAATCATCAATAAAAGACCATAGAGAAAGATTAATTTATTGGGGAACAATTGCTACTGATAAAATAATTCAAATATTACCTTTTGGTAAAGAATGGATGCTCGCAATTGATGAAATGAGAAAAATAGACCCAACAAAAGACAGAGAAATAAATTTTCGAATTTATAAGGACTTTGAATCATTAAGAGAATATCAATCAGATTGTATTGGCAAACTAAAGGATATTATAATTACAACATAAAATGGCAGATTTTTTACAAACAACACACAGAGATATTTCTTGGTTTAAACAAGCAGATGAACTCAACCAACTTGAAATGCGACCACCATTCCAAAGGAATTTAGTTTGGACAAAAAAGCAAAAAAGCTTTTTAGTAGATAGTATTTTAAATGGATTTCCAATTCCGGAACTCTATATGCAAGATATAATCCTTGAAGATGGAAGTAAAAATTACATTGTTGTCGATGGACAACAGCGAATTACATCTTGTTTAGAATACATTCACGGAGAATTTGAAATAGATGGAAAAGATAGTCCTTCTCTTGGAGGATTAAGTTTTGACGATTTAAATGCCAATCAAAAAAAGAAATTTTATGGTTATCAGTTTGTAGTTAGAATGTTACCCGAAATTTCAGACTTGGAATTGAGAGAGATTTTTCAAAGACTAAATAGAAATAACGTTGTTTTAAATCCTCAAGAATTGAGACAAGCAACTTATTGGGGAGAATTTATAAACTTAATGAATGGATTGGCTAATCACGATTTATGGTCTAAAATAGACGTCTTCACTTCAACAGACATAAAGAGAATGAAAGATGTGGAATTTATTAGTGAATTAGCAATTGCAGTTTTACACGGAGTTCAAAATAAAAAACAAACTTTAGACAAGTATTATGAATTGTATGAAGAAGATTTTAAAGAAAAATTTGAACTTCAAGATAAATTTGACAAGGTATTAAGAGAGATTACCAAAATCTTGCCTAACATTTCAGATACTCGTTGGTCAAAGAAAACTGATTTTTATACTTTGTTTGTATTGTTAAGTAAATATTCTGAATTATTTCCTTTATCAACTGAAAACAGGGCAAAAACAGCTGAAACTCTTATGAAATTTGCACAAGACATAGATAAATTTGTGAGAGTAGAAAAAGAAGAGGGAGCTGCAGCTGAAATGAGCGAGAATGTTATTCAATATACCCTAAATTTACGAGCGTCATCTGATTTAGGTGCCAGAAGAAAAAGACAAGAAGCATTAGATTCCGAATTAAACCTAATGGGATAAAAGTACAGTAGCCAACAACGTATATAAAAAATAGCGGATTAAGTGCTTAAACGAAAGATAAATAATAAAATAAAGTTAAGTTATTAACCGAAAAGTTAGTGCTTAAAAATCCGCTACTTTTCATATACAAAACCGTTGGCAACAATTTTGACCCGTCCTGAATAAAGGCTAGACATTTAATGAAATTGAAAAAAATGATTACAATATCAATAATTATAACGGCACTCGGATTAATTATCGCTGCAGTAGGAGTGGCATTTTTTAGACATTTCTCTAGTATAAAAACTGAAAAATCATTTGATGATGCCTCTTTAGAAAGGGATAAACTTAAAGATAACATGGAAGCCGAATTTCAAAAAACATTGGTGGAAATGTCAGAACACAGAAGATTCTCTCAATAAAAAAGTTGAAGATGAAACAACCGAAATTATTTCACAATTAAAAGAGAAGTCGCTAGAAGCAAAATTAGCTCTGGGTAAATTAAAATCCCAAACAGATAAAGCAACAACTGAAATATCAACGGAGGTCACAAAACTAAAAGAAACTACCGAAAAGGAAATGGAGAAACTTTCTTATCCGCTTCCATCTGACCTACGTGCAACAACTTTATCCATGAACATAAAGCAAGAGGCATTAGAAGAATATTTACCAAATCTTAGGAATATTTTCGATACTGACTCTCTTTTAAACGAGCATCATGGACAAGGCAAGTATGCACATACGAATAGGTCATTAAAGCACAAAGAAGTCAGCTCTGAATTACTCGATAATTTTGATAATAAATTGATACATATTTCTTTACAGATAGGTGACGAAAACGGTCCATATTCCAACGAAAAAAGAAAACTTATTTGGACATTTAAAACACATATTTCACTACAAAGTGACAAAACGCACTTATTGTACTTTCTTGATTATATTAATAATCCTAAAGAATTTTTTAGACTAGGAATTGGGAGCAACCCATCTGGAGAAAGAATTGATTCAGATGGTAGTTTAAGATTATTTAGCGGTCTAAAATCTGCCATGGACCTTTGTGGTCAAACCGTTTATTTGGGAATTCAAATTGGAGATAGCCAGATTCTAAAGCCACCAATGCTTTCAATCAGAAGTCTTTCATTTAGAGATAATTTCAGTCGAGATTATAATGTTGAATTTACAGGAACTTACACTTCTCGTTCTTATTTGCGGAATGAAAAGTTTGATAAATTATTTCCAGATAATAAAATGCCAGACTATATAGATACTATATATTTAAAAGGAAAAATTAAGTGTCAAAGCTTTTAAATAATAACAACTGTAGCTAACAATTTGTATAATTCATTGCTAGTTATAGCTTACTTACGAAAGTCCTCGAGGACTTTCTATCTGTGATTTATTTGCTAACTTAGTACCTAAACCACGGAACGAAATCATTCACAAGACCCTTGTACAGCATATAAAAACTAACCTTTGAGCTTTAACAAACCTTTCCACAGAAATTATAGACCTGTTTTGAAAACAGGACCACAAGCAGGATATAGTGATTGGGCTTATATCATTGATAGAAATTATTGTAAAAATCCGGAACATTACACCAGAGCGTTTCTAATTATTCAGGAGGACTTGAAAAAGCTATTCGAATTTGTAGAGCCTTGTGACAAAAACTGTTCAACTTACTCATTCCGAATTCACGAACTTTTAATGCGTACTTGTATTGAAGTAGAAGCTAATTTCAAAGCTATTTTAAAAGAAAATATTTTTAGCCCAATTTTTAGTAGTGGTTCGAGACAAGGACAACCGAGGACTGAAAAATATTGGAACACCAATGACTTTAAAAAAGTTAACAAAACGCATCATTTGGATGACTATTCAATTGATTTCCCTTTTTGGAAAGGGACTAAGAACATTAGGGAGCCATTTGTAGAATGGAAATCGAATGGTAATTTGACTTGGTATCAAGCTTACAATAATGCAAAACACGATAGACTTAACAATTTCGAGCATGCAAATTTGGATAACTTATTAAATGCTTTTTCAGGTCTTTGCGCATTACTTTCTGCTCAATTCAGGCATGTGGATTTTCAACCTGGTCCAAATAATCTACAAGCACAAGGATATAACTACTTTGGCGGTGGATTTGGAATTGGAGACTATCTAATGGTTGACTATCCTGACGACTGGAGCGAAGATGAAATGTATTCATTCGACTGGACTCAACTAAAAACGGAACAAAATCGGTTTGAAAAAATTGACTATAATGCGATATGAAATACGCTATACAACATCCAAATAAATCAAATAACAGCTGAAAGCTAGGCTTCGATTTTTGTTCTTTTCTGCCGTCTTTGTTGACTTGTTCATTACATTAAATTTTTAGTACATCTCTTTTTTATTAATCAGAATATTAGTGGCTTACCATAATTAAATAAAAAAAATCACCTTTTCTTGTTATGCCTCCATCCATTTTACCGTTATTAAGATATAATGGATAAAAAGGAATTTAAACATACCATATTTTCATTATCTGAGCGTTTGTTTCCGATGGTTTCTCGGATGCTTGGTACGAGAGCAAACGCTGAAGATGCGATCCAAGACATAATGCTAAAACTTTGGGTAAAGCGAAAGCAAATCGCTGAACATCCTAATATTATAGGTTTAGTGTTTTCAACGGCACGTAATCATTGTATTGATATCCTTAGAAAGAAAAAGTTAGATATATATGATGCGGCTTTTCAACTAGAAATCGTAAAATCAGAACATGGTAGAGAAGCACTAGAGTGGAAAGAGCTAAATACCATTATAAAACAAATTGTTACGCATCTGCCAGAGCAACAAAGAGAAGTGATACTCATGCGAGACTTAGATGGCTATGAGTTTGTTGAAATCGCTGCAGCGACACAACTTAAAATTGAGCATGTAAGAGTCTTATTATCTAGAGCAAGAAAGCAGGTCAGTATAGAATTGGAAAAAACGTATAGTTATGAAAGACGATAACACGGAAAGATTAATTAAAAAATATAAGGAAGGCCAAAGTACCTTAAATGAAGAACAACTTTTGTTTGAGAGTACTGAAAATTTAGAACCTTCAATAGACGCATGGTCTACGTTTGTAAAGCACAACAAAAAGGAAATACCAGAAGATTTTAATGCGCAGTTATGGCAATCGTTTGAAAAGAGAACAAACAAAAAACGTAAGGTTTTTGTTGGTATACTGTCCGCAGCAGCTTCAGTGGTATTGCTAGTCTCACTGTTTTTATTCAACCAAAACCATGATGAAATGAGTTATGCAGAAAAAGAAACCTTATTGAACCTCGCACGAGATATGGTGTATAATACAGATTCAGCTGAAGTTGAAGAACGTATTGTTTATGAAAATGACATCGTCATTATTTATACCACTAAAGAAGAATAAATTTAAATCAAATAGTTATTAATAAACAAACATTTATAATCATGAAAAAATTAATTTTAACAGTATGTGTGCTATTCGTTTCAATGTCGTTACTTCAAGCACAAGAATTTACAGTAGAAAAAAAGGATAATGGAAAGAAGGAAAAACTTCATGTAAAGGTTAAAGAAGGAGCAGAACCCGATATTTATGTGGACGGCAAAAAATTCGATTTTAGTATGGACTTAATAGATAACGACATGATTGCGTCTGTTGCTGTGGTAAAAGGTGATAAAGCCATAAAAGAGTATAATGCACCTAATGGAGTGATACTTATAACTACGAAAGCGAAAAGTGATTCAGTAGTATTTAAGATCAAATCTAGTGATGATTCTTCGTCTAATGAAAAAGCTCCTTTGGTAATTGTAGACGGCAAGCGTTCTGGTAATGAAGTGCTCAAAACTTTATCTCCTGATGACATAGAAAAGATAGAGGTCTTTAAAGATGAAGTGGCCATGAAAAAATATAACGCTCCAAATGGTGTTATAGTGATTACGACTAAGAAAGGGAAGAAAGAGTAGTAAGTAAACGTTTTAAAAGTTACGTGTAGATCTTCTTTTTAGAAAGACTAATGTATAAAAGAGCCTCTCAAATTTGAGAGGCTTTTTTTTATTAATTCAATGCCAAACTAATCAGATTCAATAAGGTTTTATCCTAAATAATTATAATTTGAGTTATGTTATCAATATTGAAACAAGACAGTTTTGCATTTAGCGAGTAGTTTAAAAAAAAGGAGTTAATTAATGCGTCTTATGTTCTTTGCTCTTTTATATAACTTGAATTACTTTTTATTAAATCAGTATAGTACAGGATACTTATAATAGCTTAATACAATAATATTATGGAAACTATTAACTATTATAAACATGAAAAAAACCACTCTTAAAGCCATCTTATTTAGCATTTTCACGCTCTTTTCATTTTTTTTGACAGCGCAAGGCGCACTGCCTTCTGATGATATTTTTAGATTGCAAAATGTAAACACAGGAGAATTCTTAACCGCTGCAGCAGGAAGTAGTCAACCTATCACAATGTCAGCTTCAGGAGAAGCCGAAAATACACATTGGACGTTTGTAGAAAGTGGCGCATTTTATAATATCGATAGCGAAAGTGAAAGTGGTGGTACTGGAATACTGCGTGCACCAGGTGCAGGTGGTCCAGGAGGCCCTTTTGTAGTTGTAAGTACTCTAAAAGCTCCACCAGCAACCGATACAGATAAAACGTGGACGATAGATTATGACGAAAATACTGACACGTATAGATTTGAATCTAGAACCGCTGGCAGATATTTGTATCACAATGCGGATGGAACTGTAACACATAGTACAGCTCCAGATACTGATGATAGAAGTGTGTGGAGACTCATTCCTTTAGTGGAAACTCCACCAGTTGGAGTACCTTTTAGATTTCAAAATGTAGAAACAGGAGAATTCTTAACCACTGCAGCAGGAAGTAGTCAGCCTATTACGATGTCAGCTTCAGGAGAAACTGATAATACACATTGGACGCTTGTAGAAAGTGGAGTTGGAACATTTTATAATATCGATAGTGAAAGTGAAAGTGGTGGTACTGGAATACTACGTGCACCAGGTGCAGGTGGTCCAGGAGGTCCTTTTGTAGTTGTAAGTACTCTAAAAGCGCCACCAGCAACCGATACAGATAAAACATGGACCGTATATTATAACGATATAGAAGACACCTACAGATTTGGATCACGAACGACAGGAAGATTTATGTATCTTGAGGTAAATGGAACTGTAACCCATGCTGCAGCCCTAGATACAGATAATAGAAGTAATTGGAGACTCATTCCATTAGGGGAAAACCCAGTGGCAATAGCTCCAGATGAGGATACAAATACTGATTTAAGTTGTCCATCTTCAGGTGAATTCCAGAACGATAATACTAGAAATGTAGATATAGCAAACGCTGTTAATGTTGGAACTGCTGATGATAGAACTTGCTATGCTGATTATTCAGAAAGTGATGTATATGGAAAAACTTGGGGTGTTTATAATATTACTGATGGGTCGAATCACTGGGATGAAATTAATCCCGTTAATGGAAATCAGTTGCAACCGCGAATAGAGCGTTCATTACCTAGATCTCAGGAAACAGGTGTTGGAAGCTTTGCGAAGTTTACAGGAACATTGAGAATTCTTGAAGTAGGAGATGGAGGCTCATTTGGTCAAAACGGAAGTTATTTAGCACAGGCCAAAGGAAAACATACAGGTGGTGGTGGATCTAATGATCCAGCTATTTGTTTGTATTTAGCGAAGCCCGTTTATGGTACAGGTATCAATGCAAGTAAGCAAGTAGCCTTTGATATATATGCCGAACGTATCTTAGAGCGCGGTGGTGAAGGTAGCGGTAGAGAAGTTGTATTCTTAAAGCGTGTAGATAAAGATGCGGAAATTAGTTTTGAATTAGAAATAGGTTTTAGAGAAGATCCAAATGATGCTACAAAAAAAATACATTATTGCGATGCCGTGATTGGAGGTGAAGCATTTAATTACAACATTCCTGATCCAGAAAGAGGTTTAGAATCTGGTATTAGATATGGTGCATACAGAGTAAGAGGAGGTAGAGCTCAAATGCGATGGGCAAATACAACATATCAGAAGGCAGAAGTTATTGATAATAGTAACATACCAATATCTGATGGTGTTTATAGATTGCGTAATGTAGAAACAGGACTGTTCTTAACTGCTGCAAGTGGAAGTAGTCAGCCTGTTATAATGTCAACTACAGGAGACGCTGAAAATACGCATTGGACGTTTATAAAAAGTGGAGCATATTTTAATATAGATAGTGATAGCGAAAGTGGTGGTAATGGAATACTGCGTGCACCTGGTGCAGGTGGTCCAGGAGGCCCTTTTGTAGTTGTAAGTACTCTAAAAGCTCCACCAGCAACCGATACAGATAAGACGTGGACTATAGACTATGACGAAACTACTGACACGTATAGATTTGAATCTAGAACCGCTGGCAGATATCTGTATCATAATGAAGATGGAACTGTAACACATAGTACAGCTCCAGATACTGATGATAGAAGTGTGTGGGAAGCAATACCACTAAGCGATCCTTTAGAGTCAACATTAGTTTCTACCAATGTTAGCTGCGCTAGCGCAGATGACGGAATGGCCAGTGTGTCGGTTACTGGAGGAATAGGGCCATATACCTATTTGTGGAGTTCTGGTGAAACAACAGCTACAATAAGTAACCTTGCAGCTGGTACATATTCGGTTACGGTTACCGATGATATAAACAGTACCGTAACGACAAGTATAGAAATTACAGCACCTAGTGAAATAGTTGTGGAGGTCACTGATAATATAGTGTTGTACACGGGCTATGATGGGGCAAACGAATGTGCTACTATTGGAGTATCAGCCGTAACAGGAGGCGAAGCTCCATACCAATTTAACTGGAGTACTGGCGAAACAACCCAAATGATAGATACATGCCCAAATAGCACACAGGTATACATAGTGACAATAACCGACGCTACTGGTTGCGAGGCTACTGCAGCAATTACCGTTGAGGTAACTGATGTAGGGTGTGGAACAGCCGCAAATTCCAAAGTACAAATGTGCCATAATGGTAAAACTATTTGCGTTGCCCAGGCAGCAGTACAAGCACATTTAGATCATGGAGATACACTAGGAGAATGTACAGTCGACCCTGCTAATGCAGTAGTCAGTTTACAAACTTTTCCAAACCCATTTACTAATTTTATAAAAGCTAACATTGAAGTAAACACATCTAGTACTGTAAAATTAATATTACTGAACAATAGCGGTAATAGTGTTATAGAACAAACTCAACAAGTTAATAATGGTGTTGAAACAATTGAATTACCATTAAATACTTTGTTAATAGGTACATATTATTTACAGGTTTATATAGATAACCAACTCTATAGTACTGAAATTTTTATTAAAATCTAAAGGCAAACTTTAGTTAAATTAGTTTATAAATAAAATAAAGAGACTGTCAAAAAAGGCAGTCTTTTTTTTATGAATTTAATGTCTAGTACCGAAATAGCGTTATACTAAAACTAAAGAACAATGAAGAAATCGGAATTTCCGTATGTAAAGCGCACTCAGAAAGACTATCCCATGTCTTTTAAGGTGGAATTGGTTTCTTGTTTCTACATTTCAGAGAAAATCTCACTCAAAAGTGGTTAAACAGAATTAGAACTCTCGGAAGGAATGCTCACTCAAATGGTTACTGAAATTTTTCCTATTATTATGTATACTACTTAGTGTGTAACTGAAAACCTTTACATTTTGTACACCGTGCTAATCATAACTCAACCTGTTAAGCGCAACAAAAAAGCCTCTCAATTCAGAGAGGCTTTTTTTATTAATTCAAAGTATAAGAATTCATTATTTGTTTGAGTTGCTGTTTTATGTCTTCACCAGAATCATAAATCATTTGTTCTTCAGTAGGGAAGGGTACAGCACGTCTCTCTAAAAATGGTAATAAATCATTTGCTAATGCTCTACGATCTCCTCTTGCGTTAGCATAGATATGTTCAAATACAAACTGACTACTTACTGGGAACGCATCAGCCAATTGCTTTGTATTTAAATTATGGTATTCTACATTACCTGTAACTTGTACCGTTTTAAACTGTCTGAATTCGTAAAACTCACAACGTACGGTTTTAAATCTATCCACTTCTATAGCATTACCTAAGCTATCTTTAACTTGATTGCCATTCTCATCTCGTAATATTTGTTTACCATCAACAATCTCTTTTTCTTTAACAAGCTGACGTTCTTTTACTTGCTCAGGTGACGTATTGATTTGTCTTAAGTTAACACGCATGCTGTAATCGTAATTGGTATTACTATCTTCTGCATTGTGGTAAACCGTCCATAGGTTATTGATACCATACGTGCTAAAGTTTAATAAATCGTTTTCTAAACGTTCTGGAATTACTTTTTCAGTATCATTAACCATTTCTACCAATACAAAATCAGTTCCTTTTATGTGTGCTTCTTCTAATAAAGCACGAACATCTCTATAGTTTGGATTAATATCCTCTATATCTCTAAACTGGTTATAAGCAAACCTGTAATCTTGTTTGGTATTATTTTGTTGATTTAAAACCGCAATGGCATTGGCATAAAGATGTGCTGATGCTTTTTCTTTTGAACTGATAAGTCCACTAGAATAATCTTTAATAGGTAGTGCGACTTCTTGTCCATCAACGTATAATGGTAAAAGCGGTCTTACACGTTCTTGTCTATTATCTAGTGCTACATAGAGATCATAGACTTTAAGATGATTCTCTGGGTTATTATCCTTATTTAAATAGTCAATGTTTGTTTTGTCTCGCTGGTTCGCTTTAGTATATGCTTCTTGAAGCATTACAATAAAATCTCCTTTTCGCTTTTTATTCTTATTCGTTCGGAGTTTGCTAATGGCATTAGTAATCGCCTGATCGTAGTTACCAGCACTTACAGATCTTTCGATTTGTTTACTAGTGCTACAAGAAATAATTAGCACTAGTGCTAATACTGAGAGTAGTAGTTTTTTCATAAGTTAAGTGTTTTGTTAGATTTGGGTTCAAAACAATTAGGTGGTAAACCTAAGTAAAATACAGATGAAATACTAATAAATACGATGAAATGCATTTATTTTTTTATTTTTGTAAGAGTAAACTTTCTTTTTGTGCGTGTTTTATAAGAATTTGTCAGTCTTACAACTGTGTTCTTTAATTCAAAATGTAGCCTTAAAATACGTAGTTCTACGTATTGATTATCAGATTTTTAAACGCTAACTTGCTTTTCAATAGCCAAACTAAGTTTAAAAGCCTATCAAAATGAAAAGATCAGAATTTAACAACAGGAACGATATTAGATTACAAGAAGATTCTAATCTGCAACATAAAATTAAGTCTATCTTCGAAGCAAAAATTACTTCAGATAGAAAAATTGGAAAAAACTCAATAAAGAATATATCTAATTTTAGAAAGGTTTTAGTAGAACACAATAATAGTGATCCTAATGGTTTTGAACGCATTTTAAATGAAAGTGACCTACTTTCTGTAAATTTTTTAACAAGAGGTATAGAAGCAGCGAAAGCTGTATGCAGAATTAGAGTACCAGTGAGAGGCGGATGGTATGGCACAGGGTTTTTAGTTGGTCCGAATTTAATGATGACGAACAATCATGTGATCTCAGACAAAAGAGAAGCTTCGCAATGCGAAGTTGAATTCAATTATGAACATGATAAGGACGGA
This sequence comes from Winogradskyella sp. R77965, assembly GCF_044594915.1. Classification (GTDB taxonomy): domain Bacteria; phylum Bacteroidota; class Bacteroidia; order Flavobacteriales; family Flavobacteriaceae; genus Winogradskyella. Next base: position 1,030,017 of record NZ_CP138990.1, on the reverse strand, counting down.
GTTTTAAAGCACCCTATTGGTTTTAACCTGCATCCAGATGATATTTTCTTTACTTCTAAAGATCTAGACGTTACGTTTGTATCCATTTCTACAAATTCTAATGCAGGCATACCCATTGAGAGATTTGGCTATCTTAGACTTTTGCCTATAAGTGGCAAAGGTATGCCTGGAGAATGGGTAACTATAATTCAGCATCCAAATGGTGATCCTAAACAAATGACCATTAGAGAAAATCAGATTATAGAATTAGAAGGGAATTCTAATAATGCTCCCAAAAAATTTATTCATTACACTACAGATACGGATCCAGGATCTTCGGGTTCACCAGTTCTCAATGATCAGTGGCAAGTTGTGGCTATTCATCATAAAGCAGTTCCGAATCCAGATTCTGATTCTGATGAAATAGAGTTCATAGCTAATGAAGGTGTTAGAATAAGTGCCATTTTTACGCTTCTCGAATCTTCTAAGTTTTCTGATTTACAAGCGTCTAAAGTGCTAGAAAGATTGAGTATTGCTTTAGGTATAACTCCTATAATTCTAGATTCTAGTAGACCTTTCTTAAGGGATAAAACCATTGAGCCAGAATTTGAAGGGTTTCCTATAAATTACTGGGAAAGTCATCAAATGGAATTGGGTTATGACTCTGATTTTCTTAAGGTTAATATTGATTTAGAGGAAATAATTAGCCCTGTAAGCGATTCAGCTGCACGATTAAAAGATGATAGCTCTAACATTTTAGATTATTTACATTTTTCTGCGGTAATTCATAAAGAGCGAAAGTTTCCTTTGATTACTGCTGTAAATATATTTGGTGAAAAATTGATGCATCCAGGCTCAAGATCCGACAATTGGAGGCGAGACAAAAGAATGGACTATATCTATCAGCCAGGTGATAATTTTTATAGAAGGACCATTGTAGATGAAGCGGTCTATTTTTCTAGAGGACATTTGGTTAGAAGGTTCGACCCTTGTTGGGGAACTCAAGAAGAAGCAGAGATTGCTGAACAACATACATTTCATTTCACTAATGCGGCTCCACAATACCAAAGATTTAATAATGTTGAATGGGGAGATTTAGAAGATTATGTTCTAGATAAAACACAAACTACCGAAAGAAAAGTTTCAATATTTACGGGTCCGATTTTTAAAGAAAGTGATCCATCATATGGATTTCAGCGCGAAAATGGCCCTTGGCAAATTCCTGTGTCTTACTGGAAAATTGCTGTTGCCGAAAAATCTGATGGCAGTGTTTCTGCAGCTGGTTTTATGGTAGGTCAAATAGAGTATATTGAAGATTTATATGAGTCAAAGATTTTTACAGGTTTAAACCCTTATACTTTTGATGAACTCATTACTAGAAGAATTCAAGTGCCTATTGAATCAATTGAAGAGATTACTGGTTTAGATTTTACGTCACTCAAACACTTAGATGCAGCGAATGCCTTAGAATCGACACGCAGAACTCGCATAATAACTAGAGCAGACGATATCATAATTTAAGAATAAAAAAACCTCTCATAATTGAGAGGTTTTTAATTATTAACTATTTAATCTATAAGACTTTAAAATCCCTTTTAATTTCTGTTTCAGGTCTTCACCAGTATCGTACACCATTTGTGTATCAGAAGGAAATCTTACTTGGCGTTGTCTTAACAAGTTTCTATCATTTCTGTTTAGAGCACGTTCGTCTCCTCTAAAACGTCCAAATACATTTTCAAATGTAAAACCACTATCTATGGTAAAGTTGTCTATAATTTGATTTTGTTTTAGATCTGTGTATACAACATCTGCAATCACTTGTGCCGATTTCGTTTGTATCACTTCAACAAATCTTGCTCTAACATTGATGATTCTATCAACTTTAATGTCATTGCCCAAACTATCTTTTGCAACATTACCATTATCATCTAAAAGATATTCCCAACCATCAACGATTTGCCTTTGTCTTAATTGCTGACGCTCATTAATACGCTCTGGTGAAATATTAATTCGCTTAAGCTGTAATTGCATAGCAAAGTCGTAGTCTATGGTTTCAACTGTATTTGCATGATAAACTGTCCAGAACTGATCCAAACCATACGTGTTAAAATCTAACAATTCATTCTCTAATTGCTGAGGTATCACTTGGTGCGTTTCATTTACTACAGAAACGTTTACATAATCAATTCCTTTTTGATGTGCTTCATCTATCAAGCTTCTATTTTCATCAAAATTTGGATTGATAAGTTCTATATAACTAAAGATGTCATATGCTTTTCTTGCATTGTATTTGTCTTCAGAGTCTAGAAGTGTAATTCCCTGACCAATTAAATATTCAGACGTTTTATATCTATAATCTACAATTTCAGAACTGTAATCATTAAACTTAAGATTCAATGTTTTTCCATTAATTTTTAAAGGTAAAATACGCTTTATCGCATTTTGCCTTGCCTCTAAATCTAAATAGATATTATAGATGGTTTTAAATTGTTCTGGATTACCATCTTTTTTAAGATGCGCTACATCTCGTAAGTCTTCCTCTAAAACTTTGTAATACGCATCTTCAAGCATCACAATGTAATCTTGCTTACGTTTTTTGTCTTTGTTGTTTTCGAGTTTTCGTAACGCTTCAGAAATAGCCTGGTCATAATTACCATGGCTAATGGCGCTTTCCATTTGTTTTTTGGCACTACAAGATACGAGTACCGAAACTAGGACTGATAATAGTAAAAATCGTTTCATAATCTTGTGTTTTTATGGGTTATTAGTATGTAAATCCAATTATGATGCCAAAGTAGTTTTTCGTTTCTTTGTGCAGTAAATACATATGAATGTTTAAAGCGGAAAAATCTCTTTTTCACCCTATAAAACCTAGTGTTTTGGTTGAGTTGCCAAAACAATTCACCTATCCGTTTTATTATCAACCAGATCCGCTTTGTGTTACTGCTGCATATGAGGTAAAAGCGTATCTCAATACTCAGACTGATTTTGAACATAACTTTGGCTTGGATACTACCAAACAAGGGCTGAAAATTGGAAAAATGTTTGGTGTTATGATTGTTGAAACTGTCGAAGGACGATTAGGATATATTGTTGCATTTTCAGGAAAATTAGCCGAAAGTAATCATATCAAAGGATTTGTACCACCAGTTTTTGACACACTTAACAAAGACGGATTTTACAAACGAAATGAAGCACATTTAAATGGTTTAAATACTAAAATTGAAACGTTAGAACATAATCCGGAATTAGAAGAAGCGAGATTAAATTTAGAAAAGCTTAAACGAGAACGGATCAAAAAGCTTGAAAACTTCAAAAAGACTGCTAAGGCCAATAAGCTAAAACGAAAACGGCAAAGAGTAGAAGCAGAGCTTCAATTTTCAGAAGTAGAGAAATCATCGCTTTTTGAAGAATTAAAGCAAAAAAGTATTCAAAGTAATATTGATTTAAAGTATTTAAAATTGAATCTTGAAGCTGAGCTAAAATTAGCTGAACATAAATTGGCTGAATTAATAAAACCCATTGAAGCCTTAAAAAAGGAAAGAAAAACGCTTTCTGCAAGTTTGCAAAAGCAAATTCATGAACAGTATCGATTCTTAAACGCAAAAGGAGAAACCAAGGATTTAATTGATATTTTTAAAATGACTGATTCAGGTCAACCACCTGTTGCAGCCGGCGAATGTGCAGCACCTAAATTATTTCAATATGCTTATGAGAATAATTTAAAGCCTATTGCAATGGCGGAATTTTACTGGGGAATTTCACCAACAGCAGAAGTTAGAAAGCATGGCCAATTCTATCCATCTTGTCGTGGTAGATGCGAACCCATTTTAGGACACATGATGCAAGGTATGGATGTTCAGCCGAATCCTATTAAAACCGCTGGTGTTTTTAAAGGAGAATTAGAAATTGTTTATGAAGATGATTTTCTGTTAGTTCTAAATAAACCGCATGAGTTTTTGTCCGTACCTGGAAAAACAATTAAAGATTCCGTTTTAACTCGAATGCAATCCTATTTACGTTATGCTTCTGGTCCTTTGCTTTTACATCGATTAGATATGTCTACATCGGGTTTGTTATTAGTTGCCAAAAATGAAAGAACCCATAAAAATCTTCAAAAACAATTTATAGATCGTACTGTAAAAAAGCGCTATGTCGCATTGCTAGACGGAGTATTAGATAAAACTGAAGGTTATATAGATTTACCAATTCGTGTAGATTTAAATAATAGGCCAAGGCAATTGGTTTGCTATGACCATGGAAAATCGGCGATTACAAAATATAAAGTCGTAAATATTGAAAATAACAAAACCCGAATTTATTTTTATCCAATTACAGGCAGAACACATCAATTACGATTGCACGCAGCACATCATAAAGGTTTAAATGTTCCTATTGTCGGTGATGATTTGTACGGAACTGTTTCTAATCGTTTGCATTTACATGCGGAAACTTTGAGTTTTGAACATCCTGTAAACAAAGAGTGGGTGAGTTTCACATGTAATGCACCTTTTTAAAAACGAAAAAGCTCACAATTAACAATTATGAGCTTTAAAATAATTTAAAGTAAATTCTTTATTTCTTTTTCTTGGGATTAAAAACAGGTAATAATTGTGTCTTCACTTGTCCAAATCCAATACGTACATCATCATTTTCGCAATGTCCTCTCATAACTACCGTATCGTAATCATTAATGAATTTACGTTCTGTACCATCTTTCATTTTAAGTGGCTTTGTACCTTTCCAAGACAATTCTAACATGGAACCATATGAATCTGGCGTAGGACCAGAAATGGTGCCACTTCCCATCATATCACCAGAATTTACAGGACATCCATTGACTGTATGGTGTGCTAACTGCTGTGCCATATTCCAGTACATATATTTAAAATTCGACTTACAAACCGTAGTTTCTTTACCACCTTTTGGTTGAATACCGACTTCAAGATGAATGTCAAAGCTTTTCTTTCCTTTAGTTTGAAGATATTCTAATGGCTTAGGATTTTGCTTTGGGCTTTCCGTTCTAAATGGCTCTAAAGCATCTAATGTTACAATCCAAGGCGACATTGATGATGCAAAACTTTTTCCTAAGAATGGACCTAATGGTACATATTCCCATTTCTGGATATCGCGAGCAGACCAATCATTGAATAATACTAAACCAAAGATATATTCTTCAGCTTCTTCTACCGGAATTGATTCACCTAAATCATTAGCATCGGTAGTGATGAAAGCCATCTCTAATTCAAAATCCACCAATTGACTTGGGCCAAACACTGGTGATTTAGCACCTTCTGGCATGGTTTGGCCTTGTGGTCTATTAATTGGAATATGTGTGGTGATAATAGAAGAACTACGACCATGATAACCTACTGGCATATGCACCCAATTTGGCATTAAAGCATTTTCTGGGTCTCTAAACATGGACCCTACATTTGTTGCGTGTTCTTTACTAGCATAAAAATCTGTGTAATCACCAACATGTATTGGCATCTGCATTTCTATCTCATCTAGTCTAAAGCAAATAATTTCTTTATGTTTAGTATTGTTTTTGAGCGTTTCGTTAGTAGCATCAAAAATTTCAGCAACACGATTTCGTACAGCACGCCATGTTTTTCTTCCATCGGCAATGAAGTCATTCAATGAATCTTGAAGAAATATATCATCTGTTAGCGGAATGCCTTTAAAATAGCCTAATTGATGTAACGCACCAAGGTCAATGGCTGTATCTCCAATCCGTGTTCCAATGGTAATTATATCCTCTCTAGTGAGAAATACACCAAATGGAATATTCTGAATTGGAAAATCAGAATATTTATTAACGTATAACCAAGAAGTTCTATTTGGGTTATTGGCTGATAATGGCATAATGCTGTTGTTGATTAAATGTTCATTAATTTCTATTCAAACGTACATAAATTTTAATATTAAAACTAATGTAATTCGTATTTTTGATGCTCATTTAACATAAGATAATATATATGCAACGCGACGAACAAATTTTTGAACTCATACAAGCAGAAAAAGAACGCCAGACAGATGGTATAGAATTGATTGCTTCAGAGAATTTTGTTAGTGACCAAGTGATGGAAGCTGCTGGTTCTGTATTAACAAACAAATATGCTGAAGGTTATCCTGGTAAACGCTATTATGGTGGCTGTGAAGTGGTTGATGAAGTTGAAAACATCGCTATTGAGCGCGCTAAGACCTTATTTGGTGCTGCTTATGCTAACGTGCAACCGCATTCTGGTAGTCAGGCAAATACAGCAGTTTTCCATGCATGTTTGAAGCCAGGAGATACTATTTTAGGATTTGATTTGTCTCATGGTGGGCATTTAACACATGGTTCTCCAGTTAATTTTTCAGGGAAATTATATCGCCCTACATTTTATGGTGTAAAGAAGGATACAGGGCATATTGATTATGATATGTTAGCTGACCAAGCTAAAAAGGAACAACCAAAGTTAATTATTGCAGGTGCTTCTGCCTATTCTCGTGATATTGATTTTGCTAAGTTTAGAGAAGTAGCAGATAGTGTAGGAGCTGTATTATTAGCAGATATATCGCATCCAGCAGGCTTAATTGCTAAAGGTATTTTAAATGATCCAATGCCACATTGCCATATCGTAACGACTACAACGCACAAAACGTTGCGTGGTCCAAGAGGAGGCATGATAATGATGGGAGAGAATATTGAAAATCCATTTGGCATTACCTTAAAAAGCGGTAAGCTTCGTAAAATGTCTGGTTTATTAGATTCTGGTGTTTTTCCAGGAAACCAAGGTGGACCATTAGAACATATTATTGCTGCTAAAGCCATTGCTTTTGGTGAAGCATTAACAGATGAGTTTATGCATTATATGTTACAAGTAAAGCATAATGCAGATGCTATGGCAAAGGCTTTTGTTGCTAAAGATTACAACTTAATTTCTGGTGGAACTGACAATCATATGATGTTAATTGACCTCAGAAATAAGAATATTACAGGTAAGGATGCAGAAAATGCTTTAGTAAAAGCAGATATCACTGTAAATAAAAATATGGTGCCATTTGATACGGAATCACCTTTTGTAACTTCTGGAATTAGAGTTGGAACACCAGCTATTACTACGAGAGGGTTAAAAGAAACAGATATGGCTTTGGTAGTTGATTTGATTGATGAAGTACTAACAAATCACGAAAATGAAACAGTTTTAGAGGGTGTTGCTGAGAAAGTGAATGAATTAATGGGAGGACGACCTTTGTTTAATGCATAGTCTATGTTGTTATGCTGAACTTGTTTCAGCATAACACTATTAATTATATAGATTCTGAACTAAATTCAGAATGACAAAAAAAGCCTTTCAATTTAGTTTGAAGGCTTTTTTTGATCATTGATCATTTAAAAATTTTAGAATACGATTAAAATACGTTTCACCTCCAACCTTCCAAACATTAGAATGATTTGCAGAATCAATTTCTATAAACTCTTTTCGCTTACTTGGTATTGCTGAAAAATTAGCTCTTCCGTATTTAATATTGATACGTTTATCTTGATTTCCATGCACTAATAAAATAGGTTGATTGATAGATTTACAATATTTGATGGGCTTAGCATCGTTTGAATCAAATTCTGCGATTTCTCCTGTTCTATTAACTAAATAATTAGAAAAAGGCGAATAACTAAAACCGGCATGTAAATCGAAATAATCATTTACAATAGTTTTAAAATCTGAAAATGTACTTTCTATGATACCGAATTCAATTCTTTTATCATAACCCATAGCTTGCAAACCAATGCCGCCTCCAAGAGATTGTCCCCAAACTCCGAAATGGTTGAAGTTTTCTTTTTCAGATAAATAATCAATCAGAATTTTAATATCTCTTTTCTCATTCACTCCAAATGTACAGAAGTTACCTTCACTTTTTCCATGAGCTCTAGAATCGAGGCCAACAGAGTTATATCCATTTTTAGATAGAAATTGAATAGCGTTTTTAAATTGATGTTTATCTGATCGTATTCCGTGTAATAATATAATTGTTCCTTTTACAGAACCTAAAGACGAATATGATATTTGGGCAGATAGTTTAAGATTATCAAATGAACTGAAAAAAAAGTCTTTTTGTTTTATTTTATGACTATTATTTGAGACTATTTGGTGATTGACATTGCGATTTCTTTTTATTAAGCTAACGACAGGGTTTCTAATTTCAGAAATCAGTCTTGGTACGAAAAAATGGACTAATAGTATCCCAATAGTTATTACAAATAATACAATCCGTCGAATGAGTTTTACCTTCTGCTTGTTCAATATATATTTAATTTGAGGGGCTTTTATCTTTTTTAGAAATCCATAAATAATTTAGTCCTATTGAGACTATTAAGATGACACCGATTATGATAAAATTATTTGTTGATAAAAGGTCAAAATCCGATCTAAATAATTTATTTAATAAAGCTATGATATAAATAAGTGCTAATGAAATATTAAAGAATAACCAGAGGTATTTTAATAACTCAAGTATAAATTTGGAATAATTTAGTCTTTTACTCAAAAGTTTTACTATTTACTAATCCTCAAAAACCATACTCTCAAAGGCACCAGAATCTGGCTCAGTTGTATTTCTTACTCTATTTAATAAATCAGAACCAGCAGGCATTAATGGTAGTGCTATGCCATTAGCTCCAGAACCTTCACCAATACGCATTAAATTTTCAAAAGGATCTTCAAAATCTGGATCCAGGTTAAAAATATTATCAACATAGAAATCAGTGTCATCAAACATATAGTTACCTGTACCTTCTATATTGTTATTGTTGAAACGTAGCAAACAATTGGTGAATTTGTAATTAAATACTGAGCCTTCATTTTCTAATAAAAATTCTGGATCATCATTACCATAAATAATACAGTTTGTAAAGTTTGCCTCCGTTAAATCATTAGTGATAGGTATTCCGTTTTCATCGAGAACAAAATCATTTAATAGCAGGGAAGGGAACTGTCTAAAACTACTGTTCCAATAATTTACAATACTGCAATGGGTAAAGTTGTATTTTCCACCAAGTGCACCAGCGAAGGAAGATTGACCACAGTTGTTTATAACGACGTTTTCTGCTGCAATCGACGTCGCCCTTCCTAAAATCCCGAAACTACTTGCGTTATAGACTTGAGAATTTGTAATTGTTAATTTATCGTTTGTTGCATCTTGATTGCCTTCAGATAAAATACCAATCGTCGCATTTCTTATAGTTGCATAGTTTATGGTGTTATTTACACTACCATTAAACAACCAAATAGTTCCCCATTGACCTGGAACATCGGTGTAAAGTGGTTCTAAACGATCACCTTCTAAAATGACTTCGTTATCTAAAACATCTTGATCTGTGCTTAGTTCTCCATTAATATTCAGTGTCGCATTATCAGTGACTATTATTCCTGAATCTGAATGAAAGTGAACACGTGCACCAGCCTCCATAGTTAGTGTTTTGCCTGCGTTCACTCCTGCATAACCGTATATTACATAAGGCTTTTCATTAGTAAATGTGAGTTCAGAATCTTCTAAAAAACGACCTTGCAATGTTGTTTCGTCGTCATTACCATCACCATCTACATCAAAAGTTAAGGTTTCAATAATTCCTGTAGTAGTATCTTCTGTTTGGGTAAATAAAAACCGCATCTTTTACTAAGGTTACTAAGTCAACATCTTGTTGATTACTCCCTGTATCAAAGAGGATTTTATCCGTATATAAAAATTGTGAATCAGAATTAGAAAGTGTTTCAATATCAATAGTTGTTTCAATAAAAATAAATAAACTATCCTTTGCTAAAAGTTCTACATCCTCAAAGAATTTACCTTCTTGTGGCGTACCTACTTCACCAGTTCCACCATCTACATTCATTCTGTAAAATGAATTGATTCCGTTTTCTAACTGAATCGTTGGGATAACAATATCATTATTACTACGATTGTAAACTTTTAAATTGTAAGTGCTAGAACCAATATTAGTAAAAACGGTATCTAAGTAAATCGTATCTTTTGCAAATTCTAAGTTTCCTGTGCTTGGTGAAAATTCAAAATCGTTACGACAAGAACTCCAAAATAGTAAGATTCCCAGACACAATAAAAACGATAGTAATTTCTTCATAAAAGATAAATGTAATTATGGCTTAAAAATATAACTTTTGAAGTTAGGATTTATTATGAAGTTGTAGAATTAATATTAACGGTATATGAAATGTTGGTGTAATATCTAATTCTACTATTAATCTTTGATGGTACTCTTCTCACCATATTCCTCCAACAGTATTAAAAAAAGCTGACTATTAAGGACCAGTTCTTCAAGCAATTGCATCTTTTTTTCATCTTTAAGTAATTCTGAACTTATTTGTTTAGCATCACAGAAATCATAAAATAGATGGACTTTATCTTCAGGTATTTTTAAACTTTCAGTGACCAAACGTTTATTAAAAAACGAACTTTTAGTAAATAAAGAATCCATTTGCTTATAAGTAATGGGTTGATAAATCGGAGCTTTGTACTTGTTTTTCTTTTTTAAGAGTTTTACAACTAATCCAATAACTGCAAATATATCTACTCCATAGCTCTCGTTTGCAGGTCGATATAGCCCTGGATTATTTTTAATATCTTCTTTAATTAAATTCTGAAGTTCAATATTATAAGTATCTTCTTCAAAAAAGGGTTGTTCAGGTTCCGCTTTAACTTCTACTTCGTCTAGTTCGCTTACTATTTTTTTGAGTTCAAATACTGCAATTCCATCAAAGTGAATAGGTTTTAGTATAACAGCCTTTGGATGATAGAATAAAGATTCGAATAGAATAGTATCATTTACTTTTGCGATAATACTAAAGTTTCCATCGTCGTTAGTGGCAGTTACTCTATTCTGAGTTTCGTTAAATACTTTTATGTTTTTTACTGTTGAAATGGAATCATAGACCTTACCTTTTAAAGTTTGTGCATCTAGTGATGAAGAGCAGTAGGTTAAAACAATAAATAAAAGTAATGGACGCATGGTTAATTGATTGATGCCTTAAAGAAAAGACTTTCAATTGAAATCAATCCAGACATTAAAAAAACTTTAACCTAAATTATACCATTTACAAATTGAATTCACCACAATAAAACTCCCTTTTTTCCTTTCTATTTCAAAATAAAAAGAAACCGTAACTTAGGCTATACTTTATTTTTCTTTCTCTTATAAAGAAAAAAACATCATTTTATTTTACGATAATTTCAATCAATAACTAGTATTAAATGTTAATTGAAAAGCTCAGCTATTCTTGGAGTAATGCGAGTTGGTCGTTGTGTTTTAGAATCAATTAGGCACCATTTAGCTTTAGATTTAACAATGAGTTGATTTGTTTCAGCATTTATAATTTCTACATGTCTCGTAGTACTTACACCTTCAACTTGCGGAACATAAGTTTTTAGTAGTAATTTATCACCGAGCAAAGCCTGACTTTTGTATTCAATAAAATGGTTCACCAAAAACCAAGAATAGGTTTCTAAAATCTCTTTAGAAGCATAAGCTAGCCAATGTTCTTTTGCAATATCCTGCACCCACTGAACATAGCGTACATTATTTACATGGTTAAGATCATCAATATCGTCCTTTAAAACCGTAATGGTTTTTTCGAATGTCTGCATTAATTTTATTTTAATGCGTAAAGGTATTACTTCTTAAGGAATAGACTTTTTAATTATAGTTATAGTTTACCAAGACTATTCTTTATTCTCTTTATCGTGTTTACTCTTAGGTATTTTAATTGATTTAGGTTCATAGATTTGTACTTCGCCCATAATTTCTAGATGACTTTCTTTAAACTTAATATCAATAACTTTAGATTCTTTGATTATAACCTCTCTTTTTTCAAATCCTAAATAGCTAAAAACTAAAATGTCACCTTTTTTTGCTTTTATCTTGTATTTACCCTTTTTGTCTGTAACCGTTCCTAGTGCTGTCCCTTTTATTATAACGGATACTCCCTCAACAGGTAATTCGCCTAAAAAATTAGTTACTGTACCAGAAACTACTTTTTTGTTCAGTACAGACGTTGCTATTTTTCCTTTAATATGTGTTGGCTTAATTGAATCTGTTTGTACAATTTTTGGAGCACCTTGTGCAAAACTTTTTTGACTCCCAAGTGCTATAAAGGCAAATAGTCCGGATGCTGCCCAAGACATATAGTTATTTCTATCTTTTCTAGCCAGAACAATTTCTCTATCTAATTGTTGATTTTTAAAACGTCCGCAAAGATCTCCTTTGTTCTCAAGAGCTATAATAATCTGCTCATCAGTTTGTTTGGTAAAGTCAATAACGGTCTTATTGCAAGCTGCGCAATGACGGCCTTTTTCTTTTGGAGTCATTTTACTCCAATCTTCATGACAAGGTTCTGCAATGTTTAAAGTGATAGATTTTCTCATAGTTACTTTGATTTTATGTGTCAAAGAACTAAGAGTTTAAGTTAAAATACAATCGATAATGAGTAAACTAAGCGTTTGAGTGAGTAAAGTTTATTGTTTCTTAATTCTAACCTCAAAAAGCTTATCCCAGTTCTTGCCAGTTACAAAGATTGTTTTACGCTCAGGATGATAAGCAATGCCATTGAGCACGTCTAAATCGCTATGCTGTTTTACTAGTTTCCTAAGTGGCTTAAAATCAATAACACCTTCTACGCCACCAGTTTTAGGGTTAATGATAACCACACCATTTTTCTGATAGATATTGGCATATATTTTACCGTCAATCCATTCGAGTTCATTTAGCGCAGGAATTTTTCCTTTTTCAGTGTAAACTTCTATGTGGCTTTTTTCAGTAAGATTTTCAGGATTTAATAACCATATTTTTTCTGTACCATCAGATTTATAGAGAGTTTCCCCATCATTACATATTCCCCAACCTTCTTTGCTAGTTCCATAATCAAAGGTGCTCAGCTCTTCGAACGTATTTACATCGTAAACAAACCCTCTTTCTGCTTGCCATGTTAATTGATAGATCTTATCATTAAGAACAGTAAGGCCTTCACCAAAATATTTATCCTCTAAATCTATATTTTTTAAAACTTCACCTGTTTCAAAATTCACCTTTCTAAGCTTAGATTCTTTCCGTTGACCTGTACTTTCATACAATTCTCCATTATGAAACTCTAAGCCTTGTGTGTAAGACGTGATATCGTGAGGGTAGGTGTTCACTACTTCATATTTATAATAAGAAGGAATTATATTATTATATATTTTCAAGGATTTAGTAATCGTTTCTGTATTGTCATCATAATTCACCTTAGCAGTAATAGTTTTTTCGCCTAAAGTAATTGCGTTTAGTATTACATTTTTATCAACTGTTTCTCCATCTAATTGATAACTAACATCTGTAATATTCAATTTTTTAGGATTGTTAATAGACAGTTTTAATGTATCTCCTAGCATTGCAGATTTTGAGCTCGTCTTTATTGATAAGCCTGTCTGTTTTGAAGCATTATTGCCACCACAATTAATTAAAAATAAACTTAAACAAATGACTATGATATATTTAGATAATTGCATAATGTATCTCGGATTTTTGAGCAAGTTATTAAAATAAAATTCAGTTTAAAAATCTGCATATAAATCATTGTAAAAGTTTTAAAAGGTTGTATCTTTGCCGCCGGGCAAGTCCTACACAACCAGCTCCTGCTTAATCCTCCAGGACGGGAACGTAGCAAAGGTACGCGGTCGTAGCGGTGTGATGTAGGTAGCTTGCCTTTTTTTATGCAATAAACTCAAATCTTGAAAGCCTTGGCGAATCAAGATTTTTTAGTTTAGCATAATCCCAACGAAGGTTGGGATCTCATTCTTTAAATTAAGAATTTGTATTTTAGAAATTGAAATTTATAGTTTAGTATGTCTAAAGTAGTTTTAATAACAGGTGGATCTTCAGGAATTGGTAAGTCGGTAGGAGAATATCTTCAAACAAAAGGTTTTAAAGTCTATGGTACTAGTCGAAATCCTAGCAATTATCCAAAAAGTGAATTTCCTATTGTTGCTTTAGATGTTACAAAGTCAGAGACTATTTCTAATTGTATTAATACTGTTTTAAAGCATGAATCACAAATAGATGTACTTATCAATAATGCTGGTGCAGGTATTACTGGTCCAATAGAAGAAATTCCGGATGCTGAAATAAAGCGCAACTTTGAAACCAATCTTTTTGGTCCAATCAATGTTATTAAAGCGGTTTTGCCAACTATGCGTTCTCAACAGTCAGGATTAATTATTAATGTGACTTCAATTGCTGGTTATATGGGTTTACCTTATCGCGGAATTTATAGTGCAAGTAAAGGGGCTTTAGAAATAATCACAGAAGCCTTTAGAATGGAGTTGAAAGATTTTAATATTGAAATGACTAATGTTGCACCAGGTGATTTTGCCACAAATATTGCTGCTGGTCGTTATCACGCGCCAATTTTAGACACTTCTCCTTATAAAGAAAATTATGGTAATAGTTTAAAGATGATGGATGATCATGTAGATGAAGGTAGCGACCCTCAACAAATGGCAGATGCGATCTTTAAAATTATTGAAACAAAAAAACCTAAAGTGCATTATAAGGTTGGTGCATTTATGCAAAAGTTCTCTATTGTATTAAAACGCATACTTCCGGATAAAGTTTATGAGAAATTATTGATGAATCATTATAAGTTATAGATTAAATGGTACACTATTTGAGGTATAATCTTCAAATTTAGCTATTATGAAATCACTTAAACTTCTCCCATTAATATTTTGCTTTTTATGTTTAAGTTGTGAAGACGCTTTAAATTGTATTATCCCAAAAGAACCAGAATTACCTAATAAATCATTTCCTATCGCATCTACAGAAAATTACTATTATGCAGATCTTACAGCCGAAATAAACAATGAACCTAGAGATGATGACTATGATTATTTCTATGATGTTGATGGTTTACCATTAGGAATGGATTATTATGTTAATTACCGCACAATAAGTATCGAAGGTACTCCTGAATCAGCAGGCACTTATAATTTCACAATTTATCTCGATGTAGATGGTCCATTTAGAGGTTTTGACAATGACGAGCCTGAATTATTATGTGATTACAGCACACAAAAGACTTATACCCTAATAGTAGAATAATGATGAAATTGTCTTAATTAGTAACTTGTTAATATATTTTGATGTTTTCATAAGACTGAACTTATTGATTAGTTGTAAATTCGCGACAACTAAAACAGAACAATTCAAATTTATATTTAGATGAAATTTTTTATTGATACAGCCAATTTAGAGCAGATTAAAGAAGCTCAGGATATGGGTATTTTAGATGGTGTAACTACAAATCCATCGTTAATGGCTAAAGAAGGTATTACTGGTACAGATAATATTTTAAAGCATTATGTAGATATTTGCAAGATTGTAGATGGTGATGTTTCTGCGGAAGTTATTTCTACAGATTTTGACGGTATGGTAAGAGAAGGTGAGGCTTTAGCTGAATTACATGATCAGATCGTAATTAAGTTACCAATGATTAAGGATGGTATTAAAGCATGTAAATACTTTTCGGATAGAGGTATAAAAACTAATGTTACTTTAGTTTTCTCTCCGGGTCAGGCATTACTCGCTGCAAAAGCTGGTGCTACTTATGTATCACCATTTATTGGCCGTTTAGATGATATTTCTACAGACGGATTAAATCTTATTGCCGAGATTCGCCATATCTACGATAACTATGCTTTCGATACTCAGATTTTAGCTGCTTCTGTGCGTCATACAATGCACGTCATAGATTGTGCAAAACTGGGTGCAAATGTTATGACCGGACCACTAAGCTCAATAGTAGGCTTGTTAAAACATCCACTAACAGATATTGGTCTAGAAAAATTCTTAGCTGATTACAAGAAAGGAAACTAAATAAATTTTAGAATAAATTAGAGAGCATCTTGTTTTGCGACAAGGTGCTTTTTTTGTAATAATTCTTCAAGGGTATTATGAAAATCTGATCTGAAGATATTGACGTTAGGATGAAGAATTGTGCTGTTTTCATCTACAACAATAGCTTTATTCAAATAGCTAACCGCTAGTGTTTTACGTGAAGATTTTGAATCCTTGAATTTAAATTCATTATGCTTTGAAAAGTCGTAGTTATTGATGATTTTTTTCCAGTATTTATCATCATTATCATTCAAATTTATGGATATAAAATCCATGTCAGGAAAAACAGACTTAAGTTTTTTTACCATGTAATGGCTATTTCGATACTGGGATTTATAATTTGAAGACCAAAAATATATGATGGTAGGTTTACTGATTATGGAGGTTAAAAGGTGTTCAGAATCATTATAATTTACCACTGTTAAATTCGGTAAAGGATTACCACGCCTCAGTAATTTTAGATTAGAAACCAATTCTTTCATATAGACTTTATCATCTTCATTTGTGCTTTTGGTTAAATAATAATCTAATAATTTTTTAGCATCTAATTCTGTATGATTGTGACTTATGTAATCTATAGCCTTGTACTTTAGTAAATTGTTTTTGATGGTTTCATCTGCTATTAGACTATCTATTAAATCAAGTTTAGATTTGTTATAGTTTAACGCATGTCTATCGAATTTACTATGATACGGATTACTATCGTAATAGCTATGTGTTGCTAGATTTTCTATGTTAGAGGATAGAAAACGGTTATATGAAAAGAAATTGCTTAAATGGGTTGCGTTGTAATCAACTATACTTCTATGCAAATAAAAGTTTTCTGGTAAATCTTTAATATGAGTTAGTTTGTTATTACCGAAGTAAGCAAAAGGATAAATTTCTTTATCTGCGAATGCATTGTAATTAATATTTGCTTCAATCACCGATTTAAAAAATGGTGTTTCCACGTTTTCATTCTGTTCTAAAAAAGAATGAAATTCATTTAAACGCTTTTCTTTTCTTTTTTCGATGAATGCACTAAAAATTTCAGGTTCTTGTTGAGCATATTTACTTAATTTTTTCGCTTCTTTCTCATTAGCAATGTAAGTTTTAATGAGATAATTGTTCTTTTTTGCTCCATTTCCTGTAAAAACTAAAGACTCATCAAAGTCGTGAGTATTTAATCGAAACATAATGCTATCGTTAGGTTCTAAAAGAACCATTTGATATTCGCCTCCATGTCTTATGGAGTAGAGCCCTGATTGTAAATTTGTTATTTTATGAATAAACCTATTGTTCCCATCTAAGAGAAAAGTATCGGCAACTTTACCTTTGGTATTGTATAACACAACACTATTATTCTTTGGATTAATTATTTCACCTCCAATAAATGCATAATCAGAATCATCACCATTAGAATTACATCCTAAGGAAACTGAGGCAATCATTGTACAACAAAGCAAATATTTGTAAAACAAGGGTTTTGTATTATAATGAACAAAAACAAAAATATGCTTTGGAGTGTTTACCAGTTGTTAATGCCGCGTTAAATCTTGTTATGCTTTACATTTATTTCGTCTAATGGCTTTAATTTTCTATTTTTGCACCCTCAAAAAACAGCTTAAAAAATATAAGATATGTTATCAGTTTCTAATCTTTCTGTTCAATTCGGAAAACGTGTACTTTTCGATGAAGTGAATACCACATTCAATAATGGAAATTGCTATGGGATTATTGGCGCAAATGGCGCAGGAAAATCTACTTTTTTAAAAATTATTGCTGGCAAAATGGATCCAACTTCTGGTAACGTTCATTTAGAACCTGGCAAGCGTATGTCTGTTCTAGAGCAGAATCATAATAAGCATGATGAAGACACGGTTTTAGAAACTGTTTTAAAAGGAAATAAACCTTTATATAAGTTAAAGTCTGAAATCGATGCGCTGTATGCTGATTATACGGATGAGAATGCCGAAAAAATTGGTGAGCTTCAAGTAGAATTTGAAGAAATGAATGGTTGGAACGCAGATAGTGATGCTGCCGCTATGCTATCTAACCTTGGTATTAAGGAAGAGTATCATTATACCTTGATGAAAGATTTAGATGGTAAGCAAAAAGTCCGTGTGTTATTAGCGCAAGCCTTATTCGGAAATCCAGATTTACTAATCATGGATGAGCCAACTAACGACTTAGATTATGAAACTATTTCTTGGTTAGAAAATTTCTTAGCTAATTATGATAATTGTGTAATTGTAGTCTCTCATGATAGACACTTTTTAGATGCGGTTTGTACACACATATCTGATATTGACTTTGGAAAGATTAATCATTTCTCAGGTAACTACACGTTTTGGTACGAGTCGTCTCAGTTAGCAGCAAAACAGCATGCACAACAAAATAAAAAGGCTGAAGAGAAGAAGAAAGAACTCGAGGAATTTATACGTCGTTTCTCTGCAAATGTCGCTAAATCTAAACAGGCAACCAGTAGAAAGAAAATGATCGAAAAATTGAATATTGCAGATATTAAAAGATCTAGTCGTCGATATCCTGCCATTATCTTTGAGCGCGAGCGCGAAGCTGGAGATCAAATTTTGAATGTAGAAAAGCTATCTGCAAGCTTAGATGGGGAAATATTATTTAAAGATATTGATATCAATTTGGCTAAAGGTGATAAGGTTGTTGTTTATTCTAAGGATTCTAGAGCAACAACAGCATTTTATCAAGTCATTAATGGAAAAGAAAAAGCGGATTCAGGTAAATTTGCTTGGGGAGTTACGACGACACAATCCTATTTACCGTTAGATAATAGTGAGTACTTTAATAATAAGCTTTCGCTTGTAGATTGGCTACGTCAATGGGCAACTACAGAAGAAGAGCGTGAAGAAGTTTATATAAGAGGTTTCTTGGGCAAAATGATTTTTAGTGGAGAAGAAGCTTTAAAAACTTCGGATGTTTTATCTGGTGGTGAAAAAGTACGTTGTATGCTAAGTCGTATGATGATGATAAGAGCTAATGTTTTAATGTTAGATGAGCCAACAAATCACTTAGATTTAGAAAGTATTACGGCATTTAATAACTCATTAAAAAACTTCAAGGGAACAGTTATGCTGACTACTCACGATCATGAGTTTGCACAAACTGTTGGTAATAGAATTATAGAATTAACACCAAATGGTGTTATTGATCGCTATATGACCTTTGATGAATATATGAGTGATAAGAAGATTAAAGAACAGCGTGAAAAGATGTATGGCGTGACGGTTTAAGAATCTCATACCTGTTAAAAAATAAAAATGCTGATATTTTAAATATCAGCATTTTTATTTTAGGTAATTCTCAATATATTGATTTATGAAATAATCAAGCTATTCAGTTGCCTCCATCTCAGCCTTTACGCGGTTCACAATTTCAGTAGCTTTGTCCAACTCATCATTATGAACAAAAACTTCTTGAAAACCTTGATTCATGGAGCCATATCCTGCCAAACGTTGCGATTCACCTTCATCCTTAATGATTGGGATTATGCCTGCGTGCTCTAATTCAGTCTTAATGCGAGTGATTAAAATAAAATTGCCGTTATAAACTTTTGTATATTCTGTAGTGCTCATATCTGTAAGTATTAAATTATATCTAAAAGTTACAAAAAAAGCAGTAAATCTGCACTATAAAATCTAAATTATCAATTAAAATATTTACTGTCCCAAATAGCCGTATTAAAGTTTTTGCCTGCAGCGAAACCATAGTAAATAACAATTGCAGCTACTGACTTAAACATAAAAAAGAAAATCATCGAATTTTCTGAAGCGGACATATTATCGGTAAATAAGCCATCTGGTACAAGACCTGTTGCTAATAGGCTTACGAGTAGTGTCGTAAAAATGAGGTTTTCAAAACTTTTAAATGGTTTCATGAGCCATTTACGAAATGGATTTAAATCATTTCCCCATTTGTGTACGAGATAATAATAGCCATTACCAATAGGTGCAAAAAGCAATGGATCATCAGCATTTTTGAGTTTAAATAATTTGGAAGGTGCTATAATTTTAAAACCCTTTAATTCGGTATTATGATCTTTTTCAAGTTGCTTAATTTTAGAAATAGCTTCATAAGGCAGTTCGCCTTTAAAGTACTTGGTGTCTAAAAAACGTAGTCTATAAGTAATACAAATAGTCTTTATTTGGTTAATATGATAGATGTTTTTAGTTTCAAGTAAATCAAATTCAAAGTCATTTGAATCCGCATTGCTATTTGGGTTTTGAATAGTGTCTAAAATACGAGTATCAATGGCATCACTTTCCTCTAAGATTTTTTTGACTTCATCTAAAATATCGTTTTCTATTTTCTCTTTCTTCTTTAGTCGTAATAGCTTCTCTTCAATATTTGTCCTTTTCATTAACATGGCATTTTTATTTTAAAAATAAAAAGTAAAATTATGATAGACAAGTCTTTAACACTTGTGTTTAATGTTATGTTACTATTTACCGCTATTTTTTAGTTTTCATTAAACAAAATTTAAACTTTATAGCTTTCAATTCAATTTAATTATTGGTGTGAGCAACGATATAGGTTTTAGTTATTAAAATATTAGATAAAACGATCTTGAGCCTTTAATTAACGCTGTTAATTTCATAATTTTATGCAAATCAAATTTTAAATCAAAAAAACTATAATATAATGGATCATAATAATAATGGAGACGCAAGTAAATGCCCATTTCTAAGTGGAGACCAGAAGAAATCAGCTGGTCGTGGAACAAGTAATAGAGATTGGTGGCCTAACGAATTAAAACTAAATATTTTACGTCAACATGCGACAAAGAATAATCCTATGGGAGAAAACTTTGATTATGCAAAAGCATTTAAAAGTGTTGACTTTGCGGCATTAAAACAAGATGTTATCGCTTTAATGACTGATTCTCAAGATTGGTGGCCAGCGGACTATGGACATTATGGAGGATTTATGATTCGTATGGCTTGGCATAGTGCAGGAACTTACCGAGTAGGTGATGGTCGTGGTGGTGCAGGAACAGGTACTCATCGTTTTGCACCTTTAAATAGTTGGCCAGATAATGGCAACTTAGATAAGGCACGTTTATTATTATGGCCAGTAAAAAAGAAATATGGAAACAAAATTTCTTGGGCAGATTTAATGATTTTGGCAGGTAATTGTGCGTTAGAATCTATGGGCTTCCCAACATTTGGTTTTGCAGGTGGTCGTGAAGACGTTTGGGAACCAGAGCAAGATATATATTGGGGAAGTGAAACAGGTTGGTTAGATAATGATGAACGCTACGATACCAGCGATGGTGAATTAGAAGGTAGTTTGGGAGCTGTACACATGGGACTAATCTATGTAAATCCAGAAGGACCAAATGGTGAACCTGACCCATTAAAATCAGCTCATGATATAAGAATTACTTTTGGTCGTATGGCTATGAATGATGAAGAAACAGTTGCTCTTGTGGCAGGAGGACATACGTTTGGAAAAGCGCATGGTGCAGCAGATCCGGATAAATATGTAGGAGTAGAACCTCATGGTGCTTCTATTGAAGAAATGAGTACAGGTTGGAAAAACACGTATAATTCTGGAGTATTAGATGATACTATTACTAGTGGATTAGAAGGTGCGTGGACACCAAACCCTACACGTTGGGATAATGAATACTTTGATGTGCTTTTAAACCTTGATTGGGAATTAACCAAAAGCCCTGCTGGTGCTCACCAATGGACACCATCAAATGCTAACGCACCTATGGCACCAAAAGCTGGAGGAAACGGAACACAAGCCTTAATGATGTCAACAGCAGATATGGCATTAAAAATAGATCCAGGATTTAGAGAGATTTCTGAACGTTTTCATAAAGATCATAAAGCTTTTGAAGATGCCTTTGCGCGTGCTTGGTATAAATTAACGCACAGGGATATGGGACCCATTTCTCGTTATTTAGGTCCGGAAGTACCAAAAGAAGAATTAATCTGGCAAGATCCAATTCCAGCAGTAGATTATACGTTGAGTGATTCAGATATTGAATCGTTGAAGAAAATGATTTTAGCTTCTGGTTTAAATATTTCTGAATTGGTAAAAACAGCTTGGGCTTCAGCTTCTACATTTAGAGGTTCTGATATGAGAGGTGGAGCTAATGGTGCAAGAATACGCCTTGAACCTCAACGCAGTTGGGAAGTGAACAATCCGCAAGTATTAAATAAAGTTTTGAATGTTTTAGAAGGTATCCAAAATGAATTTAATGGAACAGTCTCTATGGCTGACTTAATTGTCTTAGCTGGTTCAGCTGCTGTTGAAGAGGCTGCTAGAAATGCAGGTCATAATGTAAACGTACCGTTTACTCAAGGTAGAGGAGATGCATCTCAGGAACAGACTGATATAGAATCGTTTGGTTATTTAAGACCCTTGGCGGATGGCTTTAGAAACTATATGAGTTCTGAAGTAGCACATGTTGCTGCTGAAGATTTATTAGTAGATCGTGCAAACTTATTAACACTTTCAATCCCAGAGATGACAGCTTTAGTTGGCGGATTACGTGTGCTAGGAGCAAATTATGATGACTCTAAACATGGAGTATTTACAGATAGAGTAGGACATTTAACTAATGATTTCTTTACTAATATTCTTGATTTTTCATTAACATGGAAAGCTGCAACAGCAGAAGATAAAGAGTTTATAGGAAGAGACAGAAGAACAAATGCAATGAAATTTTCAGGAACTAGAACGGATTTAATATTTGGTTCTAATACTGAGTTAAGAGCGGTTTGTGAAGTCTACGGAGCAAATGATGGTGAAAAACGTTTTGTAAATGATTTTGTTGCTGCTTGGACCAAAGTGATGAACTTAGATCGTTTTGATTTAAAGTAGATTATAGATTAATAGCTAAAGGAAGCCTACTCAATGAGTGGGCTTTTTTTTAGACTATTTCTAAGCGAACGTATTAACTTTGAAGCGATGAGTAAAAACATAATAATTATAGGAGCTGGTCTTTCTGGATTATACCTAGGCTATCGTCTTAAAAAAGAAGGGTTTTCTATTAAAATATTAGAAGCTAATAATCGTATAGGCGGACGTGTTTTTACGAAACAAGAGCATAATACAACTGTTGAATTAGGTGCTACTTGGCTTTGGAAATATAATACAGCATTAATGGCTTTATGTAATGAATTAGATATTACACTGTTTGAACAGCATATGGAAGGAGATGCTTTATATGAAGCTTCGAGTGTAAATTTACCTCAACGTTTTAAGATTCCAGAAAATCAACAAATAAGTTATAGAATAGCAGGAGGAACTGTAGAACTCTTAAACCGGTTAGCAGCTGATTTTTCAAAAGAAGAATTACAGTTGAATCAAAAAGTAACTGAGATTCATGAGAAAGGGGATTCGTTAGATGTGATTACTGAAAACACCAAATTTACAGCAGATAAAGTGGTGTCAACATTACCTCCTCATCTTTTAGTGAACACTATTAAATTCACACCAGAATTAAGTTTAGATTTATTGCAAGTTGCTAATAACACGCATACTTGGATGAAAGATTCGATTAAATTTGCGGTGATTTATAAAACACGGTTTTGGAAATCTAAAGGTTTATCTGGAGTTGGTTTTAGTAATGTTGGTCCGTTTACAGAACTCTATGATCATTCTGGTGTAAACAATAAAAACTTTGCTTTAATGGGATTTTTAAACGGAAGTTTATTAAATGAAACTCAAAGTTATAGAGAACAATTAGTTAAGAATCAGTTGTTGAAATTTTTCGGTGATGAAGGTGCTAATTATCTATCTTATAATGAAAAAGTTTGGAGTACAGACGTTCTAACGACCTCAGAACATAGTAATTATTTGAGTCCACATTCTAATAACGGACATCAAATTTATCAAAACCATTATTTTAATAACAAATTTATAGTTGCTGGTTCCGAAACTTCTCCTAGTTATGGTGGTTATATGGAAGGGGCTATCTACAGAGGAAATCAAATTATAAATCAATTAAAGGATAAGTTAAATAAGACTACTTAAACTTTACTTATCTCTAAGCATTTTGATCTTTATTGAAAACGCAGCGAATAATAAGGTCATAAAAGGACTTATAATGCTAAAAAAGGCATAAGGAATATATGCGGTTGCACCAGCATAACCAAATAGTACTTTAGAGTGATAAGCTCCACAAGTATTCCAAGGGATAAGTACTGAAGTTACTGTTCCTGAATCTTCTAATGTACGACTTAAATTTTCTGGAGCTAAGCCTTTGTCTTCATAGGCTTGTTTAAACATTTTCCCTGGTACAACTAAAGCTAAATACTGATCTGAAGCTGTGAGGTTCAATGCTAAACAACTAGCGACTGTGCTTGCAAATAACCCAAATACTGAGGTTGCCATTTTTAATAAAGCATCTGTTATT
The DNA here is from genome assembly GCF_044594915.1 of Winogradskyella sp. R77965. Lineage (GTDB taxonomy): Bacteria > Bacteroidota > Bacteroidia > Flavobacteriales > Flavobacteriaceae > Winogradskyella. Next base: position 1,005,724 of record NZ_CP138990.1, on the reverse strand, counting down.
CTAGATAATGCGCCAATCGCATCCATAACTCCGCCAAATACCATAGCACAGACAATAAGCCAAATAGTTCCGAGCATACCTTTCATACCACCAGCAGTAAATAAGTCATTTAGTTCTGCACTAGATGTTGTTACAGCAGTATCAACAGTCAGTGCATTCATAACTCCTTTATAGGCAGATTGAAATGTTAGACTTTCTGCACCTGCAATAGAAGTTACAATTTGTGGTTGCGCGATAATAGCAGTTACACCACCCAATAAAGCACCTAATAATAGTGCTATTAAAGGTGGAGTCTTTTTTATAATCATAAAAATGACGATAACAGGTACAATAAAAAGCCATGGGCTAATATTAAAAGCACCATCAATTGCTTTTAGTTTATCAGCAATTTGAGGTGTTCCGGTTGTGTCTATGTTTAATCCTATTATTATAAAAATAATGAGCGTAATAACAATTGTTGGTATAGTGGTTAACGCCATATATTTTATATGCGAAAACAATTCTCCTCCTGCCATAGCTGGTGCTAGATTTGTCGTATCACTTAAAGGTGACATCTTATCTCCAAAATAAGCTCCAGATAAAACTGCTCCGGCTGTCATGCCAATTGATATACCTAAGGTTTCACCTATGCCAACTAAAGCGATACCAACAGTTGCTGAGGTTGTCCAACTACTTCCAGTTGCAATTGATATGATAGCGCATATGATAACACATGCAGCCAAAAATATTGTTGGATTTAATATTTGCAAGCCGTAATAAATCATAGTTGGGATAATTCCGCTTATGAGCCAAGTTCCTGCAAGTGCTCCAACCATCAATAGTATAAGTAAAGCTCCGGTTGTCGATTTTACATTTTCAGCAACTTCTTCAAGCATTCTTTTATATTTAACTTTATTAAAAAAGCCAACAATAGCAGCAACTGCAGCTCCTAATAAAAGTATAAATTGATTACTTCCACTTAATGCATCATCGCCATAAATATAGATGTTGTAAGCTAGCATACCAACTAAAGCAAATACAGGAATTAGAGCTTCCCATATATTAAGTTCGGTATTATCTATTATTTTTTGATCCTCGATTTTTACTTCAGAAATGTTATCGTCGTCTTGCATTTTTGATTGGATTAGTTTTGTAATGTTACAATAATCTCGTTTTTATAGCAAATTAAGAGCTGTTCAATTTCTATTTGTTAAAAAAACATGTCATTCATCGAAAAATTGTGACTGACGTAACTGTCTGTGCGTCATATTTATAGTCAATAAAATGATTGTGCCTATACCCTAAATCATATTAATTTTGGAAACAATTACTTTAAAATCCCAGCTTAAAAAACAAAAAAAGCAACTACGAAGAAATCTTAGTACATTAAATTATTTGTTCATTTTAGAGTTAAATCGTGAGGACTTGAGTGATGACAAACGTAATCTCGATATACAAAACTTAAAAGCAAGTTTACAGCGAGAAGTCATTAGAAATACACAATTTATTTCTGATTATAAATCACAGCTCAAATAAAAATTCTTTACGTCTTTACGCGAATCCATAATAACATTTAGTCGTATTTTTGCACCTTCGTATGGATTCATTAACTCAAATTGTACTAGGTGCTGCTTGCGGAGAAGCTGTCCTCGGTAAAAAAATAGGAAACAAAGCCTTATTGTTCGGTGCTATTGGTGGTACTATTCCAGATTTTGATGTTTTTATTGGCCCACTATTGTATAATAATGAAATACAAGCTATGGCTTTTCATAGAGGCTTTATGCATTCAATTTTATTTTCAATTATTGGAACATTTGTATTTGGCTGGCTTGTTTTTCAACTCTATAATAAGGGCAAAAGATTCGGTTCAACGACATTAAAAGATTGGAGATGGTTATTCTTTTGGTCCCTATTCACACACCCTCTTTTAGATTGTTTCACTCCTTACGGTACGCAACTGTTTTATCCATTTTCTAATTATCGTCTAGCGTTTAACAATATCTCTGTTGCCGATCTTTTTTATACAACTCCATTTTTAATTTGTATGATTATTTTGATGTTTTATAAGCGTCAACGTAAAACACGTCAATTATGGCTAAAACTAGGAATAGGAATCAGCTCCGCATATATGCTTTTTACCATTGGCAATAAGTTATATACCAATTCTATTTTCAAAAATTCACTTGAGGAGCAAAATATTTCATTTAATCGTTTTAGAACCCAACCTACTATCTTTAATAATATACTTTGGTATGGAGTTGCGGAAACTGATACAGATTATTATATGGGATATTATTCATTGTTGGATAAAACTAATAGAGTTAGAGAGTGGAAAGTTTTATCAAAAAACAATACTATAGTACCGATGAATGATGAAGATCTTTCAACATTAGCTTGGTTTAGTGATCATTACTATAACGTAAGAAAAACGGATGATGCCAACAACTTTATTTACAACGATTTAAGATATCCTTTTTTAAATCCAGAGGATTCGGAATCTTCTATATTTAGTTTTAATATTTTTAAAAAAGATAAGCGTTGGGATATGCAACAAAGACGACCTAATTTAGGGGAAAATACAACGCTTTCATCCATGTTTGGCCCTATGATTAAACGTCTAAAAGGAAATTAGACTGTGTCATCGAGCCCAATCGAGATACTAATGAGTTTTCGACTGCGTTCGAATGGATATTTTTATACCATCTGAGCTTCAAGAATATTTAATTCAAGCATACAAGCTTTCATCATCTCATAAGTCCGTTCAATATCAGCATCTAAGCCAATAGAAAAGCGAATCAAACCATCACTCAAGCCCATTGCTTCTTGTTCGTCTTCGGGAATTTCGGAAGATGTTGAACTTCCTGGAGCACTGAATAAGGTTTTATAGAATCCAAGGCTTACAGCTAAGTAGCCTAAGTTTCGTTCTTGCATCAACTCCATCAATGCATTTGCTTTGTCCAGGGAACCGACATCGATTGTCATCATTCCACCATAACCATACTTTTCATTCATCATAGATTTAAATAATTCATGCGAAGGATGAGATTTTAAACCAGGATACACGGTTTTTAAACCATCATTTTCAAACTTTTCTGCTAAATAAGCAGCATTGTGACTATGCTGTTGCATTCTTATATGTAATGTTCTTAAGTTTTTTAATACCGAAGCAGATCTTAAGCTATCCATTGTTGAACCTAAAAGCATAGCAGCTCCATCATTAACATTTCTTAAGTCGTCTATCAATTCCTGACTACCACAAACAACACCTCCAACTGTATCTGAAGACCCATTTATAAATTTAGTTAAACTATGAACAACAATATCAGCACCTAATTTTACAGGCGAAATTGATAATGGGGAAAACGTATTATCTACAACTAGCTTTAAGTTATGTTTTTTCGCCAATTCCGCTAAGCCTCTAATATCAGCAACTTCCAATAAAGGGTTGCTCACCGATTCGCAATACAATATTTTTGTTTTGGGAGTAATTGCGGCTTCAACAACATCTAATTTTGTGATATCAACAAAAGTGGTTTCAATACCCAAACGCGGAGTAAAGTTTTTTAGAAATGCATAAGTACCTCCATAAATCGTTCTACTACTTACAATATGCTCACCAGTATCACAAAGTTGTAATAGAACCGGTGTAATGGCTCCCATACCAGATGCAGTTACAGTTGCTGTTTCAGTACCTTCCATTGCCGCTAATGCTTCACCTAAGTATAAATTTGAAGGAGAGGAATGCCGAGAATATAAATAGCAACCATCAGCATTACCTTCAAACGTATCGAACATGGTTTTTGCCGATAAAAAGGTATAGGTTGAAGAATCTGAAATCGATGGATTAACACCACCAAATTCACCGAAGTATTGTAAATCTTGAATATTGTTTGCTGGCTTAAATTTCATGACAATCTAATTTATAGGTTATAACAAAGTTCGCTTGTTTTAGATTATAAATCAACTATAATTAGTGTATTTAGAATATTTATCTATTTATATGTGTTTTATTAGATTTATTTTCATTAATTTTAACTATTAAGTTATATGTATAGAAAAAACTTCAATCATGAATTTAGATGAAACTGATATAAAATTGTTGCATTTTCTTCAAGCTGATAGTAAGCAAACTACTAAGGCATTATCCAACAAGCTAAATTTGTCTGTTACTGCTGTTTATGAGCGTATTAAAAAATTAGAGCACAATGGTATTATAAGTAATTATGTCGCGTTAATTGAAAAAAAGAAAGTTGATAAAGCATTTGTTGCATTTTGTCATGTAAAACTAGTGCAGCACTCTCAAGAATACGTGGTGAAGTTTGAGCGCGAAGTTCGTAAATTGAAGGAAGTCTTAGAATGTTATCATATTAGTGGTGATTATGATTATTTGCTAAAAGTACTTGTTAAGGATATGGAGGCTTTTAGAGAATTTATGGTTAAAAAACTCACTACAATCGACCATATTGGTAGTACACACAGCATGTTTATGATAAATGAAGTAAAACATACAACTGCAATCACAATTTAGAATTATGGGATCAGTACGAAATAGACTTATAGAATTCTTTCTAATTTTTGTAATTGTTCCGGTAAGTTTTGTTTTGAATTTTCCCTTATGGATAAAAATGATAATTGGTGTTTGTGGATTCTCCTATATCATATTTATACTTTTAAAAGTTGAAAAAAATAAGTTTAAGGTAAATGAAAACGTCAATTGGAAACATTTTTGGAGACAAACTTTGTTTAAGCTACTTGTTATTGCCCTTATTACTGCACTTTACATACTAATAACAGATAAAGAAAGTCTCTTCATTGTAATAAGAACAAAGCCTTTATTGTGGATAATCATTTTATTTGTTTACTCTTTATTTTCAGTATATCCTCAAGAATTGATTTATAGAACGTTTTTCTTTCAACGTTACAACAACTTATTTAAAAACCAATCTCTCTTTATTATAGTAAATGCTGCTCTATTTTCGTTAGCTCACTTATTTTTTAGAAATACGCTAGTTATGTTTCTAACATTTATTGGTGGACTCTTGTTTGCGTTAACTTTTAAGAATACTAAATCAACTTTATTAGTGTCAATTGAGCATGCCATTTATGGCTGTTGGTTATTTACTGTTGGCATGGGAGAGATGCTCGGTTTTCCAACCTAAGATTTTATGTTAAATTTAGTAGCTACTCATTCGTAAATCATTAATCTAAATCGTACTTTTGTACTCGTTTTTGCTTCATAGAAGCATCTTTTTAATATTAAAAAAACTATCAATATGAATTCATACGATGTAGCAGTAATAGGATCTGGTCCTGGTGGATATGTAGCAGCAATTCGTTGCGCACAATTAGGCATGAAAACTGCAATTATTGAAAAATATTCTACACTAGGAGGCACTTGTTTAAACGTAGGTTGTATTCCTAGTAAAGCGTTATTAAGTTCATCTCATCATTACGAAGAAGCTACAAAGCACTTTGAAGAACATGGTATTGAAATACCAGGAGATATTAAAGTGAATCTAGAGAAGATGATTGCGCGCAAACAAGCTGTTGTTGACCAAACTACAGGGGGAATTGATTTCTTAATGAAGAAAAACAAGATTGATGTCTATGAAGGTTTAGGATCTTTTAAAGATGCAACGCATATCAAAATTGAAGGAAAAGATGCAGGTGAAATTGAAGCAAAAAATATCATTATTGCTACAGGATCTAAACCAAGTAACTTACCATTCATTGAGCTAGATAAAGAACGAATTATCACCTCTACAGAAGCTTTAAAATTAAAGGAAATTCCGAAGCATATGATTGTTATTGGAGGAGGAGTTATTGGATTGGAATTAGGGCAAGTATATTACAGATTGGGTGCTCAAGTTACCGTTATAGAATATATGGACAGAATCTTACCAACTATGGATGCTGGCTTATCTAAAGAGTTAAACAAAGTCTTTAAGAAAGCCAAATGTAAAATGATGATGTCTCATAAAGTACAATCAGTAGAGCGTAAAGGAGATGAAGTGATCGTAAATGCTGAAAACAAAAAAGGAGAAGTTGTTGAGTTTAAAGGAGATTATTGTTTAGTATCTGTTGGGCGTCGTCCTTTCACAGATGGTTTAAATGCTGAAGCTGCTGGAGTAAAGATTAATGACAGAGGCCAAATTGAAGTAAATGATCATTTACAAACATCTGCATCGAATATTTATGCAATTGGTGATGTTATAAAAGGTGCAATGTTAGCACACAAAGCTGAAGAAGAAGGTGTTTTTGTAGCTGAAACTTTAGCAGGACAAAAACCACATATAGATTATAATTTAATACCTGGTGTGGTTTACACTTGGCCAGAAGTCGCTGCGGTTGGTAAAACTGAAGAAGAGTTAAAAGCAGATAATGTAGCATATAAAGTTGGTCAATTTCCATTTAGAGCATTAGGTAGAGCTAGAGCAAGTGGAGATATCGATGGTTTTGTAAAAATCTTGGCAGATAAAACAACTGACGAAGTTTTAGGAGTGCATATGATTGGTGCGCGTTGTGCAGATTTAATTGCGGAAGCTGTTACTGCTATGGAGTTTAGAGCATCAGCAGAAGATATTTCGAGATATTCTCACGCACATCCAACATTTGCCGAAGCAATAAAAGAAGCTGCTTTAGCTGCAACTGACGATAGAGCTTTACACGTTTAAAATATCAAACTATGATTATTGAACCAAGGACAAGAGGATTTATATGTTTAACTGCTCATCCAACTGGATGCGAAAAGAACGTATTAAATCAGATTGACTATATAAAAGCTAAACCAACAACTAACGGTCCAAAAAAAGTCTTAGTTATTGGAGCTTCAACAGGCTTTGGTTTAGCGTCTAGAATCACAAGCGCTTATGGTTCTAATGCTGCAACAATTGGTGTGTTCTTTGAAAAACCACCCAAGGAAGGCAGAACTGCATCACCAGGTTGGTACAACAGTGCGGCTTTTGAAACGCAAGCTCATAAAGATGGATTATATGCTAAGAGTATAAATGGTGATGCGTTTTCAAATGAAATAAAAGCACAAACTTTAAACCTTATAAAAGAAGATTTAGGAAAAATAGACTTATTGGTTTATAGTTTAGCATCTCCAGTGCGAACACATCCTGATACAGGTGAACGTTTTAAGTCGGTTTTGAAGCCTATTGGAGGGACGTTTACAGATAATACAGTCGATTTTCATACAGGAGAAGTCAAAGAAATTTCAATTGAACCTAGTTCTGGCGACGATATTAAAAATACAGTTGCCGTAATGGGCGGAGAAGATTGGCAAATGTGGATTGACCAATTAAACGCTGCTGGTATTTTATCCAAAGATTTTAAAACTATCGCTTATTCATATATAGGACCTTCATTAACTGAAGCCGTATATAGAAAAGGGACTATTGGAGCAGCAAAAGATCATTTAGAAGCAACAGCTTTTAAGATTACAGATACTCTAAAAGATATTGATGGTAAAGCTTATGTATCAGTAAACAAGGCACTAGTTACACAAGCAAGTTCTGCTATTCCAGTTATACCACTTTACATTTCGTTACTTTATAAAGTGATGAAAAAAGAAGGTATTCACGAAGGTTGTATAGAGCAAATTGAGCGTTTGTTTAATGAACGCTTATATACAGAAAACTTACCTTTAGATGAAGCAGGAAGAATACGCATTGACGATTGGGAAATGCGAGATGAAATACAAGAAAAAGTTTTAGAACTTTGGAAAGAAGCCACAACTGAAACTTTGCCAAATATTGGTGATTTAGAAGGTTATAAAATGGACTTTTTTAATCTTTTTGGATTTAATGTTGATGGTGTGGATTATGATAAAGATGCTAACGAAATGGTTGATATTCCTGGGTTACAGGAGTAAATTAAATTATACAAAATAAATTAAGGCGAACTGAATTGGTTCGCTTTTTTTATTTAAAGCCATTTTGATAGGTAAAGCGAAGAAGTTCTCTTTTTAAAGAAAATTTAATGTCATTTTATATTTTAATAACAGATAGTTAATGTAACGAAAGTGTTAGGCTGTCGTCGTAAAGATATATTGTATCTTTATTCATCATTTAAATCCATTTGACATGTTAAAAAAAATTTCGTTACTCTTCATCTTATTTTCTTTTACCTTCTATGGACAAAATAAATCTAAAGACGTTAATAGTTTTACGAAAGAATTAGATCAAAAAATTCCAAAATTATTAAAAGAATTTATGGTACCTGGAACGGCAATTGCTATGATCGAAAATGGTGAATTGGTATTGCAAAAAGCCTATGGTTATGCAAATCTTTCTAAAGGTGAGAAAGTAACAACTCAAACCGGATTTAATATAGGCTCTATATCTAAAACCGTCGCGGCTTGGGGAATCATGAAACTTGTTGAAGAAGGAAAAATTCATTTAGATACTCCAGCTGAAAATTATTTAACACGCTGGAAATTGCCAGAATCTGATTTTGATTCTAAAAAAGTGACTATAAGACGATTACTAAGTCATACAGCAGGATTATCACTTCATGGATATCCTGGATGGACACCAAAGGATCGTTTATCTACAATAGAAGAGTCATTGAATGGACGTAACAATGGGCCAGGTAGAGTAGAAATGATAATGGAGCCGGGAACAAAATGGAAATATTCAGGAGGCGGATATACAATCTTGCAATTGATAATAGAGGAGGTGACAGGGCAAAAATTTGAAGATTATATACAAACAACAGTTTTAAATCCTTTAGGAATGACGAGAAGCAGTTATAAAATTGATGAAACTATACTTAAAAATTCATCATTAGAACATGATGGTTTTGGTGAACAAATAGATTTTGAATTATTTACAGCGCAAGCAGCAGCCGGATTACATACTACAATTGAAGATTTTACACTGTTTGCCTACGCAAGTCTTTTCGCTCATAAAGACAATAAGAAATATAATGACGTTTTAAAAGCAAAGACAGTTGAAGAAATGATGAAACCAGCATTAGCATCAAATGATAGTTATGGCTTAGGTTATCAAGTACAAAATATTCCTAATACATCTTACATTCTTAAAGGGCATGGTGGAGCTAATACGGGTTGGCATGCATTTTTTAGAGTAAATCCTGATACAAATGATGGTTTCATTATGATTACTAATGGAGGATCTGGCCATAATATTTATACACAAGTATTTTGTGATTGGATTCAATGGAAAACTGGAGAGTCCATGGGAAGCAGATGTGAGGTTAAACCTTCTATTGCAGGAAAACTAAAAGCAGTTATTGATTCAGAAGGGACAAATAACTTAACTTCAACGTATGAGAGTTTGAAAGCAAATAAATCTGAGGACTATAATTTTTCTGAAGGCATTATAAATGATTTAGGGTACTATTACATGAGAAGAAAAGAGACGGATAAAGCAGAGTCTGTTTTTAAGTTAAACGTTGATCAATTCCCTGAATCGTCTAATGTATATGATAGTTATGCCGAAGCGTTATTAGAAAATGGTAATAAAGAACAGGCTATTGTAAATTATAAAAAATCTGTCGAACTCAATCCTGCAAATACCAATGCTGTTGATATTTTAAAAACCTTAAATGTAGATGTAAACAACTTACCTAAAGCATTTGAAATTGATACAACAAAATTAGATGATTATATTGGTAATTATCAATTATCAGCTGATTTTATAGTTACTATCTCACGAGAAGATGATAAATTAATCGCAAAGCCAAAAGGACAAAGTTCTTTAGAGATTATTCCTATGTCTATAGATAAATTCTATGTACAAGAAGTAAAAGCAGAAGTCACTTTTAATAGAAATGCTAATGGTGAAGTAGAAAGCATGACTTTGCATCAAAATGGACGCGATACGTTTGGTAAAAAGCTCAAGGAATAAACTTGATTTAGAATTTAGATTTTTCTAACTTCATTATATTAAAATAAAGGCGAACCAAATGGTTCGCTTTTTATATTTTAGCAAATATGAAGAAAATTAATCTATTAATATTTATATCACTGCTTCTAGCATGTTCTCCAAAGCTAAAAAGTACAATAGTCAAGACACTTCCGCCACTCTCTAATGATGAACTAGTTGTTGTTTTAGATTATTCTGATGATCAAACAATTGATGGAGAAACTATTGGTGTTATAGAAGCTAAAGATGGCGGTTTATCAGTGAACTGTACCTATTATGAAAATATTTTAAATCTTAAGAAAATTGCTAGAGAAGCTGGTGCAAATATTATAAAAATCACTCAAAATAAAACTCCAGATAAATGGAGCAGCTGCCATAGGCTTAAGGCAAAAATTTATAAAGTATCTAATCCAAAGTATTATGAAAATCAAATACTTTGGAGTCCTGAGAGAAAATTAACTTGGAATGATTTTAAAGGCAAGCCAGACAAGAAAAATTATCCAAACACATTAGCGCTTACCAATTCTGGATTTGGATATGAATCTGGTATCAATCTTTTGAAAAATGGTAAAATATTTGTGCAAAGTGTATTTAATACCAAAGAAAGTTGGGTGGTTCCAAAAGGTAAAAATGATTATGTATTGAGACATGAACAAATTCATTTTGATATTACCGAAATCTATTCAAGAAAATTGAGGAAAGAATTAGCAGATGCTAAAGTCACTAGTGATAACCTTGTTACTGCTAAAATAATATTTGATAAGGTGTTTAATGAATTACAAAAGCGCCAGGACAAATATGATAGAGAAACAAAATATGGTGATAAAGAAGAAACTCAAGAAAATTGGGAGGCTATTGTAGAAATAGAGTTAGCAAAATATGACTTCTATAAAGCGAATATATAAATTACAATTCCTGTATTAAATCATTAATGCGTAAGCGATTGCTATAATCCTCTTCATTAATATCTCTTACAAAACAAAATGCACTAATTTTTCCACGTTTTACCTTTTGAGTAAGCTCTTCAACCGTAAAAGGTCCGAATTCTTCCGATTCTGATATATAAAAAAATTGATGATCGTAAATAAGATTACTTGCTTTTTGCTTGTACTTATACTTTATATAGTCTTGAACATCATCCATAGAATTTAATTCGTCTGCATAGTTGCTCGTATTTATAAACAGCGCAAACTCATCTTTAGATTGATCATTGAGCACTAAAATATCCTCATCTTTAAGGTAAGCTTTTACAGTAGCTCTTCCGTCTTCAGTTTCAATGGTGAAAATATTTTGAAAATGAATATTCCAAGAGGTTTCAATAATATTATCTTTTCTATAAATTTCTAGAACGTTATCTTTTTTAAAGATATACGTAGATTTCTTTTCAGCAATACCATTAACCAGTACCCACTTCTGATCTAAAAAATTAGAATCGTTATGAATAGAATAATCAAAAGGCTTTAAATTCGGAATAGTCTCATGTAGGTCCTGTATCATAATGCTAGCTTTAGTAATTATCAGTCACAATAGCAACGTCAAATTTGGGGTTATTATTGAATAAAGCTAATAATTTTCTAATAGTTTCAGTACTTCTTTCTTGTAACTTCGACTAAATGGTAAAGTGCGTCGGTTAAGTGTAATACCTTCACTGTTAAACGATTGAATTTTCGATAAAGCGATGATGTAAGATCTATGAATACGTATAAAATTTCGCTTTGGTAGCTTCGCCTCCATTGCACTAATTGTTTCTCTAGTAACTATAGTATTATCTTTTAGATGAATCTTAATATAGTCACTATAACTTTCTATATATAAAATTGAATTAAAGTCTACTTTGAGCATTCTGCGATTAGAGCGGACAAAAATGAAGCTATTATTCTCGGTTGTTTTTAACTCTACTTCTTTAGACTCTGTATTAATTTCAAAATAGCGATTTACAGCTTTAAGAAGCCTCTCAAAAGCAATAGGTTTTAAAAGGTAATCCACAGCTTGTAAATCAAAACCTTCAACAGCGTAATCTCTGTAAGCTGTTGTGAAAATGATTTTTATACTTTTATTGATGGATTTTGCGAAGCTAATACCAGAAATTTCAGGCATATTAATGTCTAAAAAAACCAAATCGACTTTATAATTACTTATATAATTAAAGGCTTCTAATGCATTTTTGCATTGAGCTTTAACCTCAATAGCATCTATTTTAGATAAATGTGTTGCTATAACTTCTCTAGCAATGGCTTCATCATCAACGATTATGCAAGAAATAATATTAGACATCAGCTAATGAAAGTTTAAGTTCTACTTCAAAAAGGTTATTATTCTCAATGATATTCAAACTGTATTGGTTTTTATACAGAAGTTCTAAGCGCTTCTTTATGTTTTCTAATCCAATACCAGGTTTTTTAGATGACGACTTAGAATGTGAGTTTTTAATATTGAAATAGATACTGTTTTTGTTGCACTTAAATGAAATATCAATTGTCAATGTTCCATTTTTAATTTTACCATGCTTAAAGCTATTTTCAACAAAAGGTAAGAATAGCATTGGTGCTATTTCAACGGGTTCTGAGCAATGCGTTTCAGAAAAATTTACGCTTAGAGTATCATTAAAACGCATTTGTTCTAAACCTATATAATCTTTTATATGGTTAATTTCTTCCGATAACAGAACTAAAGGTTTATCTATTTGGTACAGGAGGTAGTCTAATAGATTAGATAGTTTTAAAATCATTTCTGGTGTTTCATCTGCCTTTTTTAAAGCAAACCCATACATGGTATTTAACGTATTGAATAAGAAATGCGGATGTATCTGCATTTTTAGATAATTAAGCTCTTGCTCTTTCAGTTTTAGTTGTGCTTCGAGAATCTTAGCTTCAAGTTTGGCATTGTATTTAGACTGCTTTAAATTCAGTTTTAAAAGCTTAAAAGCACTAACAACTATAACCACTAAATACACGCAAGCTATTATAAATAAAGTATTTCGAGACAGAGATTCAACTTTGGTAAACATAAAGTCGGTTAAAAAGGCGATACTAAAAAAAACGGAAAACAGAATACTGAAAACAGAAATTATTACAGTATATAATGTATATAAGCCAAATAAAAAATATCTTTTAGTAATGAGGTAATTAGGGATGAGCTTATAAATAGATATGTAAGTTGTGCCAATAGTTATTGGCATTAAAAAAAGTGAGAAATAAATTATATTACTATTAATGGTATTGTCTGCACTAAAAATTAGTGTAAAAAATAAAAGTACAGCACACCAAAATAGCAAATGAAGTATAGCTTGAATGATATGATCTTTTTTTATTCTCAACATGAAACAATAAGGTTACAATAATAGTTTATTTTTAGATGCTGGTTTTATTTTGTAGACGAATGACGGTTTTAATACTGGTTTTAACATCGTTGTTAAATCCCTTATTAATATGGTTGTTGGTCGCATTCTAAATTTTTTTAGATAAACTTCAACTTATGTTTGTTTTAAGTTTAATCAAAAACAACAATTTATGTTTTCACAATTTTTATTATTAGGCCGTTTGCAAGAAGGCGGAACTGGTATGTACTTTATTTTAATTGCTTTTTTATTATCATTATTTTTTATTGTAATGGCTTTTGTAAAACTGAAAAAAAGTCCTGAAATATCAAATAAAATGATTGGTTTAGCTGCTGAATCTAGTCTAGTAGCATTGGTGATAGGCTGTTTGTCTTCTGTAATAGGTATTATTACATTATTTGATATGTTAGAAGCGATTGGTGAAACAAGACCAGATTTGTTTGCAGCTGGTATTAAAGTGTCTTTGTTAACCATAACTTTTGGTCTGTTTGCATTTGTAATAGCAAGAATTGGGATTTTAGCCTACAAATGGATCTTAAAACCCGAAGTAGAGGCTTAATATTTATTAAAATGAAAAAATATAAACTAATAATTGCCTTAATAGTTTCTTGTCTTTATGCTAAAAGTAACGCACAATATAAACAAAACGAAAAAAAGGAAATTGTAATTGGTAAGATTGATAGTCTATATTCTGAGATATTAAAAGAGCAAAGAGAAATCTGGATACATGTTCCTGATGACTTTGATAATACTAAAACATATTCAGTAATTTATGTTTTAGATGCATCTAAAAATTTCTTCACGGTTACTGGAATGATCAAACAATTAACACCTATGACAATTCCAAAATCCATAGTAGTTGGTATTACTAATACAGATAGAACAAGAGATTTTACACCAACCAATGTTCCTTTTCAGCGAGGGCATGAATCAAAAACTTCTGGTGGTGCTAATAATTTTTTGAAATTTGTAGAGCAAGAATTAAAACCTTTTATAAACAATAAGTATCCAACAGAGAATAATAACACAATCATTGGTCATTCTACAGGAGGCTTATTTGTGCTTTATACATTTTTGAATCATGAGAACGTCTTTGACAACTATTTAGCAATAGATCCAAGTCTTTGGTGGGATAAAGAAAATCTAGTAAAAACAGCTGAAGATAAAATAAATACAAAAAATCTAAAAGAGAAATCATTATATATAGCAGTAGCCAATAGTATTGGTAAGTCTATGGATACTGTAAAAGTTAGAAAAGACAAAAGTGTACCTACGGAACAAATTAGAGCCAATCTAAAGTTTCATGACATATTAGCGAATAATAGTGATAAGCTTAATTTCTCTTGGGAATATTTTAAAAGTGAAGATCATGGAAGCATAGTCATACCAGCTCAATACAATGGATTGCGATCTGTTTTTTCATGGTTTCCATTTCCTGAAATGTGGAGATTTAATAATCCCAAAAGATACTCTGTTAAAGAATTAATAGAACCATATTATGCACATTATAAAAAACTGAGTATGCGCATGAAACGCGAAGTAAAGCCAGATTGGCAATTGCTTAATGATGTTGGTTTCTTTATGTTAGAGGGGCATAATCTTCCCAAAAAAGCTCTGGCGTATTTAGAGATGAATGTTCATTATTATCCAAATGAATCTAAAACTTATGTGGCGTTGGGTAATTACTATGTGTCACAAAAGGAGGAGCCAGTAGCCATTGAGTATTATAAAAAAGCTATTGAAATAGATAGCAACCAAGAAGCTTCAGAACAATTAAAAAAACTTAAAAATTAAAACATAATACATGAAAATTTCAATTCGAATAATTTCACTCTTAACTCTATTACTTATTTTTTCCTGTGAACAAAAGTCAACATCAAACACTTCAGAAAGCGAATTAATAATGAAAATCAATGCTGTTCAAGAACAGATAATGGCACAAGGGAATATAACGGACAAAGAGGAACAGACATTGTTAAGTTTGTGCAATATTATTTCACGCGATGACGGTTTAGGTAATTATAGCTCTGATAATAGGGTAATTTTAAAAGATGTAGATAAAGCGCCAGTTTACGAAGGTTGTGAGGAACTTTCTGAAGAAGAAACAAAAACATGTTTTAATACTAAGGTAGCAGCATTTATAAAGCGCGAGTTTAACTTAAATGTATCTAAAGATTTAAACCTTTCAGAGCCAAAGCAGGTAGAAGCGTTTTTTATAATTGATGAGAACGGAAATCTTACAGGTATGAAAGTCAGAGATTCAGAAGTAAACATTCAGGCGGAAATCTTAAGAGTACTCAGAAAGATGCCTGTTATGAAACCTGCTATTCACCGTGGTGCAAGTGTTGCTGTGTTATGTTCGTTGGTAGTAAAATATGGAAATGAAATAGAAATTGATATGGTTTACATTCCTGAAAGGCCAAATGATTAAAGTTTGAATCATAAATATTTAAAAAAGCGAACTTTTCAGTTCGCTTTTTTTTTGCTCTCATCTTTATGACTAATTTTACTAAAATTTCAATTTTGGCAGAACTCACACTAACCACACCAGCACTTTTATTTTCGGCAATATCCTTAATCATGCTAGCATATACCAATCGGTTTTTGGCCTATGCTGCAATAATTCGCAATTTAAAAGATAAATATATTAAAGAAAAAGACACGTCTATACTAAGACAAATTGATAATTTAAAACTACGGGTAAAACTAACACGATATATGCAAATTGCAGGCATTACTAGTTTATTATTTTGTGTTTTAACCATGTTTTTAATCTATGTAGACTTTCAAACTATAGCGGTTTGGGCTTTTGGTGCAGGATTGATATTGCTTATCATTTCTTTGCTGTTTTTAATATGGGAAATTCAAATTTCAGCTAAAGCGTTACAGCATCACTTAAATGATATTGAAGATGATTTAAAAAAGTGAATAATTATTTATTTATTAAATGTGACCTCATTAAATTATTAGTGTCTTAACTAATAACTAACCACTTAAAACGAACTAAAAATACAATTGAGAACAAAGGCTGTTCATACCCTAACCGATGAAATGCTTGTAGAAGCTATCGTTAAAACCAACGACACAATGATGTTTGAGGTTTTATATGACAGGTACGCGTCTATGGTTTACAATAAGTGTTATGGGTTTGCTAATGGTGTTGATGAGGCTAAAGATTTAACACAAGACGTTTTTCTTAGAGTTTTTGTAAAATTAGGAAGCTTTAAGGGAAAATCTAAATTCTCAACATGGTTATATGCTTTTACATACAATCACTGTGTGAATTATGTTACAAGAAATACGGCTAAGAAGTTTGAGAAAAAATCTGTAAGTTCTGAGAGTGTTGATATTGAAAATATAGGTGAAGATATCGATTCAACGCACGAGTTTCAGAATATGCGAGCAGAGCAATTGAAAAAGGTGATGGAGTTAATTTCACCTGAAGAGAAGATGATATTATTATTAAAGTATCAAGATAATTTGACAATTAAGGAATTATCTGAAGCTTTAGAAATCGGAGAAAGCGCAGTTAAAATGCGCTTAAAAAGAGCAAAAGAAAAACTAGTACAGAAGTACGAAAACTATACGAAAGATGGAAAATCCATTTAAGCAAATAAACCAGCCATTAAAGGAAGTTCCTGTGGAGCTAAAGAGCAAAGTCATGCACGATATTGCCATGGCGAAGCTATTGATGGATTTAGCTGAGTTATTTTCGTATAACTTAGGTCATGTTATTGACACAGTAAGTAGCAATAGAAAAAAATAAATACGTAATTAACCCTAACATAAAAAAATTATAGTATGGATAAAGTAGGCGAATTTTCAGATGTAGCGATGAAATCTCTCACCAATATTTGGTTAGAAATTACCAATATATTTCCAAATATCATCGGAGCATTTATTGTTCTAATTATAGGTTGGATAATTACCAAGTTGGTCGTTAAGCTTATAAAAAAGGTTTTAAAATTAGTTAAGGCTAATAAGCTCGATGAGAAGATTAATGAAATAGAAATTGTAGAAGGCAAACAGCTAAATTTTGATACTGTAAAAGTCGTTTCGAAAGTTGTAAAATATCTCATGTATATGATATTGCTGGTTACAGCTTCAGATATTATGGGATTAGATGTTATCACTGAACAGATAAGTGACCTGATATCTTATTTGCCAAAACTATTTGCTGCTTTAATTGTATTTATAGTTGGACTTTTATTTGCAAACTTTGTTAAGAATGGTTTAAAATCACTTTTTGAATCCATGGATTTATCAGGTGGTAAAATGATAAGTCAGGTGGTATTTTTCTTAATGCTAACATTTATATCCGTCACAGCATTAAACCAAGCAGGAATTGACACTGAGATAATCACAAATAATATAAATATGATTATCGCTGCCTTTCTTTTAGCATTTGCAATTGCTTTTGGTTTAGGTGCAAGAGAAGTAGTAGGTAAGCTACTTAAGACGTTTTATGCGCGTAAAACATTTGAAATTGGCCAAGCAATAACCTTTCAAGGTGAAAATTACACAGTAGAATCAGTAGAAAATATTTCAGTGATATTAAAAAATTCAAAGGGAAAATTAATTGTTCCTATAAACGATTTAGTAGAAAATCAAGTACAAATGCAGGATTAACTATAAGGTTAGGGTTATAGATTTTATGTTTACATAAAATGCGATCCTGCAAGTACTTGACGTTTAAAAGACCTCTTCTATTGAAGAGGTTTTTTTTTAGGTCGTCGTTAATTTCTAACTCGGATGAATTTATTTTTTCTTATTTCGTCGATTATAATTTTTATCGCCTCTGGTTTTCGGCTTCTTATATTTTTTTGCAATTTCTCGACGATAAGAACCTCCTAAATTTTCCTTTTTGTTTTTATCCTTTTTCTCATGAAATGCTGGTCCAGGAGCATCTTCATCTCGTCTTTTTAAAGGATTGTAACGCTCTTTTATTTGAGGACGTTCTTCTTCTATTAGTTCTTTAGAGATTTCAACACTGTCAGGAATTTCGAGTGTTTCTATGGTCATTTGCATGAGTTCTTCAAGTCGTATTCTCTGTTCTTGTTCATTTTCAGTAGAAAATAAAAGCGCTCTACCTTCCTTTTCTGCACGACCAGTTCTACCAATTCTGTGCATATAGTTTTCAGGATAATCTGGCGTGTCAAAATTAATGACATGAGACACGTCTTCAATATCTAAACCTCTCGCCATTACATCTGTAGCTACCAAAATACGATGTTCTCCTTCTCTAAACTGTTCAATACTTCGCAATCTGTAGTTTTGAGTTTTGTTAGAATGGATAACACAGGTTTGGTTTGGAAATAAATCTTCAAGCATATCAAACAAACGGTCTGCCATTCGTTTATAAGCTACAAAAATTAAAACTTTTGAAAACTCGTCTTTATCTTGAAGTAAATATTCTAATAAA
Source organism: Winogradskyella sp. R77965 (assembly GCF_044594915.1). Lineage (GTDB taxonomy): Bacteria > Bacteroidota > Bacteroidia > Flavobacteriales > Flavobacteriaceae > Winogradskyella. The sequence goes on along the minus strand of NZ_CP138990.1, from coordinate 987,093 downwards.
TTTACCTTGGTATAAAAATTAGGGACATCGTAACGCTCTTGTTTAATATTCTCTAGTGGAGTACCAGAAACTGCAATAGATATTTTTGTGGGATTGATAAAGAAATCTGTAATTAATTCATCAACATCTTTTGTCATTGTAGCCGAAAACATAATGTTTTGTCTACGAGTTGGAAGAATATCGAAAATATTCATTAGCTGATGCCTAAAACCTAGATCTAACATGACATCAACTTCGTCAATGACTAATTTTTGAATAGATTTTAATTGTAAAACTCTACTCACTGCCAAATCATAAAGACGACCTGGAGTGGCTACAATTATATCCTGACCTTGAGCAACAGCTTGTTTTTGAGTGTTAATATTAGTGCCTCCATAAACACCTAACACACGATTATTAATGTACTTAGATAGTTTTTCAACTTCATTAACAACTTGCACTACCAATTCTCTTGTAGGTACTAATACCAAAACTCTAGGATTCTCTTGTCTAGAATATTTAAGATTCCGTAAAATAGGTAACATATATGCAAATGTTTTACCTGTACCTGTTTGTGCAATTCCTACAACATCTTTACCTGAAGCAACAACATTAAACGCTTCTGCCTGAATAGGAGTAGGACTAGCAAAGCCTAAGTCATCTATGGCATTATATAATGGTGTGTTTAAATTTAAGTCCTGAAACGTCACGGTTTGGTTTTAAGTGGCAAAGCTACCATTTATAATCTACTTACACTAAATGCCTTTTGTCTATTTCAATAGAGTAACTGGCATTGAAAACAGAACCAGATGCTAATGAGATAATACCTTCTTTATTTTCTATTTGTTGATTTGTAGTTTCAATATCTGCTATACCCAACCAAGGTTCTATGCATATATAGTTTGCACTTGGTTTTGCCCAGATACCCAAATAAGGAAAGTCTTCAAATCTCACTGATAAAACAAGACCTTTATCTCTATGCTTTAGAGTTACTTGTCTAGATTTTAAATCCTTAAAAATAAGGGCGTCTTCATTAAATAAATCTTCGTGAAGTTGAATTTTATTACCCTCTACAATTACGGATTTTGTTTTGCCTGTCACTAAGCCATTTTCCATATTTAACAAGTAAGATTTACTGTTTTCTTGCTTTTCAAACTCTAAATAGTAATCTGTATAGTCCTCATCTTTAAAAAGAGGACAAGCAAAAGCAGGATGTCCACCAAGAGAGAAAAACAGCGTCTTAGAATCAATGTTTTCAACGCTATGATTCACAGTTATTATGTTGTCCTTTAGTTGATATGAAATTTCAAATTGAAATAAAAAAGGATACATTTCATATAATTGATCGTTAGACGTTAGAATAAATGTAATTTCTGAATCCGAATGGCTTTTTATGATAAGCTTATCATTATGTCTTACAAACCCATGCTTTGTCATTTTATAGGTCTTGTCGTTATAGATGTAACTATCATCTTTCATGGAGCCAATTACTGGAAATAAATTTGGAGCATGACTTCCCCAAATTTTGGGATCTGCCTGCCACATGAACTCATTATTGTTTTTTACGGAAGTTATAGCTTTAAGTTCCGCACCAATAGATTTTATTTCTATTTGAAGTAAGTGGTTTTTTAGTAATGGCATGTTTTTTATTTTTTGAAATATACAAATTTGGTGTTATTCAAAGTATTCTCATTAAATTTGCGGGTACACTTTTGTCATTGAGAACTACAATTCACCATAACACTTCTGATATCCATGAATTTAAGCAAAAACTTTTGCTCTGGAGTCAAAAATTTGAAAATATCGTTTGGTTAGATTCTAATAATCACAAGGACAGATATAGTAACTATGATGCGGTCTTAGCTGTTGATGCATTCACAGTTTTAAAAACGGATTATTCTGATGCTTTTGAGCGTTTATCAGAATATCAGAAAACTACAAAAGATTGGATTTTTGGTTATCTCACCTACGATTTAAAAAACACAACAGAGCAATTGATATCTCAAAATTTTGACAATTTGGGTTTCCCGGATTTATATTTTTTTCAACCCAAAAAGTTATTCTTAATTAAAGATAATACTGTTGAAATTCAGTATTTAAAAATGGTAGATGATGAGATAGATGAAGATCTTAAATCGATTACATCTGTCACTTCGAGCATTTCGACTACGCTCATTGCACGTTCTATAGAAAAGCCTCAATTAAATGATCCTATTAAAATAAAACTAAGAATCCACAAAGATCAATATTTTGAAAAAGTTAGTACGATGCTTGCTCATATTCAAAGAGGCGACATTTACGAAGCTAATTTTTGCCAAGAGTTCTACGCTGAAGATAGTGTTATTAACCCATTAGAAACATTCAATAAGCTCAATGATATTTCTAAACCTCCTTTCGCAACATTTTTAAAAATTGAAGATAAATTTCTTTTATCGGCGACTCCAGAACGTTACATTAGAAAGGAAGGTACTAAAGTAATTTCGCAGCCAATAAAAGGTACTGCAAAGCGTTCAGAAAATAAAGAAGAAGATTTAAAACTCGCTGAAGACTTATCTAAAGACCAAAAAGAACGAAGTGAAAATATTATGATAGTAGATTTAGTTCGTAACGATTTATCACATACAGCTAAAAAAGGAAGTGTAAAAGTTGAAGAGCTATGTAAAGTGTATTCATTTTTACAAGTACATCAAATGATTTCAACTATTTCATCTCATGTAACTGAAGATATCAATCCAGTTGAGATCATAAAAACAACATTCCCAATGGGAAGCATGACCGGAGCTCCAAAAATTTCTGCAATGAAAATCATTGAGGACTTAGAGGAAACAAAACGTGGATTATATTCAGGTTGTGTGGGTTACTTTAGACCAAATGGTGATTTCGATTTTAATGTTATTATAAGGAGTATTTTATATAATGAAGCTAAAAAGTATATTTCTTATTCCGTAGGAAGCGCAATAACATCAAAAAGTAATCCGTTAAAAGAATATGAAGAATGCTTAATAAAAGCGAAAGCTATGCGAGAAGTATTAGAGAATAAATAATTAATTTTATGCCGTCAAACAGCACTGTTCGTCTTTTAAAACACAAATTATGATAACAAAAAATCTTAAACTATTCATGTTGCTAATTGTTTTAATGGCTTTATCATGCGATAGTGTTGATAATGACATATGTGGATTTGAAAGGCCTGACCCATTTGTAGCATCAATTGAAAATGTTTCTGAAACTTATGCTACAGACGAAGCCATATTTTTAACAGGTGAAATTTCATCTATGGTTCCAAACACCTGTAATCAAAACAACACACCAGATTTAGTAACAGATAATACGCTATTGAGGGACGCTATATTTGTACTAAAACTTAACGATTCTTTATTTGAACTTAATGCAGAAATAGTGGGCAATATAGAGGTGAATTATATAATTGGAGAGCAGTTTAATAGTAGTTGCTTTGGTGCTATAGAGTATGTTCCGGAATTATCGGAAGATAATCTCATCTATTCTTACCGTTTGAGTATTACAATAAGTGAACCTGGAGATTATGTCATTGTTAATGGATTTAACTTAGTCTATACAACAGAAGAAAATAATAATGTTCAAATCTTTGAACCCTATAATACACTTGGCAATATTATAAAGTTTGATGGCTGTGATAATACCTTTACACGAGTTGGAACTCAAGATCAATATTTTTTCACAGTTGAGTAGGTAGCGCTATATAATTTTAGGAACAAGAAGAGAGTATACCTTAAATTTCGAAAACTTTTTAATACTTCGTTTCAGTCATAGGCTTTTAATGCCCATAGTTTTTATTCCAAATGCCGTCTAAAACTCTTTTTTACCTTTTCAAAAATAAGTTCTACGCGCGATGTTTCTATATTTTTGATTTTAGCAATATCTCCGAAATTTAGATTTCCAAATATGTACAAATCCACAATATTCGAGATATTAATAGGTAGCCAATTATAAAAACGTCCAAAAACCTTGGGTGGTTGAGAAGCTGATAAATCCTCTAATTCAAAAGCTTTTAAGATGGATGTTTCTTTATCAGCATATAAATACAAATGGTTGTTATGATCTTGGTGATAAGAAATATCATTTAACTCCGTATTTAATATTAAATCTAAATCGGCATCTATCGTATAGTCTTCACCTAGTTTAGAAAGCTCGTCCTTAAGAATTGAATCAGTACTAATAGTGTTTTTATGATAAGCCTCTTTTTTAAAGAGCTCATTCATATAATTATCTACTATCTTAAAAAGTTCTAGTTTTACTGCCATTGCTTCAGCTTCAATATTAAAACCGTGACTATATAATTCTATGATACTCTCATCAATAATACCATTAGATGAATACATATTCTTTGGTATGATACCAGTGGACTCAGCTATATAAATTCTATGTTTTACATAAGGATGTAAATGTTGTACTGCAGAAAGCACCTTTTTGTCGAAGGCAGTTTGTGCAGATTTAGATGATAGTTCTGCAAATGTGCTCATAATCCTAAATTTTAAAATGTTCGTATAAAGCTACCTAATAAGATTACAGTTTTTTATGATAATTGTCATTTTATAATAACTAGAATTGTATGCCTTTGCCATTATTGTATCTTTACCTAATGCTAAAAATCTTTAGAAAACATATTAATACTAACTTAGAATTCTTAAAAGAAACACCATTATTAATTGCCGTTTCGGGAGGTATTGATAGTGTTGTTTTATCGCATTTATGTGAAGAATTAAAACTAGACTTTGCCTTAGCACATTGTAATTTCAATCTTAGAGGTGAAGAAAGCAATGACGATGAAGAATTTGTTTTAGAGCTTGCAGAAGCATTAGATGTTGAAGTATTTATTCAAAACTTTGATACACAAGCTTATGCAGATGAACATAAACGTTCCATCCAAATGGCAGCGCGCGAATTACGATACAACTGGTTTAAGGAATTGGCAGGGCAATTACATTTTGATTATATCCTTACAGCACATCATGCAGAGGATAATCTTGAGACCTTTTTAATCAATTTTACGCGCGGAACAGGACTAAATGGCTTAACAGGAATTTCAGAAGTTAATGATAACATCGTAAGGCCTTTGTTACAATTTTCTAGAGAACAGATTGAAGTTTATGCTAAAGAAAATAACATTAAATGGCGAGAAGATAGTAGTAATTCTTCTCGAAAGTATTTGAGGAATAAATTGCGTCACGAGGTAGTACCTATTTTAAAAGAAATTAATCCTCAGTTGCTTAATAGTTTTCAAAATACCTTAGATAATCTTAATGACACTGCAGATATCGTTGAAGAAAGCCTTAATGCTGTTGCCAAGCGCTCTATTACTGAGATAGATGGTAATGGCGTGACTTATAAAGTATCAGAATTCAAAAAAGTAAATAATCCAAAAGCTTATTTATTTGAAATGTTTAAGGATTTTGGTTTTACCGAATGGAATGATGTAGTGGCTTTATTAGATGCAGAATCGGGCAAACAGGTATTTTCAAGTACGCATCGTTTAATAAAGCATCGTGACTATTTAATTTTAACAGATCTATATCATTCTGAGCAACGCGAAGAATCTCACCTTATTAAGGATAATGATACAAAATTAGAGACACCTCTTGGTATTTTATTATTTGATGAAGCTGACGCAATCGTTAATTCCTCAAAAAGCATGATTTTTGTTGATAGAGATAAGTTGAGTTTCCCACTAGAGTTAAGACTATGGAAAGCGGGAGATTTCTTTTTTCCTTCAGGAATGAAAGGCAAAAAGAAAATCAGTAAATACCTTAAAGATGAAAAACTATCTTTAGTAGAAAAAGAAAATATTTGGGTTTTAACATCAGAAGATAATGTAATTTGGGTTGTTGGTAAGCGAGCTGATGGACGTTTTAAAGCTACAGATGCAACAGAACAAATCTTAAAAATAGAATTTCAAAAGTAGAACTACTGTTACTTCGAGCGCAGTCGAGAAGTCTTACATCTTAACATATGAAACTAAAAGGAAATATAGTAGACATCTTAAATCGCAAAATCTTCAAAGGAGAAATCACCATCGAAAACGGTAAAATAATATCCATTGAAGAAAAAGATTGTGAAGAGAATTATTATATACTTCCAGGTTTTGTAGATGCTCACATTCATATCGAAAGCTCAATGTTGGTGCCTTCTGAGTTTGCTAAAGTTGCTGTGCAACACGGAACAGTTGCTACAGTTTCTGATCCACACGAAATTGCTAATGTACTTGGTGTAAAAGGTGTGGAGTTTATGGTAGAAAACGGTAAACAAACACCTTTTAAGTTCAATTTTGGAGCACCGAGTTGCGTACCTGCAACAAGTTTTGAGTCGGCTGGAGCTGTAATTGATTCAGACGATATAAAGACTTTAATGGAATACCCAGATATTAAGTATTTAGCTGAAATGATGAATTATCCAGGAGTCATATATGATGATGAGGAAGTTCTCAAAAAAATAGAATGGGCAAAACATTATAATAAACCTATCGATGGCCATGCACCAGGATTACGAGGGGATGATTTAACAAAATATATTTCAGCAGGAATTTCTACGGATCACGAATGTTTTACTTACGAAGAAGGTTTAGAGAAACTTCAAAAAGGAATGAAAGTAATTATCCGAGAGGGTAGTGCAGCCAAAAATTTTGAAGCCTTAATCGATTTGCTAGATAACCACTATGAAAATATGATGTTCTGTAGCGATGATAAACATCCAGATGATTTATTATTGGGTCATATTAATCAATTATGCGCTAGAGCTGTTGCAAAAGATATCGATGTGTTTAAGGTTCTTCAAGTTGCTTGTATTAACCCTGTAAAGCATTATAATTTGGATGTTGGTTTATTGCAAGTTGGTGATGTTGCCGATATGGTTGTAGTGGAAAACTTAAAAGCGTTTAAAACACTTCAAACCTATATCGATGGAGAATTGGTTTTTAGTAATGGTGTTTCAAAAATAAAACATATAGAATTCGAAAACTTGAATAATTTCAATACTGATAAAAAACAAATTTCAGATTTCAGGTTCGAATCTAGTGCCGATAAAATTAGAGTTATAGAATGCTTGGATGGTGAATTGGTGACCAATGAAATTATCGCAAATGCTTTAATCGAAGATGGAAATCTAGTGTCAAATACAGAAACAGACGTTCTCAAAATGACGGTTGTTAACCGTTATAAAAATGAGAAACCATCCATTGCATTCATCAAAAACTTCGGATTAAAAGAAGGTGCAATCGCCTCTTCCGTTGGTCATGATTCTCATAATATTATTGCTGTTGGTGTGTCTGATGAAGCCATTTGTGAAGCCGTAAACCTTCTAGTTGAAAATGAAGGTGGCATTTGTGCGGTTTCCAATTCAGAGCAGAAGGTAATTGCGTTACCAGTGGCCGGAATCATGAGTGATCAAAACGCCGAAACTATTGGTAAGCAATATGCTGAACTCGATAAAATAGCAAAAGAATTAGGTAGCCAACTTAATGCACCTTATATGAGTTTATCTTTTATGGCTTTGCTTGTGATTCCATCGTTAAAATTGAGTGATAAAGGATTGTTTAATGGAAGCTTATTTCAATTTACTAATCTTGAAGTTTCATAACCATAACAATTCAATGTTACAATTCGCGGCAGATTTATTGACACATCATTTTCCCCTCTGGGGAATTAAAGGGGCTTTTTTATGCCTGTAGTAGAGTCCACTTATAAACCACCATTTTGGGCAAAGACAAGCTTTGTCTCAACGGTGTATTCTGGTTTAGGAAGACGAATACATGGAGTAGAACAAACAAGAGAGCGAATTACTTTACCAGATGGTGATTTTTTAGATTTAGATTGGAGTTATGCAAAGGAAAAAAGTAATAAAGTCATCATTCTATTACATGGACTAGAAGGTCATGCGCAGCGACCATATATTACAGGAACGGCAAAACTATTTAATGATAATGGAATAGATGCCGTTGGAGTCAATTTTAGAGGTTGTAGTGGAGAGCCTAATTTGTTGTATCGCAGTTACCATTCTGGTGCAACTGAAGATTTAGATGCAGCAGTTAAGCATGTATTAGCTAAAAACCAATACGATGAAATTTACATAAAAGGCATAAGTCTAGGAGCTAATATGGCTTTAAAATATGCAGGAGAAGGCAATTATTTGCCCAAAGAATTAAAAGCTATTATTGCCATTTCAACACCTTGCGATTTAAAAGAGTCTTGCGATGAATTATTGAGTTTAAAGAATAAACATTATGCGATTCGATTTTTAGGGCATTTAAAAGATAAGTTAAGACCTAAATTAGAACAATTCCCTGAAAATATATCAATTACAGATTTTAACTCAATTAAAACTTTAATTGATTTTGATCATGTTTATACCTCAAAAGCACATGGTTTTAAGGATGCTTTGGATTATTATGACAAAGCCAGTAGCTTACAATTTCTGCCAAATATTAATGTGCCTTCACTGATTATTAACTCGCTTAATGATTCGTTTTTATCCGCAGAATGTTATCCTGTTGGAGAAGCTAAGCATAATCCAAATCTTTTCTTAGAAATGCCAAAATATGGAGGGCATGTAGGATTTATCGATAAACGGAATATTTATTATAATGAGTTGCGTGCTTTGGAGTTTGTAAAAACCGTAAAAAGTATTTAATTGCACAATAAGGAAAAAACTATATGAAACATATTTACAATCCTTTAATTTTATTTTTTCTTTTTCAGTTTTCTTTTGGACAGATTGGGTTTGAGGAAAGTATAATTAATAGTGATTATCAATACCTTCAAAATCCTAATGCAGTATCTGCTTCAGATATTGATGGTGACGGTGATATAGACATAGTTGGGTCATCAATTTCTAATGACAAAATAGTTTGGTTTGAGAATATTAATGGACTTGGGAATTATTATAAACCTCATTTAGTTAGTACAATAGCTGAATTTGCGAATTCCTTATTTGTGGCAGACTTAGATAATGATGGTGATATGGACATATTATGTGCATCATCAAGTAATGGAGTATTAGCTTGGTATGAAAATTTGGATGGTCAAGGTAATTTTGGAGGTGAACAATTTATTACTGCAGCCACAGGTGTAAATTTTGTAATTGCAGCTGATATAGATAATGATGGCGATATAGATATAATATCTTCATCCTCAGGTCAAGATAAAGTATCTTGGTATGAGAATATTGATAGTCAAGGTTCTTTTAGTAGCCAACAGGTTATTACCACTTCAGCTGATGGTGTAAATTCCATATTTGCAGCTGATATTGATAGTGATGGTGATATCGATTTGTTGTCTTCTTCGTATAATGATGATAAAATAGCTTGGTATGAAAATTTGGATGGTCTAGGTTCCTTTGGTAACCAACAGGTAATAACCACATCAGCTAATGGTGCAAATTCTGTATTTGCAGCTGATATTGACAGTGATGGTCACCTAGATGTGCTTATATCGTCTTATCTTGATGACGACATATCCTGGTATAGGAATACAGATGGATTAGGTAATTTTAATTGGTATGACCAAGAAATTATCTCTACATCAGTCAATGGTCCGAATTCTGTATTTGCAGCTGACTTTGATAATGATGGTGACATAGATATATTATCAGGATCTATTGTAGACAAAAAAATTGCCTGGTATGAGAATATAGATGGTTTAGGAAATTTTAGTAATCAAAATGTTATCGTAGCATCATCGGGAAGTCCAGACACAGTATATGCTGCTGATATTAATGGCGATGGTGCAGTTGATGTTTTATCGCCTTTAGGCTCTAGGATAAGTTGGTTCGAAAATATTGGAGGTTTAGGTGGTTTTGGCTCTCAAGAGACAATTACAGCATCATCTCTAGGTGCTTATTCAGTGTTTTCAGCTGATATAGATGGTGATGGAGACAAAGATGTATTATCAGCACTTAGTTATGACAACGAAATAGCTTGGTATGAAAATATTAATGGTATTGGCGGTTTTGGTGGGCAGCAATATATAGGTTTTGCTGAAGATGCAAGGTGTGTTTTTGCAGCAGATATAGATGGAGATGGTGATATAGATGTTTTATCTGCTTCTGCAGATGATGGTAAAATAGCATGGTATGAGAATATTGATGGTCTAGGTATGTTCGGAAATGAAAATATTATTACCACACTTGCTTCTCAAGCGGGATCAGTTTATGCTTCTGACTTAGATGGTGATGGTGACATGGACGTTCTGTCAGCTTCTTTCCTTGATGGAAAAATAGCATGGTATGAAAATTTAGATAGTCAAGGTACTTTCGGTGACCAACAGATTGTTTATATGTCTAATAATGCTAGATCTGTACATGTTTTAGATGCTGATAATGATGGAGATATGGATGTATTATCTGTTACACAAACACAAGATGGGGTAAGTGAATTAATATTGCATAAAAATATAGATGGCTTGGGTAATTTTGATAATTCACAAGTTGTATATTCTGGAACTGATGCCCAAATATCTGTCTATTCAGGAGATATAGATGGTGATGGTGATTTAGACTTATTATCTTCATCTTTTTTAACCAGTTCAAAAATAGCATGGTATGAAAATATAGATGGTTTGGGTAGTTATGGTAGTGAACAGGTTTTGTTAACATCAGAAGGAGGTGCTACATCAGTTCATATGACTGACTTGGATGGTGATAATGATTTGGATGTATTATCAGCATCAATTTCACTTGGTGGTAAAATATCTTGGTATGAAAATACTAATGGTTTAGGTGATTTTGGTAGCAGACAAATTATTTCTTCAAATGTAGTTGGTGCTAGAGATGTTTATGCCGCAGACATAGATGGTGATGGAGATATTGATGTCATGTCAGCATCAGAGCTAGATCATAAAATAGTTTGGTATAAGAATTTAGGTGTTTTAGGTAATAAAATTAATGGTCGACTCAAACTAGATATAAATAATGATGGTTGTGATATTAACGATATAGATTTGCAAAGTTTAATGATTGTTTCTGATAATGGAATCAATAGCTTTACAAATTTCACAAATGGGAATGGTTTGTATGAAATTTATGTCATCGAAGATGATTTCACTACACAAATAGAAAACTTACCAAATTATTATACTTCAAATCCAGTTTCGCAAGCCTCAAGTTTTGTTGGTCTAGGTAATACAGATACTATTGATTTTTGTATAGAACCAACAGGTGTATTTAACGATTTAAATATTTCTATTTACCCATCAATAGATGAGCCAAGACCAGGTTTTGATACAACGTATCAATTGGTTTATAAAAACGTTGGTACAACTCAACTAAATGGTTCTGTATCTTTTGAGTTTGATGATGCTAAAATACAGTTTCTATCAGCTAGTGAGAGGGTTAGTTCCCAAACATCAAATACACTCAACTTTGATTTTACAGATTTAAACCCTTTTGAGACACGCACTATAGATTTAGAATTTAATGTATTTACACCACCAATCACAAACATGGGTGACGAACTTGTGGCAACAGCAACCATAAACCCAGTTTCTGGTGATGAAACCGAAGAAGATAACGTATTCACTTTAGCACAAACTGTAATAGGTTCATACGATCCTAACGATATTGCAGTTTTAGAAGGGGAAGAAATCACAATAGAAGATGCAGATAAGTACTTACATTATTTAATACGTTTTCAAAATACAGGTACAGCAAGTGCAATAAATGTAAACGTAGAACATGTATTAGATGATAAATTAGATTGGGCAACGATGCAATTAGAAAGTTTAAGTCATACAGGTCGAGTAGAAATAGTTAATCAAACAGATGTTAGTTTTATTTTCAATAATATCAATTTACCAGATAGTACAAATGATGAGCCAAATTCTCATGGTTTTATAGCTTTTAAAATTAAGCCAAAGTCAGATGTTGAGGTTGGTGATGTTTTTAGTGCTGTAGCCGATATTTATTTTGATTTTAATCCGCCAATTATAACCAATACGGCAACTACGGAAATTGTTGAGCCATTAAGTATTAATGAAGTTAATACACAAAGAATTCAACTCTTTCCAAACCCTGCAAAAGAGAAATTACAAATAAGGTCTAATCTAATTTTGGATAAACTTACCATTATTGATATTAATGGGCGTAAGTTAACTTCAATTGATATATCTAACATTAATAATTATACTTTAGATATTTCAAGTTTATCTAAAGGGATTTATTTCTTGGAGATTCAATCAGGTGAATTTAAATCGACTAAAAAGTTTATAACAAACTAATATGTCATTCTGAGCATAGCGAAGAATCTCATTTTAAAAAAGAAACCTTTCAAAATATTATTTTGAAAGGTTTTTTGTTAAGTTCAATTTTCTTAAATTTCAGAAAACAAATTACTAATGCTCAAAAAAACGCTAATCTTTCTTTTAATTTTTTCTGTAGTCAGTTGTAATCATGATGATAATAGTGAACCAAGTAATGCAAATGTTGCAGTCGAAACATTACAAGCAGAAATGATTCCAGAAGGTGGGGTAAAACTTAAAGGAAATATCAACGGAGTTGAATTAGATTTAAATTATGGTTTTATAATATCTCAGTTTGAAGGTGAAACGACTATGAGCTCATATAACATTCAAAAGAATTTATCAGGAACTTATAATGGTGATTTTGAGATTTCTTTCAGAAATGATTTAAATGAAGATCAGACCTATTATTATAGAGCATTCGCTTACAGCAGTAATGCTTATACCTTTGGTGAAGAAAAATCATTTATATCGAATGGAAGTTCGCCGTCTCAGATTGAATCTGTAGAGCCAAATATTGCACATGTTTCTGATACTATTACTATAAGAGGAAAATACTTTTCATCTAATCCTAGTATTTTTTTTGATGAAATAAATTCTGAAACAATCATCAAAAATGATTCACTAATAAAATGTATAGTCCCTTATTCATTTAATCTACAGAATCCCTATTCTACTATTAAAGTTAAAAAATCAACACAAGAAGAAACAATATTTGATGATTTTTCACTCTATGCGCCAGAAGTATATGCTATATCACCATCCGTTGCTTATGAGACAGATACACTTACAATTTCCGGAAATCATTTTCATAAACAATATTTGAGAAATAGACTAGAGGTAGAAATTAATGGTAATTTTTCTTCATTACAAATACTCGAAAGTACAAGAACAGAAATTGTTTTTGTTAATGCTGGTGCGTATTATAATTTGCAGCCAAGATTAAGATTGAAAAGTCAATTTCAGAGCATAGAGTTCGATGATAAACTAACAGCTCTGATGCCTTCGATTACAGGGGTGCCAGAATGTATCACATTTGATGAAAACTTTACCATATATGGCGAGAATTTTCCAAGATACAATTTTACATTAAGAGTAGGTGAAAATAGTTTTACACCACAATCTTTAACAAGAGATAGCATTGTTTTAGATTCTCAAACAGGTGGCGTTTATCAAGATTTTAACTTAGAAAATGTAACAATAAATTATTTAGGAGAAGAAATTATTTATGAATCCAATATATGTGTTGATGAGCCATGGATTCAAGTAAGTTCTGCAAATTCGTTAAGTACACATAGTTATATAGGCGAAACTTATGCGCTTTATTACATACCTTATAATTTTTTTACAGTTGCAAAATTTAATGATGAAACTTATGAATTTGAAAGTATAAACAATACAGAACTCCCGAATGAAATTGTTGCTGGATCGACAAATACATTTTATGATACAAAACTTTATTCCTATGAGATATCTCCATTTGTTGGCAATGACCAAGAAATTAATTTTAGGAGTTATGATTTTTTTACAAATGAAATCAGTGAATTAGCATCATTTCCAGGGGGAGATAGGTCTAATGCGTTAATTGAAACAGTTGGAGATTATATTTATTTTGGATTAGGGTCTAATTCTAGTATAGGTGGCGATGCATTCGCAGATATATGGAGATATTCTATTATTAATGATAGTTGGGAATTTGTTTTAAATTTCCCAGGTATTGATTCGAGTTCTAATGCAAAAAGAAACCCACTAACATTTATAATAGATGATAGCATTTATATAGGTGCTGGTCAGAACGGTTACCATACAGATTTTTGGGAATTGAATACAATTACAAATACAGTTATCAGTAGGTCAGATTTACCAATTGCTATTTCAGATTTTCCTGGCGGACATGTAGGTACTTCAATTAACGGTAAAGGCTATTTTGATAATTTTTATTTACATGAATATGATCCTATAACCGATACATGGTATACGTATAATGACATACCAAGCTTTGTTGCTACTGGGATTAGTTCACAAAGTATTTTTAATCATAATGGAATTTTATACAGATCTTTTCGCGACTCTTATATAAATAACACGAGAATGCTAAAATTAAATGCTTCATATTTAAATTAAATGAGAAACAAAATTAAGCTTACCAATTTAGTTATTTTATTGTTTTTATGTATTGGTTGTAATTCAGACGATGAGGTTGTTCCTCCTTCTGTAGTTACAGGTTCAAGCCAAGTGTTGTCAGAGGGAGGCGTTATTCTCAGTGGTAATTTTCAAAATTTCAACAATCAGGCAGTATTGGGTTTTGAGGTGTACAATTTCAGTATAGGGTCATTTTTAAATATCCTATTAACAGATCCAACGGATGGAGTAAATACAACAACTATTACTGCTGGACTTTATGTAAATCAAGAATATAAATTCCGTGCTTATATTATTACAGAATCCGAAACATATTATGGTTTGGAAGAGTCATTCCTTTCTACAGGAAGTGCTGATGCTTCTTTCCTGAGTATTTCGCCTAGTCAAGGAGATTTTAAAGACGCTGTTGAAATCGTTACTGATGTTGAATTAAGTGAGGCATATATCAATGGTATAGTTGTTTTGTTTAGTAGTGAAGAAGCAACAAATATTAGTATTGATGGTAATAGCATAATCTGTGAAGTTCCTTATTACGACGGTGATCCCGTCTCAGAAATACAAGTCAATTATTTTGGGAATGTTATAAATACAGCTCTTAATTATCAGCTTCTACCTCCTGTTATTGAGTCAATTTCTCCTAATAATGTTACGTATAGAGAAGAAGTGGTTATTTCTGGTAATCATTTTGAAGATGTTAATCCGCAATATCTAAAAGTTTATGTCGATGATATTGAGGCGGTTATAGTTCAGAAAAGTAAGACATCTTTAACCATAAGAATACCAGACAATGTTGTAAGCGCTAGTCCTTCAATTAAGATTGAAAGCAACCTACAAGAAGTGGAGTTACAAAATGCAATCACAATGAAAGCGCCAGTAATTACATCTTATACAACTAGTGGAAATATTTTTGATACCATTGATATCTTTGTAGACAATATAAGCCCAATTTACTTTAATAATGAAGTCTACTTTGATGGTGTACTCGGAGATACTTATCAACCATCCGATGGCAGCACAAATAGAATTGCGGTTCAAGTTCCACAAGGGCCTTATGTAGATTGGAATCCCACAATTACAGTTAAAACAAGTGATGAAATTATTTCTTCTGAAAGTCCATTTACAATTTTAGATTCTGCAATTGAAGTGACCGATCATGCAAATGTTCCCATACAAGGTTATCAAATATTTAATGACAATATATATGTTTACGGATTTGACTTATTTAACTCTTTTGAATTGATTATAAATAAATATTCAGAATCGGACAATGAATTTTATGACGAGCAACTTATAAATATGCCAGTAAGTGGTGATAGTTCAGTAAGATTTATAAATTCTAGTGATGGATATATCTATATGCTTTACTCTAGGCAAAGTAATAATTTTTTCAAAGTTAATCTTAGTAGCTTTAATATAGAGCCTTTAGCTGATTTACCTGATGGTGAGACGGGTAATGCTGTTTTAGCGTTTCATAATAATGAGATTATTGTAGGTTTGGGAGGTGAAAATCCACCACAAGGAAGTTACTATAGTTATTCTATAAACAATAATGTGTGGCAATCGATAAGTAATACAATTTCTTCGCCATTTCATAAAAGATTTTACGCTGAAAATGAATCTTATTATATCGAAGGTCCGTATTCTGTAGCAACTGATTTGTATAGATATAATGGTAATGAATATGTGTTAATTGCTAATACATTTCCTATACAGTTTAGGGACTATACGGCTCCACGTTATATTTTTAAGGATGAGAAATTTTACTTTATAAAAGATTTTGGTAATTCTGTTGTTAGTAATCCAGTAATGGTTTTTGATACAACGAATTATTCATGGACAGAATTATTCAATTTTTTTCCCAATGATGACTATTCAATTACAGGTATATTTGAAAGAGGTAACTATATATATGTGCAAATAATCGCTTATAATTCTTCATATCATTTACTTAAGGTTGATTTAACTAGATTATAATAGGTACTATTATTAGTCAAAATATTATGGTATTCAAGATAATATTTTGAAAGGTTTTTTTATTGCAATGGGTTTTCCTACTTTTAAGAAAACTAATCATTCATGCTCAAAAAAGTTTTCGCCAGTGCCGTTTTTGGTGTTGAAGCTTCAACCATTACTGTTGAGGTTAATGTAGATAAGGGTGTTGGTTACCACTTAGTAGGTCTTCCAGATAACGCTATTAAAGAAAGTAATTATCGTATTGCTGCTGCACTTCAGAATAACGGTTTCAGAATTCCAGGGAAGAAGATTACCATTAATATGGCACCAGCCGATTTACGTAAAGAGGGTTCCTCATACGATTTGACTTTAGCAGTTGGTATTCTTGCAGCATCTAATCAAATAAAAGCTGAGAATTTAGAAGATTACCTCATCATGGGTGAGTTATCTCTAGACGGAAGTTTGCAACCCATCAAAGGAGCGTTACCAATTGCTGTAAAAGCCAGAGAAGAAGGTTTTAAAGGCTTTATTCTACCAAGTCAGAATGCTAAGGAAGCCGCTATCGTAGATGATTTAAAGGTCTATGGTGTTGATAATATTACTCAAGTCATCAATCATTTTGACAAAGGTGATGAACTTGAACAAACCGTTATAAACACAAGAGAAGAGTTTTATAAAAACCTAGATTTTCCAGAATTTGATTTTGCAGATGTCAAAGGACAAGAAAGTATAAAACGCTGTATGGAAATTGCAGCAGCAGGTGGACATAACATAATTCTCATTGGTCCTCCAGGTTCTGGTAAAACGATGCTGGCCAAACGCTTGCCAAGTATTTTACCACCTATGACTTTACATGAAGCTTTGGAAACGACAAAAATACATTCTGTAGTTGGCAGAGTAAAAGCACATGCCGGATTGATGGCTCAGCGACCTTTTAGAAGTCCACATCATACGATCTCAAACGTCGCATTAGTTGGTGGAGGAAGCTATCCACAACCAGGAGAAATATCCTTATCACATAATGGAGTTCTGTTTTTAGACGAATTGCCAGAATTTAAGCGGGAAGTTTTAGAGGTTATGCGTCAGCCTTTAGAAGATAGAGAGGTCACAATTTCTAGAGCAAAATTTACCGTGACCTATCCATCATCGTTTATGTTGGTGGCAAGTATGAATCCGAGTCCTAGCGGTTATTTTAACGATCCTGATGCACCAATAACATCGTCACCAGCAGAAATGCAACGTTATATGGGAAAGATTTCAGGCCCTTTGTTAGATCGTATTGATATTCATATAGAAGTGACTCCTGTGCCTTTTGAAAAGCTTTCTGATGATAGAAAAGGGGAATCATCCGTTGATATTAGAAAGCGTGTCACTAAAGCCAGAAGAAGAGCAAACGGTACGTTTTAAGGATTTAGAAAACATTCATTACAATGCCCAAATGAATACAAAACAAATCAGAAAATATTGTAAGTTAGATGAGGCGTCAATGCAGCTATTAAAGTCTGCGATGGAACGCTTAAACCTTTCTGCTAGAGCTTATGATAGAATTCTAAAAGTTGCAAGGACAATAGCTGATTTAGAAGGGTCTAAAGATGTTTTAGGTGCTCACATTAGTGAGGCGATTCAGTATCGTAGTTTGGATCGTGATGGTTGGTTGGGATAACAAATTCTTACGTAAGCAGGAATCTCAAGGTCAATTAGTAACTACATAAGGTTGTAAATAGTGTAACCAAACAATCTAAAGTCTAAAAAAATATTTCATAAATTACTGCAACCTTTTGATTTTTTTTCATCTTATAATAAAACACTATTAAATTTAAACAGATGAAACATAGAATTTTACCCTTGCTTTTAGTTGTAACCTTATGTTTACAATTTGTAAATTGTAATAAGGATGATGATGGATTTCAAGATCCAGTATCAGTAATTGTTCCTGTAATAAAATCCAAATCAGAATTTAGAAACTCGATTGAAGTCACCAGCCCTCAGCCTACGAATTCAGATGGTAAAATATATGTTTATGACGATTTATTGTTCTATATAGCACAGCATTCGGGTATACATATTTTTAATAATGAGAATCCTGAAAATCCTCAGAATATGGCATTTATACAGTTAGAAGGTGTAAATGATATCTCTATTAAAAATAATATTCTATACGCGGATAATTTCATGGATTTGGTGGTTTTTGATATTAGTAACGTGTCCAATATTCAACTTGTTAAGATAGAAGAGGATATGTTGTCATTTTATGCATTGTTTCCTAATAATACAGGTTACTATCAGGACATATATCCTTCAAATGCGGATGAGTTTATTTCTGATTACGTAACGGTTACTATGGAAAAGGATGAAGCAGATAATGATTCAAGCATTTATAATTGGAGTATGGAAACCTTTCTTAATAATTTTGATGGAGTAGCAACAGCAGATAATATTGGTACTGGTGGTTCTTATGCCAAATTTCAGATTTATGATAATGCACTCTATACATTAGATGAGTTCAAGTTAAATACGTTTGATATTACAGATTACAATTCCATATCATTAGTGTCAGAAAACTGGCTTGGAGGTTGGCTTGGAGGTGAGTTAGAAACTACTTTTATTCAAAAAGAATTTTTGTTCATTGGAGCAACTAATGGCATGCACATTGTGAGTTTAGAAAATGAATTTAACCCAACTTATACCTCATCTTTTATACATGCCACAGGCTGTGATCCAGTAGTGGTACACGGCAATACAGCATATATAACTGTAAGGGGAGGTAATACTTGTGGAGCTATTTTGGACCAAATAAATGTGATTGATATTTCGGATATCGATATGCCTACTGAATATTCTACATACTTTTTAACCAAACCATATGGTTTAGGAATCAAAAATGACGTATTGTATGTATGTAATAGTCAGGGACTAAATGTTTTTGATGCTCAAAACCCTATCAGTATAGTGTTAAAAAACACCTACGAGATTACTACAAAAGACGTTATACCATTGCCATCTCATTTAATTGCAGTGGGTGAAAATGTAATTCATCAATATAAATATAAAGGTGATTATGGATTGGAACTTATGAGTACCATTCAATTTTGAAAAAAGTAAATACGATATAACCAAAGATTTATAAGTGTTTATCTTCATTAATAAAAATGTTTCATAAAATGAAAAAAATAATTGTTTCAATTTTTAGTATCATATCAATCGGGTCTTGCTCAGATGATGAAAGTATTAATTGTTCCGTAATAGGATGCTTTGGTGGTGATATAATTGAAGTAATATTTTTGGAAAACGATCAAAATATATTGACCATCTCGCCTGAAACGGAAATAACAATGACACAGAATAGCGCATCGCTAGATTTCTATATTAATACAATGAATAATCAAATTACAATATTCTTAAGTGCAGAGGATCCTATTAATATAGTTGTGGGTGGAAACGAATTAAATATGGAAATCTCCTCAACATTTGTAGAGGGCGAATGCTGCGGCGGAATTAAAGTCGATAGCTTAACAATCGATAATTTAGAGATATGTAACGGCGAATCATGTAATGAAGTTTTGAGCGTAAATGTTGATTAATTACCAAGCTTACTTATAATTTGTTTTAGACAAAAGCTCTATATCTAACCATAAAAAGAAGACCTTAATGAACATATAGATAAAACCAGCTTGGATAAAAAACTACAAACCCTCATACAAAAATGTGTTAAGCAAGATAGGGAAGGGCAGCGTGAATTATACACGTTGCTTTCTCCTGTATTGTATGGTATTTGTCTAAAATATATGAAAAATAAAACCGAAGCAGATGATGTATTCCAAGATGCTTTTATTATTCTATTTCAAAAGATTGATCAATATAAATTCCAAGGAAGTTTTGAGGGATGGGCAAAGCGTATTTTTGTCAATGAAGCTTTAGAAGTTTTACGAAAAAAACAACGTCGTCTTCATGTTGCAATGGAAGATGTTGAGCTAAACAGTGACATTGAGGATTCCACGAGCAAAAATAGGATTGAAATATCTCAAGATGAGTTATTAGAACATATACAGCAATTACCAGATAATTACAGAATGGTTTTCAATCTTTATGTTTTTGAAGGCTTTAGTCATAGGGCTATAGCAGATAAGCTCAAAATGGCTGTTGGGTCATCAAAATCATTATTGAGTAGAGCTAAAAGCGTATTAAGGTTAAAAATTGATGAAGAATTAAACAAGAAAGTATCATGAAGAAGGATAATATTGAAGACATATATGGTGGATTAGAAGACTTTTCAAAAAAGCCTCCTGAGGAGTTATGGGATAATATAGAGGCAAGACTTCATCCTAAAAAGAAGAAGAGACGAATCATTTTTTTATGGGGCTCGGCAGCTGCTGTATTGGTTTTACTTTTTGGATATATTATTACAGGTTCTCCGGAGCCAAATGATAAACCTGCAAAGGAAATTACAGATATAGAATATCGGACTGATAACGATACTATAAAGGAAGCGGAAATACAGACTACCGAAATAGATAATGAGGTCATTTTAACAGAAGATTCTTTACTCCAAAAGCCAAATGATTTGCAAGAATTACAGGAGAAAGTGGCTAATCAAAATAAACGCTCGGAAAGAAGCGAAGATTTTAATAAGGAAGAAGAGCCATTGAATTCCGTTAAAAAAGGCTCTTCAAAAAAAGAAAAGTTGAGGCTAACTACTAATTATCCTCAAATCATAAATAAAGACAAGATCGGTAAAGGCGATGAAAGAACTAGTTTTGTGTCGCAATTAAAAAATAAAAGTATAAGAAACTTCAACAACGAAAAAGTTTTTGCAAGTATTGGCTCTGTAACTAAATATGCTGATGTCGATTCGTTTAGCTTATCTGAAGAACTTCTAACTATAAACGAGGATTCTGAAGATGATATAGATTTTAAAACAGATGTAAGTTCAAAATGGTCTGTTGAAGTTTTAGGAGGATTATCTAATACGGTCTCAGAATCATCTCTTCAAGGGACATCTGTAAATACGACGCCTCAAAATGACTTTGTGTATGCTTTTAAATTAGGCTATTCTATTTCAGATAGGCTAATTGTAAAATCTGGTGTTGGTAAGAACATATTAGGTCAAGAAATAAACAATGTACTGTACTCTAGTTCAGATACCTCTCAAAGTATTGTAAGGGATCAAAACATATTTATTTTTGGTTCTCAAGAATCTTTTACTGATCTATCTTCTTTTGAAGGCAATATCAACGAAGGCAATTTACAACAGCAATTTGATTACATTCAGTTGCCTATAGAAATATCTTATGATTTACTTAGTCAACAGACATATAATATATCACTAGGCATAGGTGGAAATGTGAATTTTTTAGCTAATAATAGAGCTTTTCTAAATAATGAAGGAATAGGAGAAAGTCTTGGTGTTGATAGCACAATTTTTGGTGCTACTATCAACTCTAATATCTCTTATAAACTGACAAAAGAGTTGAATCTTTTTCTAGAGCCGAGTTATAATTACTTTCAAAAACCAATAGATAATAACAATCAAAATTTTAAGAATACTCAGTTTAGGGCTTTGTTTGGATTGCGATATAGATTTTAGGTAAATAACAAAGATGCTATTCAATTCTTTAAATTATAAATAAAAGGTAAGTTGAATTAGTCGTCTTTTAAAAAGTAATTTACTGCTTCATCATTATTAAGAAATTCCCACTCAAAACGTAATTCTTCGCCTACAACATAACTGTAGGCTTTTGAAGCTAGTTTTCCTGACGAATCTTCTACAAATTCCATTAAAGTTCCTAATCGGGTTAAATCCATGTAGCGATTCTGAGAAATTGGTAATAATTCTACTTTTACTAATTCGCTCGATTCTCCTTTACGTTTATAATAAAATTTATCGTTTTCAATCCAAAATTTTCTAGGACCGTAATCACCAGCATATCTCTTGTTTTGCAACTGTATAGAATCTGTGCTGTTACTTGAAATATATTTTATGTGTGCTGATATATTTTTGAGATAACTATGTTTTGGATTCTGTTCAATAGCTATACTATATAAGGAGTCGGCTAATTTTAAGTCCTGCTTCTCAAAAGCTTGGTTTGCTGCGAGAATGTGATTGTCTATTTTGTAATATAAACGTTGGCTTGTATTATTCCAATTAAATTGATAACTCATAAGTCCGATGATCTTTCCATTATTGTCCTTAACGAGTTTACTATAGAAAGTAGTATTTTGTATAAAACCACCTCCAATTGCATTTGGTCCTGCTGGTACCATAATATCCATGTTTTGGTTTTTTACGAATTCTACTAGCCTGTCTTTTTCAATCCAGTATTCAAGAACAAGCTCATTTTGTTCAGATCTGTAAGTGCCAACGAATTGTCTTAAATCTTCAATTTTTGGTTTGCTATCCTTCAAATAATCAAATATTGAATCGTACGCTCTATTTCTATTGCTATTATCTGGATTAGATAGTTTGTATTCCTCAAATACAGACCTAGCTTCTTTAATATCACCTTTTAATATCAAGGGTTCTATTTTTAAAGCGCTTATTGCAGGTTGTATAATTTCGTATGCTTTTAGAGCTTCAATGATTCTATCTTCTTCACCGTTAACCATTGCGGCTTCTGTTAAATTTAATCCTGAATAAGCATTAGGATCATCATCAAATAACTTTTCAGCAGTTTCTATATAGCTTTCCGTATTTTTGGTTTCGCCATATATAGCGAATAATACACTATTATAGAATTCGTTAGTGGGATCGACTTCTAGTTGTAGTTTTACTTGTTTTTCGGCTTCGTCATACCGTTCGTAAGCTAAACTTCTTTGAATATAAACTTCTAGTTGTTTTTGTAAAGGCAAGTCATTTTTTAATGAGAACGCTTTATCAATAATATCTTGAGTTTCTAATTTACCTCTGTTATATACAGTATTTCGTTTGGCCTGCTCTAAATAAGCTAATGCAAAGCTTTTATCAATATCATAAGCCCTTGTGTAATCGGAATTTGCATAAGCTTCTAATGCAGGTAATGAATTGCTTATAAACTCATTTATGGGTAAGTCGATATAATTAATAGTATTATTATTTTCAACAAAACCCGCTTCTGAGGTAATAAATATGCTAATATCGTCAAGCAATTTCATGAAATCTGGCCCAGTAAATTTTTGTTTTTTAATCGACTTTCCATTGTTAGCTTTTCTTACGTGAGTTGTTATTTCATAAGTATCTCCTGTCTTTTGATAGCTTCCGTCTACATATAAATCATAAAATAAGGAGGCTTCTCTAATTTTGGTTGTTGTGTTGGTTAAATAATCAAATTCTGGACTTAAGTTCTTATTTTGTAATAAGTCTTCGTATAATAACTTTCCTATGCCATAGCGCATCCAGTCAGTGGTGCTATCTTTAACAATCTGTTTGAAGCCATATATAGGTATACCTACCCTAAATTCTTCTTTAGTAATGGTTTTTGTTTCTAATTCGCCAGCTTCATTTTCGTAAGAAATATTTTTAGTAGTGGCTCCAAGATCACTATTTCCAAAACCAAAGTATAACGCAATGACAAGAAGAATAACGTTGAGAGGTATAATTATCTTTTCACGTAGTTTTAAAATGCGCTTACTTAAGCGCTCTTGGTGGTATAAGTAAATTAGTAGTGAAGGACTTATTCCTATAAAGAACCATAATAAAATATCTACCCAGTGCGGTGAAATATTATAACGGTTTAAAACCCAATCGACAAACTGTAAGAATGTCCATGCAGCAACAAGATATGCTGCAAAAAACTTTAAAGTATTGATCCATTTTTTCTTTTTACCAGCTTCTTTCATTTAATAGCTAATTATAGATTAAGGTTAGGTTTTAACTATTGATTTTGAAAGATAAATAATTAAAATGAAACTGTTTGTTAAGGGATTTGAATTTTTCTTAAGGAGTAAGCTTCAACTGTAATTATTGTATTTTTGAGATATACTATTATAATAAATCCAATGAAAAGTTATTATTTATTAATTTTTGCTCTTTTAATTTTGAATTGTAATGAGGTTAAAAATGAGTCACATGAATCAATTGTAGAAGTTGAAACTGCAAGTATTCCTGTTTTAAATTTAGAAGAAGCCAACCGTCTAGCGCAATTACCCTTACATTGTATGAATACGGAATACCCAAATAAACTCAATCAAACTATTGGAAGTAATGCCGATTTAAAATCACCAAAAGAATTGCATCCTGCATTTTATGGTTGTTTTGATTGGCACTCAGCAGTGCATGGCCATTGGAGTTTGGTAAGTCTATTAAAGCAATTTCCAGATATAGATGGAAAAGCAGATATTGAGCAAAAATTGCTTCAGAATATTTCAAAAGAAAACATAGAACTAGAACTTTTATATTTTGAAGGACAGTATAATAAATCTTTTGAGCGCACCTATGGTTGGGCATGGTTATTAAAATTGGCTGAAGAATTGCATACTTGGGATGATGATGTGGCACGCGAATTAGAATCTAATCTTCAGCCTATGACAGACTTAATCGTCAATAAATACCTTGAATTTTTGCCAAAGCTTAATTATCCTATTAGAGTAGGTGAGCATCCTAATACCGCTTTTGGATTAAGCTTTGCCTATGATTATGCGACTACAGTAGATAATGAGCAACTTGCTACTTTAATAGAAGAGCGTGCAATGGATTTTTATAGTAAAGATGAAGGTTGTCCATTAGAATGGGAACCAAGTGGATTCGACTTTTTATCGCCTTGTTTAGAAGAAGCTGCTTTAATGAAGCGTGTTTTAGAACTAGAAGATTTTAAAGTTTGGATAACCGAATTTTTACCAGAATTAAGCCAAAAAGATTTTGATATTGCTGTTGGTGAAGTTTCAGACAGAACTGATGGAAAATTGGTTCATCTTGATGGTGTTAACTTTTCACGCGCATGGAGTCTCAAATATATAGCGAAAGATTTACCAGAATATAATCACCTTAAAAACTTGGCGAATATGCACATAAATTATTCTTTACCGAGTATTGTTGGTGATAGTTACGAAGGCGGTCATTGGTTAGGGAGTTTTGCAATCTATGCCTTGAATTCGATAGAGAAATAATGAAGAAATTCTTTCAAAATATTGGGCCAGGACCACTTGTAGCAGCAGCTTTTATTGGACCAGGAACTGTGACTGTATGCACCATAGCAGGAGTTAATTTTGGTTATGCTTTATTATGGGCAATGGTATTGTCCATATTTGCAACGGTAATTCTTCAGGAAATGGCCGCGAGATTAGGCGTCATTTCACAAAAAGGGTTGTCCGAAATTATTAGACAAGAAATTCAAAATCCTATCTTAAGAGGGTTTGTAATTCTTCTTATTTTAAGTGCAATAGTTATAGGAAATGCGGCTTACGAAGCAGGTAATATAAGTGGTGGAGCTTTAGGTGTACAAACGCTTTTTGGTAATTCCGTTTTTGAAATAGCTGGTTTAAAGCTCAATATTATGGCTTTAATTATTGGTGTCATTGCCTTTGTGTTACTCTATATCGGAAATTATAAGGTACTAGAAAAAGCGTTAATATTCTTAGTCATATTAATGAGTTTAGCCTTTTTAATCACGGCGATTATTACAAAACCAAATTTGATCGACATTTTTAAAGGAGCTTTTATTCCCACATTTCCTGAGAAAAGTATTCTGACCATAATTGGTCTTATTGGTACTACAGTTGTGCCTTATAATTTATTTCTGCATGTGTCTTTAGCGAAGACCAAATGGAAAGACAAAAGTGATTTGAGCTATGCGAGGAAAGATACCATTATTGCTGTTGTTGTAGGTGGACTTGTCTCTATGTGTATTATAATTTCTGCTTCAGCAATCCCAACTCAAAATATTTCTAGTGCATCAGATTTGGCTAAAGGATTAGAGCCGTTATTTGGAAGCTTCGCCAAATACTTTTTAGCTACAGGTTTATTTGCAGCCGGAATTACGAGTGCAATAACTGCTCCCTTGGCAGCAGCTTTTGTTGCTAGTGGTTGCTTAGGTTGGAAAAGTGATTTGAAATCAACCAAGTTTAGATTAGTTTGGATAATCATTTTAGGTTTAGGTGTTCTGTTTTCTTCAATTGGTTTTAAATCTATTGAAATTATAAAATTCGCTCAAGTTGCAAATGGCTTGTTGTTACCCATTATTGCTGGACTTTTGCTTTGGGTAATGAATAAATCGAATATTCTGGAGAACTATAAAAATTCTAAACTTCAGAATATATTTGGGCTGATGATATTAATTGTGACTATCTTTTTAGGTGCTAAAGGCATCTTAAGTGTTTTTAATTTAATTTGAGAATTGTCCCCTTGAGGGGACTTTAGGGGTGTTTTTGATGAATAATATTTTAAAAATAGATTTAAATGCAGATGTTGGTGAAGGTATTGGGAACGAAGCAGATCTAATGCCGTTTCTATCATCGTGCAATATAGCTTGTGGCGGACATGCAGGTGATTTAGAGACCATGACTAAAGTTATACAACTCGCAAAGCAATACAATGTAAAAATTGGTGCGCATCCTTCATTTCCTGACAGAGAGAACTTTGGAAGGTTAGATATGAATATATCAGTTGCAGATTTATATAGTAGTATAAAACAGCAAATACGAACGCTTCAAAATGTATTGTATACTCAAAAAGGGCAACTACATCACATAAAGCCACATGGAGCATTATATAATCTAGCTGCAAAAGACAAAAAAATAGCAGCAGTTGTCATTGAAGTTGTAAAGAGTATTGCATTACCAATAAAACTTTATGCACCTTATAAGTCGATAATTGCTGATTTCGCAAGTAAAGCAAATATTGATGTCACTTTTGAAGGTTTTGCAGATAGAAATTATAATGACGATTTATCTCTAGTATCTCGCAAAAAAGAAAATGCGCTATTGATAAATAGGACTGAAATTTTAAATCATATGTTACGCATGATTTTACATAATAATGTAAAGTCAATTAATGGAGTAGAAGTGCCAATAAAAGCATCCACTTTTTGTGTGCATGGTGATACAAAAAATGCAGTTGAAATTTTAGAATTTCTGAATCAAGAATTACCAAAAAATCATATTTTAATTCAATAGAATTTATGATTTATAATCTTAAGTATTCTAGTTATAATGAATCTTCTATTTTAATAGAATGGAAAGCTGTTATTGACGAAAATATACTTCAAGACGTATTAAGATTCAAATTTGTTATTGAACAAAAATATATTAAACAAAAAGTTGAAGTAATACATACATATAATTCAATTTTAATTGTTTATGATTATACTATTGGTAATTTCAATAGTAAAGTATTCACCCTAAAATCACTATATCATCAACAAAATCCATCAGAAACTTTAAAACCTACCCACTGGAAAATCCCTGTGTGTTATGCTGATCAATTAGCATTAGACATACAGGACTTTTCAAATCAAAAACAGCTTTCAAAAGCTGAAATTATCAAACTACATTCTGAGATTGTCTACACTGTTTATTTTATCGGTTTTTTACCTGGATTTTTATACTTAGGAGGACTTGATTCTCGATTGCATTTAGATCGAAAAGTTAGTCCAAATCTCCATGTAAAAGAAGGGTCAGTTGCTATTGGAGGAAGCCAAACCGGAATCTATCCACAAGATAGTCCAGGTGGTTGGCATATTATAGGGAATTCACCTGTAGAATTGTTTAATAGTAATCAAAACCCACCATGTTTTATAAAGTCTGGTGACAAAGTTGAATTTCAGCCTATTAGTATTTCAGAATACTATAATATCAAAACGAATATTGAGAATTCAGAATTTGATTTAAAATCTTTAAAAGCATGATTAAGGTATTAAAATCTGGATTCTTCACTACAATTCAAGATGAAGGACGTTTTGGGTATAGACAATATGGAATACCTGTTTCTGGAGCAATGGACATATATTCTAGTGGCTTTGCAAATGCACTTTTGGGTAATACTAAAGATTGTGCAACAATTGAAGTTACAATGGTTGGTCCAACACTTCAATTTTTAAAACCAACCAGAATTGTGATTTCTGGTGCGTATATGAAGCCCAAATTAAACGATGTAGCTATTGGGATGAATTCAGTAATAGCGATAGAAAGTAACGATATCCTCAGTTTTGGCAGATTAGAAAAAGGATTTAGAAGTTACTTAGCGGTTAAAGGAGGATTTATTACTGAGAAGATTTTTGAAAGCAGAAGCATGTTTAGTAATATTACAAGAGCCACACATCTTTCTGTACATGATGGTGTTGATTATTTGGATGATAAGCAAGAGTTTGAAAATTCACATGCTCATGTTAAATTTGATAATTCAATATTAAATAGTAATCACCTAGAAGTTTATGAGGGACCAGAATTTGAACAGCTTTCTAGTGAACAAAAGAATAAATTGATTCATTCAGAATGGAAGGTCTCAAAGCTTAATAATAGAATGGCTTATCAATTAGAACCCTTATTAGGAAACTCATTAGACCCAATATTAACAGCTCCAGTTTTGCCAGGAACAGTACAGTTAACACCTAAGGGTCAATTAATTGTGTTAATGCGAGACTGCCAAACTACAGGCGGCTACCCAAGAATTCTTCAACTAACAAAAAAGGCGATAAACGTCTTAAGTCAGAAAACTACAGGTAACAGCTTAAAAATCAGTCTAAAAGACTAACGCTGTAAGAAAACGTTTAATAAAAATTCCGTATGTTCTATAAATTCAATAACTTAGAACAACTATTAATTAAATAATCTAAACTTATTATGAAAAATTTCGGATTACTCCTCCTAGGAATTATCTTAGGGGCACTAGCTATGTATTTTTATTGCTGCAACGATGTCTCAACTACAGAATCAGGACCACCAACAGTAGTAGCACCCAAAGGCATTATCAAAGCAAAACAAGCTATGGTTCTTGATAGAGCTTATGACATTAAGCATCGTATTATAAATGATTCACTCTATAGAAAATCTACTGATGGTGGAGATAATAGATCATCTTGGTGGGCAATAGAAGATATTCAGAATTTTATCAATCATGCAGAGAACCAAGCAGGTGAGTTAGGCTATACTATGGATGGTTTGCGCATATATTTAGGAGCGTATCCTAAGGTTGATGGACAAGAGGGTTTAACAACTATGTTTATTGTTCCAACAGGCAAGTCAAATAAATCTAATGGCAGTATGTTTCCAATGCTACAAGGTGGCAGTGGTGATATTCAAGGCGCTGATGGGTTGAATATTGGGCATCAAGGTTTTCCGCCGGGAGCAAATTATCCACAATAAAATTGAAGTAAGGTGCAAGATTTTTTAACGGAATATTATACAACTTTGACTTATTCAGTAGAATTTCTTGCAGCTTTTACGGGACTATTATTATTTAAAAAATATAAGAATAGTAACGCCAAATATTTGATTTACTTCTTGGTTTTAGCCTTTTTCATTGATTTAATTGGCTATTACCCTAGAGTATTAAAAAATTTGGATTTATCTCATTTAACAGAAGGTACTTTGCTTGAAGAAAACTATTGGTGGTATAATATATTTTGGAATTTAGTGTTAACAGGTTTTCTATCAAAAGTTAATTATAACATTCTAAAAAAGAAGCCATATAAAATGCTTCTGAAATATTGTTATTTCGTATTTATAGGCTTATTTGTTTTGTATTCAATATTTAATTTTGAATCCTTATTTTCTATTGGCTCAATGTTTCTTACCCTTATGAGTCTATGGATGATATTTATTTGTGTTTCGCTATATTTTATTGAGATATTACAATCTGAAGAAGTTATACATTTCTATAAGTCAATATATTTCTACATAAATTCAATAGTATTATTATGGTCAATTGTGACTGGACCATTAATCTTTTATGAGGTATATTATGAAGAATTGGATATGAATTTCGTAATTCTAAAATGGCAGATATTCTTGTTGACTAATATCTTCTTTTATTTAACACTAACGGTTTCTCTTATATGGTGCAAGAAACAAGTAAGATAGTAAGCACGGATGCTGAAAGATATTTACTAGTCTACATGATAAGTGTATTGTTAATTGTAGTAGCTTTAATAATTACATTTTTTATAGTTTTTCAAAAACGAAAAAATAAACTTTTATTAGATAAAATTAAACAGCAACAAAAGTTCGACGAAGAGCTAATCATAACTCAACAAGAAATTCAAGAAGAAACATTAAAGCATATTGGTAGAGAATTACACGATAACATTGGGCAAATGCTTGTTATGTCTACAATGCAAATGAATGCTGCAGTAAAAGTGGTAAATGATGAAGTTAAAACTAAAGTTACCAATGCAGCAGAAACGCTAAAAAGTACTTTAGATGAAGTAAGAGCATTATCAAAGTCTTTAAATAGCGATGTTATTTTTAATTTAGGTTTTGAAGTAACGGTAAAAAACGAAATAGAACGCATCAATAAAATGGGTTTAATTGACTCTAGTATATTTATTGAGGGTGAAAAAGTAGCTTTTGAAAATAAAAAAGACGAAATCATTTTGTTCAGAATTTTACAAGAGTTTTTTTCGAATACTTTAAAATATGCTGAAGCTGAGCATTTAAAAGTTAATTTAGATTACCAACAAAAACATTTGAATATTAAAGTCGAAGATGATGGAAATGGTTTTGATATTACATCTGCAGAAAAAGGTTCTGGTCTAATAAACATGGAAAAAAGAGCTGAACTTATTAATTCGAAGTTTCTACTAAAATCTCAACCAGAAAAGGGAACAACACTTCTTCTAGAATACCCTTATAGAACGCTTTAATTTATGCAAGCCTTCCAAAGAGGATCATTTGGTAAAGGAGCAGTAATGCTAATGTCTTCTTTTTTTACAGGATGAACAAATCGTAATGTTCTCGCATGCAAACTGATACTTGCATCTTTATTACTGCGGTCAAAACCGTATTTAAGATCACCTTTAATTGGGCAGCCCATAGATGATAGTTGTACTCTGATCTGATGATGACGTCCTGTTTCTAAGTCAACTTCTAGTAAATAAAAATTATCGAGTTTTTTAATAACTTTATAGTGTAATATTGCTTTTTTGCTGCCTTCAACCTCTTTATGGTAGGCTGTAGATTTATTGTTTTTAGGATTCTTTTTTAACCAATGCACTAAAGTATCCTGAGTTTTTGGAGGTTCATTTTTTACCAAAGCCCAATAGGTTTTTTTTGCAGATTTTTCAGCAAATAATTTGTTTAGTCGAGGTAAGGCTTTACTTGTTTTAGAGAACAAGACAATTCCCGTCGTTGGCCTATCTAAACGATGTACAACACCTAAGTACACATTCCCAGGCTTATTATATTTTTCAGCTATATATTCCTTTACAACATCACTAAGCGGTTTGTCGCCAGTCTTATCTCCTTGTACAATATCTCCTGCACGTTTGTTAACAATGATGATGTGGTTGTCTTCATGAAGAACTTGAAGGTTATTTTTATTTGAAAGAATTTTTTTCGACACTAATTCCACGAATTTTCACTAATCACTAATCACTAATCACTAATCACTAATCACTAATCACTAATACTGCTCCTTCTCACTAGGAAAATCACCACTTTTAACATCGTCACCATATTGCGTGAAGGCATTTGTCATGTCCTCATACAAATTCATGTAACGACGTAAAAATCGTGGATTAAACTCATGAGTCATACCAACCATATCATGTGTTACTAATACTTGTCCATCTACACCATTACCAGCTCCAATTCCAATTACTGGAATTGAAACACTCTCCGCAACTTCTTTAGCTAAAGCCGCAGGAATTTTTTCTAAAACAATACCAAAACAGCCTGCTTTTTCGAGCATTAACGCATCTTCTTTTAGTTGTTGTGCTTCTTGTTCTTCTTTTGCTCTAACAGTGTATGTACCAAATTTATATATGGATTGTGGCGTTAATCCTAAATGTCCCATTACCGGAATTCCAGCATGTAAAATTCGTTTTATAGATTCTTTTACTTCTTTACCACCTTCCATTTTTACGGCATGGCCTCCAGATTCTTTCATTATTCTTATGGCTGAGCGTAACGCTTCTTTAGGATCACTTTGGTAGCTTCCAAAAGGTAAGTCTACCACAACTAAACAACGATCAATAGCTCTAACTACAGATGAGGCATGATAAATCATTTGATCTAAAGTAATTGGTAATGTTGTTTCATGACCTGCCATAACATTACTAGCAGAATCACCAACTAAAATCACATCAATACCTGCTCCATCTACAATTTTAGCCATTGTATAATCATATGCTGTGAGCATCGATATTTTTTCGCCTCTAGACTTCATATCTACTAACGACTTTACGGTGATTCTTTTATATTCTTTTTTAGCTACTGACATGTTATTAAAATTAGTTGTCTGTAAAAATAATCAGATTTGTTAAACTTTTCTTTAATCTAAGTCACAAATACCATCAAATCTGTAATTTGTCTGAAACTTCAATACTATGAAATCATTATTATTAGTCTTTACTTTAGCTTTTGCAATTACACTAAATGCTCAGAAGTCAGAAAATGAAAACGTAAAAACCACAGTTATTGATTTTTTTGAAGCTTTTCATAAGCAAGATACTACAGCGTTAAAATCTTTTGTTAGTGATAATGTGATATTACAATCTATTTCAATTAATAAAGAGGGTAAATCGGTTTTAAAAGAAGATAAGTTTGATATTTTCATTAAGAATATTGCTAGTATACCAAAAGATAGATCGTTTGAAGAAAAACTATTGGACTTTAATATTCAAACAGATGGAAATATGGCAAATATATGGGTGTCTTATGAGTTTTGGTATCAGGAAAAATTTAGCCATTGTGGAGTCAATTCGTTTCAATTAATGAAAGAAGGTGACAAATGGAAAATCATTTATTTAGTGGATACAAGAAGACGAGATTGTGAATAAAGTAGCCCATCCTAGCCTTCCCAGAGGGAAGGAATTCTTACTCGAACGTTTTAAACTAAAGATATTAAATTTTAATTATTCTGAATGTGTGGATTATATTCATCTGAGTGGGAAGTCTTCCCTCTGGGAAGATTTAGATGGGCTTTTCTAGCAATCTGTTAAGTGCACTCCCACTGCCAACCCACCTTCAGAGGTTTCCTTATACTTAGTGTTCATGTCCTTAGCCGTTTCCCACATAGTAGCGACAACTTTGTCTAGCGGCACTTTTACATTTTTTGGATCTGTGTCTAGGGCCAATTCAGCAGCGTTTATTGCCTTTATCGCTCCCATAGAATTGCGTTCTATACATGGTATTTGTACCAAGCCACCAATTGGGTCGCAGGTTAAGCCTAAGTGATGTTCCATGGCAATTTCAGCAGCCACTAAAACTTGTTCTGGTGTACCGCCTAACAATTCACAAAGTGCACCAGCAGCCATTGCAGAAGAGACTCCGATTTCTGCTTGGCAACCTCCCATAGCAGCAGATATAGTTGCTCCTTTTTTGAAGATACTACCAATCTCACCAGCAACTAACAGAAATTTTTTAATGTGATTAAAATCGGCTTTATGATTTTCAATGACCAAATAATACATTAATACAGCCGGAATAACACCAGCACTTCCATTTGTTGGAGCCGTTACAATACGTCCTAAAGATGCATTCACTTCATTCACAGCTAAAGCAAAACAACTTACCCATTTTAAAATTTGTCGAAATTTAACTTCGGTTTTACGAATTGTTTCAAGCCATTCCTGGGGATTCTCATATTTATAGTCTCCAATAAGATTTTTATGAATGTCATATGCACGACGTCGTACGTTGAGTCCACCTGGTAGATTGCCTTCCGTATGGCAGCCAACATACATGCATTCTAGCATAGTGTCCCAGATACGTTTTAATTCAAAATCTATAGATGCGTTGTCACGTATGGATTTTTCATTTTCTAAGACCACTCCAGAAATCGGTAAACTTAATTGATGACAGAATTTTAATAATTCATCACCATAAGAAATAGGGTAAGGAAACGTGCAATAGAAAATTATTTTATTGGCTTTCGAGATTTTCCTCTCTTCTTGTACCACAAATCCACCTCCAATAGAGTAGTAGGTCGATTTGTAATTCCTTCCATTTATTAGAGCAGAAAAAACTAAGGCGTTAGCATGAAAAGGTAAAAACTTACGATTGAATATGATATCCGTTTTTACATCAAAGGCGAGTGGCTTTTCATTATTGAACATTAAAATATTTTGACTTTTAATAGTTGCAATAATTGTATCTATACTTTCCACTGGGATACGTTCTGGATCTGCACCACTCAGTCCTAAAAGAACAGCCAAATCTGTGGCATGTCCTTTTCCTGTTAGAGACAAAGAGCCGTATAAATCGACTGTGATTTTTTCGACCTTGTCAAATCGTTTTTTGTCTTTCAGCTCTTTAATCCAACGCTTTGCTGCACGCCAAGGCCCAAGTGTATGAGAACTAGAAGGGCCTATGCCAATTTTTAGCATATCAAAAATAGAAATACATTCCATTAGTTAGTTTTAGTATATCAAATATACGTTTTGTTATTTCATACTTGGTTAACTTGAAAAAAATTAAAGCATAAAAAAAACCTGAACCTAAGTTCAGACTTTTATTATAAATTTAGATGCTTAAAGTCTATTGCACAACTTCCATTACAGCATTGAAATCATTAATGTCTAGATTTGAGCTATTGACAAAGTCAACAGGTAGTATAACAATTCTAAAGGTTTGACCTAGTGTTTCATCTTCAAATAATTGATTGAAATCAAATTCAGGATGGGATTCAATAAAAATAGTTACAAAATCAAAGTTGTGTTCAAAGTTATATTGAAATTCCTCACCAGAATTTACATAAACAGTTTCCGGAAGCGGTTTCCAGACATCATACTCATCTACTACGTCTTTAAGGTGGTATACTAAAACCATATCAGATTCAATTAAATCGATATCAAGAGGAACTTCTATACTTACTGCATAATCTGGAGCGGTAAAATCTATAGTGCTCTCAAAGGACTGACCTACAAAATTGACTCCATTTTGTCCATTTTGACCATCTTGTCCATCAAAGCCATCAAAACCGGGAGGGCCTTGAGGGCCTTCGCAAGCAGTTAATAATAAAGTAAATACTGTGATAAAAGATAATATACGTTTCATGTGTAAAATTTTTTTGAATTATTTTTTAGGTCATATGGTACTTCCACATGAACAATTCATTATTTATAGTTTCTTGTATTATATCAAAACTAATACCAAACTATGCGAATAGAATATTAATTTCAAAAAAAACATATCTGACATCATGTCACATTTTTTGTAATGGCATAATCATTGAATTATTGATACCGAGTTTAAAAATTAAAAATAGAACATAACATATATATTAATTATGAGTAAGATTATTGGAATTGATTTAGGTACAACCAACTCTTGTGTTTCCGTAATGGAAGGTAATGAGCCAGTTGTAATCCCAAACGCTGAAGGTAAGAGAACAACACCTTCGGTTATCGCTTTCGTAGAAGGTGGTGAGATTAAAGTTGGTGATCCAGCAAAAAGACAAGCAGTTACTAATCCAACAAAAACGGTTTATTCTATTAAACGTTTTATGGGTAATAAGTATTCTGAGTCTAAAAAAGAAGCAGAACGTGTACCATATAAAGTGGTAAAAGGCGACAATGATACTCCAAGAGTAGATATCGATGGTCGTTTATATACACCTCAAGAACTATCAGCTATGATTCTTCAGAAAATGAAGAAAACCGCTGAAGATTACTTAGGATCAGACGTAAGTAGAGCGGTAATTACTGTACCAGCTTATTTTAACGATGCACAACGTCAGGCGACCAAAGAAGCAGGTGAAATTGCAGGTTTAAAAGTAGAACGTATTATCAACGAGCCTACTGCAGCAGCATTAGCTTACGGAATGGACAAAAAAGGTACAGATCAAAAAATCGTAGTATTCGATTTTGGTGGAGGTACTCATGATGTTTCTATCCTTGAGTTAGGTGATGGAGTATTCGAAGTATTATCTACAGATGGTGATACACACTTAGGTGGTGATGATGTAGATGAAAGAATCATCAATTGGTTAGCTGAAGAATTTATGGCTGACGAAGATATGGACTTACGTAAAGACCCAATGGCTTTGCAACGTCTTAAAGAAGCATCTGAAAAAGCGAAGATAGAATTATCATCTTCTGCACAAACAGAAATCAATTTACCATACGTTACAGCTACAGCTAGTGGACCAAAACACTTGGTACGTACATTGACACGTTCTAAATTTGAGCAGTTAATTGATGATTTAATCAAGCGTACAATTGAGCCATGTGAAACAGCATTAAAAGCTGCAGGCTTATCTAAGTCAGATATTGATGAAGTGATTTTAGTAGGTGGTTCTACGCGAATTCCTGCAGTACAAGAAGCTGTAGAGAAGTTCTTTGGAAAAGCACCAAGTAAAGGTGTAAATCCTGATGAGGTTGTATCTCTAGGTGCAGGTATCCAAGGTGGTGTATTAACAGGTGATGTAAAAGACGTACTTTTATTAGATGTCACTCCATTATCTCTTGGTATCGAAACTATGGGTAATGTAATGACGAAGTTGATTGAAGCTAATACTACGATTCCGACAAAGAAATCGCAAGTATTCTCAACAGCAGCAGATAATCAGCCATCAGTAGAAATTCACGTATTACAAGGTGAGCGTCCTATGGCAGCAGATAACAAAACAATTGGTCGTTTCCACTTAGATGGAATTCCACCAGCAAGACGAGGGACACCTCAGATTGAAGTAACGTTTGATATTGATGCCAATGGTATCATCAAAGTATCTGCAGAAGATAAAGCAACAGGAAAGAAACAAGATATTAGAATTGAAGCATCATCTGGATTAACAGAAGAAGAAATCCAAAAGATGAAGCAAGAAGCAGAAGCAAATGCTGAAGCAGATGCTAAAGCAAAAGAGACGGCTGATAAATTGAATCAGGCAGATGCTATGATTTTTCAAACTGAGAGTCAATTAACTGAATTTGGTGATAAATTATCTGATGATAAGAAAAAGCCAATTGAAGATGCACTTGAAGAGTTGAAAAAAGCATACGAAACAAAAGATATCGCAGTTATAGAACCAGCTTTAGAGAAAATCAATGAAGCATGGAAAGTAGCAAGTGAAGAAATGTATAAAGCACAAGCAGAAGCGCAAGGTGGAGCTGCTGGTCCTGAAGCAGGAGCAGAGCAACCAGAAGCTGAAGGCGATAATGTGGAAGACGTAGATTTCGAAGAAGTGAAGTAAGCAGAGAACCCACTTTTTAGAAAAAGTGGTATGAATCGCTTATACTGAGTGAAGTCGAAGTATCTTATGATATCTGAAAAATTTGGTATACTATAATAAAACGCAATCATTAATTTGGTTGCGTTTTTTGTTAGCCTTGACGTCTTGTTTTGTCATTCCTGCGAAGGCAGGAATCCATTAATTTAAATATTATTGAAAAATAGATTCCTGCCTTCGCAGGAATGACAGTACAATTAACTTTTGTACTTTCGGGAGCTAACAAATAACGATGTCCTTTACAGATAAAATACAATCTAACTACAATCCAAAACGCTTAGCAGTAAAACTCAACGCAAAAGGCGAGCAGTTTGTTGTAAAAGGGCATCCTTGGGTATTTTCAAATAGTATTGTAAAGATTAATGATGATGCTAAGGCAGGTGATTTGGCTATTATTTTTAGTAAGAATAAAAATAAAGTTGTTGGTTTAGGTTTATACGATGCAAATTCTCCAATCCGAATAAAAATTATCCATAATGCGGAAACGAAAGTAAAAATTGGTGCTGATTTCTTTCATCATAAAATAGAATTAGCTTTTGAAAAACGGTCAGAATTACTTCAAACCAATACCAACAGTTACCGTTTGCTATTTGGTGAGAATGACGGTTTTCCTGGATTGATAGCAGATGTTTATGCTTCGGTTTTAGTGGTAAAATTATATTCAGAAATATGGCTGCCATATCTAGAACCTATTTTACACAGTTTACGGCAAATCTCGAATGCTGAAGCTGTCGTTATGCGTTTAAGTAGAAATTTACAAGACGATAAAAATCACAATTTAAAAGACGGAGAAGTGATTTATGGAACGTTGTATAACGACGTGGTTGAGTTTGTAGAACATGGAGTTAAATTCACAGCTAATGTTATTAAAGGGCATAAAACTGGTTACTTTTTAGATCATAGAGATAACCGAAGACGTGTAGGCGAATTGAGTAATGATAAAACTGTCTTAGACGTGTTTTCTTATGCTGGTGGTTTTTCTGTGCACGCTTTGGCCAATGGAGCAAAAGAAGTCACAAGTTTAGATATTAGCAAGCAGGCTTTAGATCTTGCAAGAGAAAATGGAAGACTGAACACCTATACTGGAAGGCATAAAACTATTTCTGGTGATGCGTTTAAAGAAATGAAAGCTTTGATACAAGCAGATAAAACTTATGATGTGGTTGTAATTGACCCACCGAGTTTTGCAAAACAGCAGTCCGAAATAGATTTAGCAAAAAAAAAATACGCACAATTAGCAATGTTGGGAGCGCAATTGACGGCTAAGAATGGCTTATTGGTCTTGGCATCGTGTTCGTCTAGAGTTTTAGCACAATCATTTTTCGATTTAAACACTAGAGTGCTTAATGCACAATCTCGACTTTTTGAAACCACGCTAAAAACAAAACACGATAGTGATCACCCAATTTCATTTCCCGAAGGAGCTTATTTAAAGTGTGGTTACTACAGGTTTTTAGAATAGAAAACGCCTAACATTCCTGTTAGACGCTTTCAATAAACTTTTAATTCACTGAATTATTCAAAATTACCTTTTTCATCAAGTTTTACTTTCATTTTTTTGTCTCCATTTTTGAGTCTTACCTTGTATTGTTTTTTTACAACATCATTGCTTTTATGAAAGACAACTTGATAAACATCACTAACTATAGTCCAATTTGGAAAACGCTTTGCAATTGCGCTAGAAACAGCACTTGGTAATTTTACGTTTTTAAACTTCTCTATTGTTCTGATTAATTTACCATTTTTGTCATAAGCAGCTAAAATTTTTCCATCTGGTATATAAAATGAAATATTATAAGTATCATATTCATCATTATAAAACTCTGAGCTTTTAATATCGAACATTGCTACTTTTTCTTCTAACTCTTGAACCGAAATTGCGTTTTCTTCTGAATCGACTGCGTTTAAGTACTTGTAATTGACTGCTGTTATTACAACTTCTTTTAGTTCAATAACTTGTGAAAATACTTGACTACTCAATGTGAGCAAAAGTATTACTAAAATTGACTTTTTCATGATAAGTGTTTTTAAGATTAATATTTAAAAGTAGATTTTTAGTCAGAGTCTCACAATGATATATATCAGACACATATGGTTTTCTGAGTACGGATTATATTCAAAATACTATGCGTGCATAATAAAAAACTTTATATTTGCATCATAATTATTCTGATAAATATGCAAACCAAACTAACAAAACTCCTAAACATTAAATATCCAATCATCCAAGCTCCAATGTTTTTGGTATCTAACGTAGCCATGGTCACAGAAGCTATGAAAGCCGGTATTGCTGGTTGTATTCCTGCATTAAATTACAGAACATTAGATGAGTTAAGAGCGGCAATTAAAGAACTTAAGGCTAATAAAGTCGAAGGTGGTTCATTTGGATTCAATTTAATTGTCAATAAATCTAATGTTAAATATAAAGGTCAGTTAGAGGTTATCTGTGAGGAAGGTTGCGACTTTATAATAACCTCATTAGGAAGCCCTGAGGAAACCATTAGACAAGCACATGCTGTTGGTATTAAGGTTTTTTGTGATGTTACAGATTTGCGATTTGCAAAAAAAGTAGAGCAACTTGGAGCAGATGCAGCTATAGCCGTAAACAATGAGGCAGGAGGTCATAGAGGAAACTTGTCACCAGAGCAATTAACAAGTTTATTGCATAAAGAATTAAGTATTCCTGTGATTTCAGCAGGTGGAGTTGGTTGCAAAGCAGATATTGATAGAATGATAAGTTATGGTGCAGCAGGAGTTTCTGTTGGCAGCCCCTTTATAGCTTCAGTAGAAGCAGGCGTTACAGAAGAGTATAAGCAAGCTTGTGTAGATTATGGAGCTGAGGATATTATTATGACAGAACGTATCTCTGGTACTCCATGTACAGTAATTAACACGCCTTATGTTCAAAAAATAGGAACAAAAGCTACTTGGATAGAAAACTTGCTAAATAAGAATCGTAAGCTTAAAAAGTGGGTGAAAATGGTTCGTTTTTCTATCGGTATGAAAGCAACAGAAAATGCTGCTAAAAAAGCAACTTATAAAACCGTTTGGGTAGCAGGTCCAAGTATAGAGCATACCAATGCAATTCTACCTGTAAAGGATATTGTAGCTAAGCTTATTGTTTAATAGAAGCTAACTTTTCTTCTTTCTTTTTCTTTTTTCGCTTTCCGGTGAAGATGTTGAAGGTGTAACTTGTTACAAAACCACCTGCTGAAGTCGCTAAAAATTCACCAGTATCAAATCGTCCATCAAAAACATATTCATCAAAAATTTCTTTAGTGAGCCCTGTAAAAGCTGACGCTCCTAAACTATACCAAAAAGCTTTTGATTTGTTTTGCGTTTTTGCATAGACTAAGGAATATGTAGCTCCCGAGATGACAGAACCCACTCCAAAATGCAGCATATCATCTTCAGATATAAATTGTGCATTCCCAACTGTTAGAAAGGTTAAAGCTATAATTGTAAAAATGGTTTTCATTTATTTGGGCTATTTATTTAAACGAGGAAAGTATATAATTTTTATGTAAAGTATATATTAAAATCGTTTGGATTACTATTCTAACGATCAAGAACTCAATATTTTCAATTTCAATGCTTTAAAGCTATCCTAAAATTTATATCTTCATAAACAATTTTTTACAAATTTGTCCCCTTTTATATTTTGAGAAACGTCTTAAGTATATAAACTTTTAAATTTTAGAAATTATGAAAAATTTTATGATGCTTTTCGTAGGAAAAGAGTACACTGATCTTGGTCTATCTCCAGAAGAT
Source organism: Winogradskyella sp. R77965 (assembly GCF_044594915.1). GTDB lineage: Bacteria > Bacteroidota > Bacteroidia > Flavobacteriales > Flavobacteriaceae > Winogradskyella. Next base: position 945,693 of record NZ_CP138990.1, on the reverse strand, counting down.
ATGCAGGGAAGAATGGAAAAGTGGTTTGCATGGGGAAGCAAAATGGAACAAGCTGGCATTTTGCGTGGAGGTGAAGCTTTAACTCCGCAAATAAGACGTGTTGTTGGCGAAAACAGAACAGTTACAGATTTAACATCAGCTGAGGTCAAAGAAATTGTTGGTGGATTTTATTTAATAGAAGCCAAAGATTTTGACGCTGTACAAGAAATTGCTCAAGATTTCCCAGATTATGATTTAGGTAATACGGTAGAGATTAGAGAAATCATGGTATTTGATAGATAATGGAGCATAAACTAGTAGACCATCTATTTCGCCATCACAGTGGAAAGATGGTCTCTGTTTTAACACGTATTTTTGGATTACAACATCTTGAGATCATTGAAGATGCTGTGCAAGATACGTTTATAAAAGCCAGTTTATATTGGCGTAAACAACAACCAAAGCATCCTGAAGCGTGGTTAACTAAAGCGGCAAAGAATAGAGTTCTCGATATTTTTAGAACCCTTATAGCTCAAAAAAACAATCTTCCAAACATTACTCAAGGTACTGATGCAATTGCTATAAATGAGTTATTCTTAGATGCCGAAATAGAAGATGCGCAACTCCGAATGATTTTCACAGCATGCCATCCAAAGTTAGATCCTAGAGATCGTATTTCTTTTGCATTAAAAACCGTTTCTGGTTTTAGTATTAAAGAGATTGCATCTGCATTACTCACTAAAGACGAGACGATTAAAAAACGTTTAATGCGTGCTCGTAAAGCTATTCAGAAATCTGATATACAATTTCATATTCCACAAGGAAAAACATTACCAGAGCGCTTAGAGAGTGTTATGGAAGTTCTCTATCTTATCTTTAATGAAGGCTTTCATTCTAACAATAAAGATCAATTAATTAGAGCTGACCTATGTGGTGAAGCCTTACGTTTATGTAAACTACTATTAAAGCATAAACAAACAAGATTACCCGAAACCTATGCTTTGTGTGCATTAATGTGTTTTCATTCTGCAAGATTGCCAGCAAAAACCAACGTAGATAATGAAGTATTGGATTTAAAACAGCAAGATAGAGCCTTATGGCATTTTCCATTAGTACAACTTGGGAATACCATGATGTACAAAGCAGTTGAAACAGAGGATTTTTCATGTTATCATTATGAAGCAGCCATAGCAGCAGAACATTTACGCGCCAAAACTTTTGAAGACACTAATTGGAATAAAATTTTGCAATGGTATAAGGCATTATACAATCTGCAGCCAATGCCATCACATCTATTAACAATGGCAGTGATTTGTATTCAGAATAAAGATTATGAGCAAGCAGATATGTATTTTGAGCAACTGCAACCAGAAGATTTAGAGCAACGTGCTTATTTATACTATGCTGCAAAAGCAGATTATTATGCTGAAACTAATAATCTTAAATCGGCTCTAAACCAAATTGAACTTGCTATAGAACATGTCACCAATACATTAGAGAAAGACTACTTACTCAAAAAGAAAGTTGGTTGGTTACTCAAATAATACTCTACTTTATGTCATTGCGAGCGTAGCGCGGTAATCTGTCTGTTGGTAGTTTCATAATGAAGAGATTACCGCGCTACGCTCGTAATGACGTTCCAAGTCTTTGTTCTTGGATCTAAGAGCAAAGCGGTCTAACTTCTATTTTATAGGAATATAAAATTCAGTCTTTAATTTTTCTTCTGCTACACGTCTGGCATCACTAATATACTTTTCTCTACAAGGAGCATCTCGTAATTCATAATTGGTGTTGATTAACCATTCATTAAACATATAATCATAAACTTCAGCAAAGTGTTTATAACTGCCTTGATATAAGAATGTTGCAAACTTTCCACCTTTGAGAGTTTTAACACCAACATCTCCATTGGGTTTAGCGTCTTTATGAATAATTAAGCAAGCATCGTAGCGAATTTTGTCAGCATCTGTAATTTTAGGATCGTCATGAGGTAAACCAATATGTCTTATCCCTTTGGTAAATAGTTGTTGTGCTTTTACTTGTCCCCAAAGTTTTTCCCAAGCAGATGGATAGTCTAGGTCTTGATAAGCTCCATGCATAGTGTAATACAAGCATTGTTGATCTTCTAAATCTAAAATTTTTGGTTTTTTAATGTTGAGTTCTGTCTTCATAATGTTCTGTTGTTTAATACTTCGACTACGCTCAGTACGAGTTAATTCTTTTTTGTTACGATATGCACTTGGCGAAATCCCAAAATGATTTTTAAACGCTTTAGATAAGGAAGAAGGTGTCTCAAAGCCTACACTATAAGCAATCTGCTCAATAGTATGTGTAGAATAACGTATCATTTTAGCAGCAGTTTCTAATCGAGCTCTAGTAATATAGCCACCAATAGGTTCACCTAACAAAGCTCTTGTGATACGATGAAAATGATAAGGAGAAAAATGAGACAACTCAGCCAATTGTGTCAAATCAATTTTACGATCTAAATTATTATGAATAAAATCTACAACACGATTTAAGTTCTGCTGATAATAGTGCTTTGCTTTTGGTTGTTCTGTCATGTGTATCGTTTCTATGAAGACAAAACTAAAGGTATTGTTTGTGTTTTACTTTTCCAATCTTGCTAAGTTTAAAATGTAGATTTAAAGTATGGCTAATAAAAATTGAGATAAAAACAGTAAGACTTAAAATTAAGGATCTCAAAATAAAAACATAAAGAATTAAAGCAAAAAAAGGAATATGTCCTATGATATGGGAACAATTGACATTCTAAACACATGACTATCAGACTACATTTGTTACAGTTATGAATCTATCATAACAACGGAATATTAACTTTTTTAAAAAATATAAATCATGAAATTTGTAACAAAAAGAATCCACGCATTTTTAGATTATCCTGTAGCATTAGCGCTTATTATTTTGCCTTTTTTATTGGGCTTAGGAGCTACAAATCCATTAGCATTACAATTATCTGTAGCGACAGGTGTAGCAGCTTTAATCTTAACCATACTAACAGATCACCACTTAGGTATCTTTAAAGTAGTATCGTATAAACTGCATTTAATTGTAGATTTTACAGTAGCCATTGTATTTATTTTAGCACCTTTTGTTTTGGGTTTTAAAGGCATAGATGCTTGGTTCTATTGGATTAATGGAGCAGCTGTACTTACAGTCGTAAGTTTACACAAACCAGAACTTATAGGAGCAAAAAATTAATTTAAAAGTTTTCATTGCTAATTAAAGGCTTGATATTCCTATTTGGAATGTTAAGCCTTTTTTTGTTAATGCAGGCATGTATACCGTTCTTGTAAAGATAAAACTAAAGGTATTGTTTTACTTTTCCATTCTCGCTAAGTTGATTAAATTATTAATTTTATTAACTTACGACGCTCTGAGTATTTTTTTGTTTTAAAAGCTGACTTCACTTTTCATATAAGTCACTAATAACGATCTCATATCAAATCATAAAACGTCAATTGGATATTTAACTACATGGAAATTACACCTAAAAAAGGCTTTCAAGGATTAATTGAAAATTGGAGAAGTGATTTAATTGCGGCAGTCAGTGTATCACTTATTGCTTTGCCACTCTCATTGGGTATTGCTTTGGCGGCAGGAGCACCTGCGATGTCGGGAATTCTTTCAGCAATTATTGGAGGTGTTGTAACTACCCTTTATCGAGGTGGTCATATATCCGTCAACGGACCTGCCAAAGGAGTCATTGCAGTTATTCTTTTGGGTATTGCACTGATGGATGATGGTACAGGCCAAGCTTTTAACTACGTATTGGCGGCAGTCGTTGTTTCAGGCGCCATTCAAGTCCTATTAGGAGTTTTGAAATTAGGACGATTAGCTGATATCTTTCACTCTTCTGTGATTCATGGTCTTTTAGCAGCCATCGGAATTATCATTTTTGCAAAACAAATCCATGTTGCTATGGGTACGCACTCTGATAGTCCGAGCATTGTACAAAACCTCATTGATGCAGTTGTATATATACCTCAGGCCAATCCCTTTGTTGTGATTATTGCTTTGGTAGGCTTACTTTTATTATTATTTCATTCCAAGATTACCAATCGATTTTTCCACATTTTACCTGCACCAATGTGGGTTATAGCCCTTTCTATTCCGTTCGTTTATTTTTTCAATTTCTTTGATCAACATACACTTTCATTCTTTGGAAAGGCTTATGAGGTCGGGCCTAAGCTATTGTTGGATATTCCTGATAATATTATGGATTCCATAATGCATCCTAATTTTAGTAAAATTAATACCATTGAATTCTGGACAACTGTAGTATCCATTTTAATTATAACAAGTATTGAGTCATTAGCGATTGCAAAAGCAATTGATAAAATTGATCCTTATAAACGAAAGACCGATTTGAATAAGGATTTGATAGGTATTGGAATGAGTACGATGGTAGCTGGTTTGATTGGGGGATTGCCAATTATTGCTGTGATTATTAGAAGTACAGTCAATATCCATAATGGCGCTAAGACAAAGTGGTCTAATATGTATCAAGGACTTTTGTTGTTGCTATTTATTGTGGTATTAAGTCCAATAATGCGACAAGTGCCATTATGTGCTTTTGCTATTTTATTGGTTTATACTGGATTTAAATTGGCTTCGCCTGCTGTCTTCAAACAGGTCTATAGTCAAGGCACTGAACAATTAATATTCTTTGTGGCAACCATGGTTTTAACGCTCTATACGAATCTATTAATTGGATTACTTGGTGGATTAGTATTGGCCATGATCAGTCATATGCTATTGGCGAGAGTGTCTATTCCTCAATTTTTTAAGATGATTTATAAATCGGGGTCAAATTTGGTGACGAATTCAGATGGCAGTTACGATTTAAATATCAAAGGAATTGCGAACTTCTTAGGTATTTTGAAAGTAGATAAATTAGTAACTCAAATTCCTTCAGGTGCCAATGTTAATATTGATCTATCGGAAACAAAATTGGTAGGTATCACGTACATGGACTATCTAGTGGATTACTTAAAAACACAAAATGATACGGGTGGTAAGGTCGTCATAAAAGGATTGGATTCACATGTTTCATCATCTACCTATAACAGATCTTTAAAAATTTGTTTGAACAATGCTGCAGCTAAATTATCACCACGGCAAGTTAGATTGCAAAATTTAGCCAATGAAAAAGAGTATCAATATGAAAGTAAAGTCAATTGGGATACAAGCTATCTAAAGGATTTTCATTTCTTTGAAGTTAGACCTATTGAACGTAAATATAATTGTCTCAAAGGAACATTTAAAGACCTTGATGTATCTTGGGAAATTGCCGATGTAACCTTTAATGAGGGACAGGCTTTTACAGCGGAGACTTTTAATACAACGCTAATGGTCTTAAAATTGAATAAGAAAATACCCGTTTTCACCATGGAAAAAGAAGTCATGTTGGAAAAACTATTTGATCGCGTAATGGCATTTTCAGGGTATAAGGATATTGATTTTGAGATGTACCCAGATTTTTCTAAAAAATTCCTGCTTATGGGAAATGAGGAGTCTGAGATTCGGTCATTTTTCACCTCTGAAATCATTGAATTCTTTGAAAACCAACAGATTTATCATTTGGAAAGTAATGGTGAGGCGCTCGTCATTTTTGATAAAATTAAATTGGCTCGAACAGATGAAACCGTTGCATTTATAGACTACGGTAAAGAATTGGCTAAACTTTTAAATCAAAAGATGATATAGCAGTGAATCCTAATTTTTACCTTTGGTTTTATTTATATGTAACAAAACACCAAGTTTTACTACATATAAGTAAAGCAAGTTTAATTAAAAGAAAAAAAATATGATTCAGTTTAAAGGAGCCTTAGTTATAGGCGCATTAATAGGAGCAGCAGCAGGTGTATTATTAGCACCAGATAAAGGTAGTGCAACAAGAAATCACCTAAAGAAAGAAGGTAATGATATAAAAGACCAAATTTCTAGTGATTTTGCAGAAGTAAAAGATGATGTATCTAAAGCAGCTAAATCTGGTAAAGACAAGTTAAAAGAAGAAATTAAGGATATTGCTTCTAAAACAAGTCACCAAACAGAAAAAGCAATTACATTTTTAGAAAAACAATTGGCTATTCTTAAGGAAAAGAATAAAACGTTACAACAAACGAGTTAAAAATATAAAATGAATTGTCATTGCGAGGTCGCACTTTTTGTGCGGCTATGGCAATCTCATAAATGAGAAGAATTACTAATAAAGAAATTGCCACGTCATGTTTCCTTGCAATGGTAGTTCGATTGTTCGACGTTTCAAACTAGGTTTTTTATATAATTTACATTAACCACATGCTTCCCTTTAAAAGGAAATAAAGAAATTCTACTACCAAATAGTTCAGTAGCTCTTTCAGATTCTAGACGTATTCGATCTGCATCCAAATATTCATCTTCAGTACCATAAATGAGTTTAACTTCTGTATCCTCATTTAAGTAATCAAAATCTAATGCAGTTAATTCTTTAGGAATACCACCAGAATGTAATACCAGTTGCGAGCATTGTAATTTGCGTTTCGTCATGTAACGCATAGCCACACTAACGCCTTGTGAATAACCAAAAACGATAAGATTTAAATTCGCAGGAATCTTTTCAGCTTCAAAAACAGCGTCAAAATAATTCAGAATATTTTTCATTCCGACTTCAGTTTCATCTCGCGTTAGCCAATTAGCACCAACATGCATTTTTGGCTGAATATAATACTTGCTCGGAGCTTGTGGTGCGATGATATAATTCTCAACAGGATTTAAACCTTTAAAATATTTAAGAAAATAACGACTTAGATAACCCATACCATGGCATACAAACCAAACGGTTTTAGTCTGTTTTGTAAGCGTATTTAAAGTAGAGTAGGAGTTGTTAGTTGTATATATGATTTCTTTCTCTTGTGAATTCATTATTCTTGGTATCTTTGCTTTCGACATTAAAAATAATGTATTTCTATGCAACAATCTAAAGAAGAATTCTTAGCTAATGTTAATGCTGTGAGTAAAGGCACGTTAATGGAAACCTTAGAGATAGAAATGGTAGATTTTGGTGATGATTTCTTAGTTGCTAGAATGCCAGTTTCACCAAAAGTGCATCAACCAGATGGTGTTTTACATGGTGGTGCAACAGCAGCTTTAGCAGAAAGCGTTGGTAGTTTTGCATCGCATATTTTTACAGATATAGATAAATATTTTGTCAGAGGATTAGAAATAACGGCAAACCATCTTAAAAGTATAAAGGAAGGTTATGTGTATGCTAAAGCGACGTTTCTACATAAAGGACGTACCACACAGTTATTGGATATTAGAGTAACAGATGAAGCGGGTAACTTAATTTCAATTTGTCGTTTATCAACCATTTCACTTCCTAAAAATAAATAGAGAATGAACGAAGCTTCATTTTTTAAAGCTTTAGAAGCACAGTATTCTAGCCAATTACCTTTTGTAGTTTACAGCAGACCAATAAATTCTATTATTAAATGTTGGTTGCAAAAAGATGATACTCTACATGAGACAGATACGTTTACAGAAAGCGGATTTGTGTTTGCACCTTTCGATTTTAATCAGCAGAGCATTGTTCTACCAGAAGCCAGTTGTGATCATTTTGTTTTAGAGACTGAAAAGTTAGAAAGTGATGAGAATACAGTGAAGTTTACAACAACGGAAACGAATAAAGATGTACACATAAAGTTAGTTTCAAAAGGTATTGAAGCAATTAAGGATAATGAATTCAAAAAGGTAGTTTTATCGCGTTGCATTTCAAAAGAGCTTAGACATGACAATCCAATATCAATTTTCAAAAAGCTTTTTAATTCATACAAAAATGCAATGGTGTATTGTTGGTATCACCCTAAAATAGGTTTATGGCTAGGTGCAACTCCAGAATTATTGTTTAAAGTTGAAGGCAAACAATTAACAACCATTTCTTTAGCAGGTACTCAATCTTATAATAACTCATCTGAAGCTACTTGGACAAACAAGGAAGTTGAAGAACAGCAAATAGTAACAGATTATATTACAGGTCAAATAAAACCTTACACAAAACAGATTAATGTTTCTGATGTTGAAACTGTTAAAGCAGGAAATTTACTCCATCTTAAGTCTAGAGTTATAAGTGTAATTGATGATAATTCGAGTTTAAAATCTGTAATTGATGCTTTACATCCAACTCCAGCAGTGTGTGGATTTCCTCGCCAAAAAGCCAAAGATTTTATTCTTCAACATGAAAGCTATAATCGCGAATACTATACTGGTTTTTTAGGAGAGCTCAATCTAAAACAATCAAAAATAAGAAATACAAATAGAAGAAACGTAGAAAACAATGCTTATGCTTTGGTAAGAACGCAGTCTAATTTCTATGTGAATCTGAGATGTATGCAACTCAAAAAAAATAAAGCTTTAATTTACGTTGGTGGTGGAATTACAAAAGATTCTGATCCTGAAAAGGAATGGGAAGAAACTGTAAATAAAACGAAAACTATCGGAAACGTTCTCGATTAAAAATAAAGAGATTTCTTATCTTTGTCAATAGATGAAGCACTCTAAAATCCCCTTGTCACAGACGGTCGTTACCTTATGTAAAACGCATAACATTAAACATATTGTTATTTCACCAGGAAGCAGAAATGCTCCATTGACAATCGGTTTTACTCATGATGATTTTTTTAATTGCTATAGTATTGTTGATGAGCGTTGTGCTGCGTTTTTCGCCCTAGGGATTGCACAACAAATTGAAGCACCTGTTGCTATAGTTTGTACATCTGGTAGTGCGTTACTTAATTACTATCCTGCAGTCGCAGAAGCATATTATAGTAATATACCTTTGGTGGTTCTATCTGCAGATAGACCAAAGCATTTGGTAGACGTTGGAGATGGACAAACCATAAAGCAAAAGAATGTATATGGCGAGCATGTGCTATATAGTGCGAATCTAAAACTAGATTTAAAAGAAGGTGGAAAGACTGATAATGAAAATGAGTTACCAATTTTTAAAAGTCTAGAGAATAGGCTCGAACGATTTTTAGGTTTGCAGAAAGATATTCAGTCCTACAATGAATCTGAAATACATGATGCCTTAACTTCTGCGAGGATTAAATCGGGTCCAGTGCACATAAATTGCCCTTTTGATGAGCCTTTATATGAAAAAGTTGATGAATTGTCAATTGCTCCAAAGCCTTTTAAAATTCAAAGTAGAACTGAAAGAATTGACGATTTTGAAATTAAAAACTTATTAGATGTTTGGCATAGTGCAAAACGCAAGATGATTCTTGTTGGTGTTTTACAACCTAATTCAATTGAAGAGAAATGGATAGAAGAAATTGCGAATGATGAAAGTATTTTGGTATTTACGGAGACGACATCAAATTTACATCATCCAGATTTCTTTCCGGGAATAGATAAAATTATTGCTCCACTAAATACTGAAGAGTTTAGGGCACTTCAACCAGAAGTCTTATTAACTTTTGGTGGTTTGGTAATTTCAAAAAAAATAAAAGCATTTTTAAGAACTTATAAGCCGATGCATCATTGGCATATTGGCTTATCTAGAGCTAATGATACTTTTTTCTGTTTAGATAAGCACATTACATTGCATCCTAATACGTTTTTAAGTACGTTATTACCTCAGGTAACACATCACACAAAGAGTAACTATAAGTCTAAGTGGATAGAGGTTAGACAGAAACGACGTAAAATGCACGATGTCTATTTAAAAACACTTCCGTTTTCAGATTTTACAGTGTTTAATGCTTTATTAAAAAATTTACCAAAACATACGCAATTACAAGTTGGTAATAGTTCAGCGATTAGATATACGCAGTTATTTGAGTTAAGAAAAGACAACGAAGTATTTTGTAATAGAGGTACTAGCGGAATTGATGGTAGCACAAGCACAGCAATTGGAGCATCCGTAGCAGTAGATAATCAAACAACGTTTGTAACGGGTGACTTAAGTTTTTTCTATGATAGTAATGCGCTATGGAATAATTACATTCCTAAAAACTTTAGAATTATTGTAATTAATAATGAAGGTGGAGGCATTTTTAGAATTCTTCCAGGTCATAAAAACACAGATAATTTTGATCGCTTTTTTGAAACAAAACACAAATTAAACGCAAAGCAGTTATGCGATATGTATGACTTCGATTATGTAAAAGCAATTGATGAAGCATCGTTCCAAAAAGAACTAGAGGTTTTCTATAATCCTACTAACCAACCAAAATTATTAGAAGTTTTTACGCCGTCAACTATAAACGATGAAGTGCTTTTAGAATATTTCAACTTTATTAAGTAAAATTTCTATTAAGAAGTGACCCATTCATTTTTGATGTGTCTAAAAAATACTTACCTTTAGAGGGACAATTTATTTAACTTAAAACAAATAACAACATGAGTAAAAGAGATGACTTAATCGCCAAGTATGCAGCAGATTTAAAAGACAAGTGTGGAGTAAATCCAGATATGGATTTATTAACCAAAGTTACTGTTGGTTTAGGGCCTTCAATTTACAATGCAGATTCTTCAACAGTGTCCGGATCAGATGAAAAAGAATTAGCTACAGTAAAAAATAACTATTTAATTAAAAAATTAGGATTAAAAGATAGTGCTGATTTAGATAAAGCAATTGCTTCTGTAATGGATACTTATGGACAATCTAACAGAAATAAGTATAGAGCAGTAGTATATTATTTATTATGTACTCATTTTAAGAAAGCTTCTGTTTACTAGTAGATAGATTTAAATTGTATGAAAGCGCTATAATAGATAATTATAGCGCTTTTTTTTATACTGAACTTGTTTCAGTATCTCATGAAATTGTTTCCGCATCTTTTATGAATTCATTTTAGTATCTCGCTAATATCAATACCTTTGCCACATGATACAATTAGGCGAATACAATACATTAGAAATTTTAAGGGATACCGAACCAGGATTATTTTTGGGTGATGCAGAAGATAATGAGGTTTTACTGCCAAATCGTTATGTACCAGAAGTTTTTGAGATAGGTGAGAAGCTAGACGTATTTGTTTACTTAGATAATGAAGAACGTCCTGTTGCAACAACTGATAAGCCTTATATAAAAAATGGTGATTTTGCTTTATTGCGATGTAATCAAGTTACAAATTTTGGAGCGTTTTTAGATTGGGGATTGGTCAAAGAATTGTTCTGTCCTTTTAAAGAACAAGCTTTTAAAATGAAAGCAGGTGGTTGGTACTTGGTGTATTGTTATTTAGATGATGAAACCGAACGACTAGTCGCTTCGAGCAAAACAAATCGCTTTTTAGACAATAAAGAATTAACAGTTAGTCAATTTGATGAAGTTGATTTAATAGTCTCACATCCTTCTGAATTAGGTATGAATGTTATTGTAAATAAAACCCATTTAGGTTTAGTTTTCAAAGATGATATTTACAAAGATATTAGTGTAGGCGACCGACTAAAAGGTATCGTTAAAAAAGTGAGACACGATAATAAACTAGATATTTCGCTAAACCAAATTGGTTACAGAAATATAGAACCTAATGCCGAGTATATACTTAACGAATTACATGATAATAGTGGGTTTTTGCCCCTAAATGATAAGTCTAACCCTCAAGAGATTAAAGATATGCTCCAAATGAGCAAGAAGAGTTTCAAAAAAGCCATTGGCTCTTTGTATAAGGAGCGCCAAATTGTTATAGATGATAAGGGGATAAGACTAGTTTAAACTTCTAGGAAGGGTCTCTTTAACTCTATTATAAAAAGTATCCATTCTAAATATAAATACCAAACGAAATATTAATTGGTAACGAATAATTTGGGTATCATTCTAAACAATCATTTTTAGAAAAATAATTATTAGAAGGTTACATACAAGAAAATTGAAGAAATTAAATTAGTTGAGCGTAATAGCAATTTTCTTCTTAACCGTTTGGTAAACACTATCTATACCTTCGTGTAAATTGTTGAAGCAAATATTCTTCCATTCACAAAAACTACTTTCAATTTTAGCATTCATTTTACCTGCGTGACTATAAGCAACAATACCATAAGCTGATAAATTTGGTAATGCTTGTCTGGCGTCTTTAATATCTAGTATAGATACTGAATAGGAGTAAATTCTGTTCACTATGATTCCAAAAGGCTTAGAATTGCCAAAATAATCTAATATATCTACAAGTGTTGGTTTTACAGAATTGATATCAATATGAACTCCCTCATTAAATTCTAAAACAGCAATATGATTAAAATAGTGGATACTCCCAATTTTGGACTCTGTCTTTTTTATAACCTGAGATGCCAAATCTGAATTTTCGATATGCATTTTAATACGATTTAATTATAACTAATTTTCTTGTTTTTAAGGACAAGCAATTATAAGACACATAACATTTAGAAAAGTCACATAATAATCTGAAATTTAATATGTTATGATCGATGCTTATTAAAACTGATGAATAATAAATCTATCAGTTTGCTATTTTTGTTGGTGAATATGCTTCTTGATTCAGTACAAGATATACACTCCTAAAATTTTCATTAAGGAGCGCATAGTCTCTGCTATTAATATTAGGGTTAATAATCATTTGTAAATGAAAATCGACTGCAAATATACTATGCAAGCATAATAAAATCAAATATATAATGTAGCTTAAGTCATTATTATTAATTCCTTATTTTTGTTCTCTAAATATTGAAAAATATGAGCCATATAGATTGGAAAGTTGCCAAATCATATGAAGATATAACATATTCTAAATGCAATGGAGTTGCCAGAATAGCCTTTAACCGTCCAGATGTACGAAACGCCTTTCGCCCAAAAACTACATCCGAACTTTATGATGCTTTTTATGATGCAAATGAAGACGTAAATATTGGTGTTGTACTCTTAAGTGCAGAAGGTCCTTCTTCCAAAGATGGTATTTGGAGCTTTTGTTCTGGTGGAGACCAAAAAGCAAGAGGTCACCAAGGTTATGTTGGTGAAGATGGTTATCATCGTTTAAATATTTTAGAAGTACAACGTCTTATTCGTTTTATGCCAAAAGCGGTTATTGCTGTTGTACCTGGTTGGGCAGTTGGTGGTGGACATAGTTTACATGTAGTTTGTGATTTAACTTTGGCGAGTAAAGAGCACGCTATTTTTAAACAAACAGATGCTGATGTTACAAGTTTTGATGGAGGTTATGGCTCCGCATATTTAGCAAAAATGGTTGGTCAGAAGAAGGCTAGAGAAATCTTTTTCTTGGGAAGAAACTATTCAGCACAAGAAGCCTATGAAATGGGAATGGTCAATGCTGTAATTCCACATGCTGAATTAGAAGATATAGCCTATGAATGGGCTCAAGAAATATTAGCAAAATCACCAACGTCTATTAAAATGCTGAAATTTGCTATGAACCTTACCGATGATGGTATGGTTGGTCAGCAAGTTTTTGCTGGTGAAGCTACAAGACTAGCTTACATGACAGAGGAGGCAAAAGAAGGTAGAGATGCCTTTTTAGAAAAAAGAAAACCGAATTTCCCTAAAAAATGGATTCCTTAAACTAATACCTCAGTTAATGAATAAAATTAAACCATGGCTTTCTGCCATGCGTCTTAGAACGCTACCGCTTTCAGTTTCTGGAATTATTTTAGGCTCTTGTTTTGCTTATTACAATGGACATTTTAATCCTATAGTTTTGGTTTTGGCAATCCTCACTACTATTAGTTTGCAAGTGCTTTCTAACTTGGCTAACGATTACGGTGATAGCGCTCATGGCGCAGATAATGATGAGCGCGTAGGTCCTCAGCGTGCTGTACAGAGTGGCGATATTACTCCAGACGAAATGTTTGAAGCGATACGAATAAATATTCTTATTGTTATCGGATTTACCTTGGCACTGCTTTGGGCTGCTTTTGGAACAGGTAACTTTTTATTTGTTTTGGTGTTTTTAGTTCTTGGTGGTTTATCAGTTTATGCTGCTTTAAATTATACAATGGGAGATTCTCCTTATGGTTATCGTGCGCTTGGTGATATTTTTGTATTTATTTTTTTTGGTCTTGTAAGTACTATTGGAAGTTATTTACTTTATATGCTTACAATAGATCACGTGGCAATACTTCCAGCAATTGCTTTGGGCTTATTAAGTGTTGGAGTATTAAATTTGAATAATATGCGTGACCTCGAGGCAGATGCTAAAGTCGGTAAAATCACATTTGCTGTAAAACTTGGTATTGAAAAGGCTAAAAATTATCACTTCTTTCTTATTATTGGTGCCATGAGCATTACTGTGGCATTCTCCATATTATACTATGTAGAACCGTATAATTTTTTATACTTGTTAGCTTTTATTCCATTGATAATTCATCTTATTAAAATAAAAAAAGCAAAGGTTCCAAATGATTTTGACAGCCAATTAAAAGTTTTGGCATTATCTACCTTTCTATTTTCTATACTTTTAGGTATTGGGTATATTTTATACTAAATTTATAGATGCGACTAATCTTTAAATTAATTATAAAATGAAAATCACATTTTACGGACATGCTTGTTTAGGCATCGAAATTAAAGGCATACATATACTTGTCGATCCTTTTATAAGCGGAAATGATAAAGCCTCAGCAATAGATATTAATAGCTTGAAAGTAGATTATATTTTAGTCACTCACGCGCACCAAGACCATACATTAGATGTAGAAAGCATAGCAAAAAGAACTGGTGCAGTTATTGTATCTAACTATGAAATTATTACTCATTATCAAGAACTAGGATTAGATGGTCACCCAATGAATCATGGTGGTTCCTGGGATTTTGAATTCGGAAATCTTAAATATATTAATGCTATACATACATCTTCATTTCCAGATGGAAAATATGGAGGACAACCAGGTGGATTTATTATAGAAGGGGAACATAAAAACATATATATAGCTGGAGATACAGCATTGACTATGGATATGAAGCTTATCCCAATGCAAACCAAGTTAGACCTAGCCATTTTGCCAATAGGAGACAACTTTACGATGGGAATAGAAGACGCAATTATTGCCAGTGATTTTGTAGAATGTGATAAAATCTTAGGTTATCACTTCGATACCTTTGGTTATATAGAAATTGACCATGAAGTAGCCAAACGTAAATTCTTTGATAAGGATAAGGATTTGATGTTGTTGGAAATTGGTGAACGTATTGAACTATAGTTTATCAATCATTTCTGATATCTAAATAGTATTCACTTTTAAAAAATAAGAAACATCTTTTACTAAATAAGTGAAAAGAAACAAGCTTATTAAAGCTTGCTTCTTTTCTATTTATTATACTTATAATCTAATTTATTATAAGTTTTTGCGTTTTACTTTGATTATCATTAAATACTTTAGCAAAATATACACCTGTTCCTATTGCAGAAATATCGATGGTATTTATTAAATCTAAGTGATTTATTATCTTATTCAATACTAATCGACCATGTATATCATATAAACTTACCATTGAAGCAGCATCGAGCTCTCCTTTTATAATTAATGATTTTGGATTAGTCGTTGTATATATTTGAATATAATCTAACTCATTCTCTCCAATTGATAGTGCTGAAGATGAGATATGAAGATAGAAACGACCAGTACCATTTAAGCTTACATTAGGTGTGAAAGTATAGTCACCAAAATTTAGTAATGTGACAGTATTGGTTATATTATCTTCCAAATAAACTTCAATATGACTTGGCAATGTAGTTTCACTTATACTAAAGGTTATTTGCTCACCTTGATTTGAATTAACTCCCAAAGGAATTATTGTATTTACTAAATCTGAAGGATTTAAAGCTTGTAAAGCTATTGGAAGTCCAATATTATCCTCTACCAAATGAGAGTAAAGTGCAAAACTAGGGGCTATATTACCCAAAATTTTACCATCATACCTGAGGTCTAAGCCTCGACTTGCATTATCATTAAAGTAAAATTCAGTAGAATAATTGCTATTAATTGTACTTGCATTGAGCCTTAAAAAGGTAAATAAATTTGTATTACGGCCCTCTATGAAATCATCATCAGCACCTATAGCTCTCATCGATGTATCAAAAATAATATCATAGTCATCAACATGAGTAACATCTGCTGCAACATAAAACCCTTGTCCAGGCGTCATCAATCTATCACCTGCATTAGCCAATGTAATAACATCCCACCCATTTGAAGCACTACCATCATAACCATATATACCAGATATATCCTCTAAAATGTCTATATTTTTTATATCTGGTGTTATCTGATAGTTTAAGAAATCTGCAATACTAATGTATGAAGGATATGGATTACCTACTAAATTCCAATCTGGGTAATTGGCACCAGAATTTATGATATCTACATTAACAGGTGTTGTTAGTACTGTACCAGTAAAAGTTAATGTAGTACCGCCAGTTGTAGCAGTTCTATAGCCTGTGCCACTATTTAAATTTGCAGTTATATCATCTGTATAATTTACGTACCAATCAACTGATTTATCGAAAGGGCCAAATAAATAGGTTCTTGGATTATCGTTTCCGTCATTTAATATGTCAGTCGCATTTGTATCAGATAATAAAAAGTTTGCCCAAGTTTGCCCTGAAAGTGGTGGAGATATTAAATCATTACCTAGAGAATTGGAATTAACAAAACGCTCATATTTTACTATGCCTTCGACTGTGCCATCCACTATTAAACTAGAATATAATAGTGATGTTGATTTCAGGGTCGTAGTATTAGCTGTTAATGAAATACCAGAATTTACAGTTAATACGGCTCCAGGATTTACGATAATGGCATCAACTGTTGTATTCATAGAAATTACAGCTTCACCAGCTTCGACTGTAATAGTATCATTAGAACTAGATACGTTATTAGGGTCACTCGGAGACCAAACGTTGTTAGTATAGGTATACGCTTTTACAGGATCCTCAATAATGACTAAGAATTGATTTATAGAAGGGTTTAAAATCTCATTTACAGTTCCTGAAGGCCACCGAACAACTACTTTATCTACTTTAGTATTTATACCAATTCCGAAATGCTGTGTAAACGAATTTACCAAACCATATCCTTCTCCCGAGCGAACATCTCTTATTTGTTTTCCCCAAGTACCATATAATTCCACTCGGGCACCAATACCGTTGATATTACTTTCGGTGCCTTTTAATTGAATATTAAGAAAGTTGTTGGAGTTTCCTTGATTTAGCCAAATTCTATCTTTTGTTGAACTGGGTGAATTTAATCCGTTAGCATATCCGGCATAAATATCTAAGAAACCGTCGTGATTAATATCTCCTACAGAAAAGGACTGAATTTGATTTGAGTTAAAAGGGTTTGTTGCATTCTGAAAAGTACCATCACCATTATTATAAAACATGTAGTGATTGTCTCCAGATACCATTAAATCTATATATCCGTCATTATTAAAATCCTTAAAAAAACCTTGAATACCATAGAAATCTTGTGGTTGTAATGTCGGTAAAAGACCACTTCCTGAAGTAATCTCAGTAAAGGTTCCGTCTCCATTGTTTCTCATTAAATTGGGTCCGGTTCCATGATTAATAATAATAGCATCTAAATCACCATCATTGTCAATATCACCAAAATCAGATAACCAAGTTTGAGCTCCTATTTTAAGATTGGCATGTTCAGCAACCTCAATGAAATTGTTATTACCATCATTTTGCCATAGCATATTTATACGACGAGGGTCAAGAGGACTAGTAACACCACCTCGACATTTAGAAATATATAAATCTAGATCACCATCGTTATCGTAATCCATCCACATACTCGCATAATTTCCTGAATTGTCGCTAATTGGTGTCGTTTCAGTGCTTATTAAGTTCTCATTAAATGAAAATGTTCCATTTTGATTATTTTGAAATGCTCGTGATTCTGCATGATCATGACAAGCAAAAACGTCAGCCCAACCATCGTTATTTATGTCAGCAAAATTTGCACCTTGCAAGAATATATTTGAGTCTGGTATATTAGACTGGGAGTATGAGTCATTACCATTATTATTCTTGATAATTTTCAAGTTATCATAGTAACCACCAGACATAATATCATTATAGCCATTGTGATCAAAGTCAGCAATGGCAGTACCCCATTGGTTGTTGTTACTTACAATACCGTGATTGAAGCTTGTAAACTCTTGTCCAGCTCCATTTTGGTATTGAACACGAAGATTTCTAGCATAATTAAATTGTACAATATCATCTTTTCCATCGCCGTTCATATCAATGACTCCCATAGGTAATCCACTAAAGTTGTCTTGACCTAGAAGATCAGTTCCGTCAATGAAAGCTACTGTATTCCCTCCTGGGTTACTATTATTTACGGCAATTGAAGTTGTTGCTTGATCAGATTGTAGACCATCATTGACGGTTAAAGTTGCTGTATAAGCCGCTACGTTAGTATATACATGACTAGTCGTAACACCTGAAGCTGTTGTACCATCTCCAAAATCCCAAGCATATGTTAGTGTGTCACCATCAGGATCTGTTGAAGCTGACGCATCAAAGCTAACATTCAAAGGGGCAGGTCCGTTTACCGTTGAAGCTGAAAAAATTGCTACTGGTGGAGAAGATGCAGTTGGTGTTAGGCTATTAATCCAATCTGCAATTAATTGAACACCTTCTGTATCAACAACATCTTTTGCTAATGGTGGCATTTCTAAGCCAGTTTGCGTAGAATTCATTCTAAAATGTGCCATTGAATTTGCAACATCTTGAGGAATGACAACCTTAGGATTGCTCAAGCCTTGATCATAAACAACATCACCATAAACAATATTTTGATTTTCAATTGGAGTTGTATAACGAGCGTCAAACATAGCTACATTATCTACTGTTGGATTGTGACAACTTGAACAATTTACATCGATATAAGATCTTGCTCTATCTTCAAGAGAAGCATTTAAATCATCTTTTGCAGCTACGGCTGAGTAACTACTAACATTGTCGTTGGTAATAGTTTCAGTAATGAGTCCGAGTACGCTAAAATTAACGAGTTGGTTCATTGTAATACCTGTACTGGGATATAGAATAGACTTATTAAGGTGTCTTGTTTTTGGCCCTAAAACACTACCATTTTGAGGAAAGTGACAAGACGCACACTCGTTTCTACTTGGGTAATGCCATGATTGGGTAACTCCATTTACAACGACGTCTTCATCCACAGCATCATTTAATAGCGTTGCATCTGTTTGGTCGTTATTCCATTTATATGTTAAATAGTAATAAACATCATCGTTACCCTTAACTTCAAATCGTGTTTCAAGGCGTTGTCCTCCAATCTCAAAATGTTTAATTAGGACTGACCCTTGTGGAAAGTCCCAAGCTTCGTCATTTGAAAATGTAATTTGCTCGTCAGTAGTATTGTATGAACCGTCGTTTGGTATGGCCATCCATCTTTTTTTGGCCGCTCCATCGGACCAAAAAGGTTCAATCATATCATATGGTATTAACCCTGGGCTAGGGGTCAAAGCACCTAAATTGGAAAAAGCTCCAGTTTGAGATAATAAGGTTGGAATACCATTGTTACCTGAAGGGGTAGTAGTTGGCAAATTTCCATTAAGAAATTTTGCAATCGCTACAGCGCTAATGGCTGGGTTTACTAAATCAATTGTTTGAGAATTATTTAAGTTTATTACCTTATCACCTTTTTTAAAAGTGGTAATAGTATTGTTCTCTCGTAATGGTTGAAGCGTGTAAGATCCTGAAGCTAGTTTTTCATGATCTGCAACCGCTAAAAGTTCATAATCTGAATAATTTGAAGAATCAATTCTCGACTCATTAAAATAAAGAACTGCAAACGTTACAATTGCTAAAGTTAAAAATATAATAAGTTTCTTGTTCGCCATTTTCTTAGTAGGATTAACAAAAAAACATGCAAGAAAATCATGTGCTATTTATACATAAACAGAAAAGAAGATGTATCGAAAAAATCGAAAGCATTAATGAAGAATCTAGCGCGTAGTTTTATGCCATATTTTTATTGATATTTGTTTTAGTAGGGACGCTTGAAATAATTTCAAACTTGATTTAAGGCAATATGACTAATAATTACGTCTGATTGTAATATTTTCGTTTATCGTGCAGGTTTATTGGCTATAGTACTTTTTAACAGTTTATAAAGCATTACTATACAAGATTTTAAGCTGTATAAACAAAACCTTCTGTGCAACTAAAAATTTTCTAACATCTATTTTAACTATAGAAAATAACCGTCTAGCATAAAAACCAAACTTTTCATAATTACCGATGTATTTACTTTTACAGTTAATAATTCAGCTTCTCTACGAGATAATAAAATGAATTTGCGGTCTTCTTATTTGGAGAGTTCTAGAGCTAGTGCTTTAACAATATAACTTTAGGCTTCGGTTATCCAAACGATCTTATTTTTAAATGTCATTTGTTACTTTTTTTGAACTTAGCCACTCTTCTCTTAAATCATTAGAAATTTTGCCTGTACCATCATGCTTCCAACCAGGTGGGTTAAAAAGGTAAAGCATTCTGTTTTTTAAAGATTTTTTTCCTGTAAAGGAATCTTTAAACATTCGCCACCATTCAATAAATGCGATTTTAACTGGGTTAAAGGTTTTTATGTTTTCTACTAAGCCATATATTACCTTTTCATTTTTTAATTCTGGTTGAAAGGTACCAAACAACTTATCCCAAATAATTAGAATTCCTGCGTGGTTGCGATCCAAGTAAATTGGATTACTTCCGTGATGCACGCGATGATGAGATGGCGTATTAAAAATAGCTTCGAACCACTTTGGCATTTTGTCTATAGCTTCTGTATGTATCCAGAATTGATATAATAAGCTAATAGACATTTGCAATAATATCATGGCGGGATGAAAGCCGAGTAGAGGTAACCATAACCAAAAAATAAAGGTATAAAAACCACCAGACCATGTTTGTCTAAGTGCTGTACTTAAATTATAATGTTGAGATGAATGATGAACAACATGAGAAGCCCAAAATATGCGACATTCGTGCGATACACGATGAAACCAATAGTATGAGAAATCATCTACAAAAAACAACAAAACAAAAGACCACCATTCAGCAGGTATGGTAAACAGTCTAAAGTTGTCATAAACCCAGAAAAAAACTAGTAAGACCAAAGCTTTACTAGCAAATCCTAAAATCACATTACCTAAACCCATTGCAATAGATGAGAAAGCATCTTTAGATTCGTAAGTCTTAATGTGTTGTTTTGTAGTTGTATATAATTCTAACAACATTGCCAAAATAAAAAAGGGAATAGCATACAGTATAATGTTGGGAAAATCTGGCACTAATTTTTCTTTAAAAGTAGGGTTTTTACAATAATTTTCGATTAAAAAAGAGCAGATGCGTATTTTTATACTTTAAAATTGAAATTAGGATTTATGAAATATAAACTCTTGGGACTTCTTTTATTTATAGGATTAAATAATGCCTTATCTCAAATAGACCAATCTCAAACAGGTGCATGGTATATGTACTTTTTTAGTCACCAGTTTAAGGATAGTCAATGGGGAATTCAAGGTGATTTTCAATATAGAGATTGGCAAGGCTTGGGAGATAAAGAGCAATTATTATTACGTTCTGGTATTACATATTCTCCCAAAAATGGTGGAGTAAAGTTTACATTTGGTTATGGTAATGTAACCACAGGTCAATATGGAGAAAGTGATGATACCTCTGCAGAAAGTCGCATTTATCAAGAGGCTTTAATTCCACAAAAATTAGGAAATAGATTCTATTTAACGCATCGTTTTAGATATGAACAGCGATTTGTAGAAGATCAAGATTTTAGGACGCGATACCGTTATAATCTATTCTTAAATATACCTCTAAACAAAAAAGAACTTGCTTCGAAAGCTGTATATGCGGCTTTGTATAATGAACTTTTTATAAATGGCGGCACAGATATTGGAGATGGAAGAGAAGTACAAATTTTTGATAGAAACCGAACTTATTTGGGATTTGGCTATGTTTTAAATCCAAAAATACGTTTTCAACTTGGCTGGATGAATCAAAAGACAGTTAATTGGGGAAAAGGACAGTTACAATTTAGTATGCACCACAAATTATAAAATGATAAAAGCAACTTTCAACAAGTACATTCTGAATTTTAAAAGACCAAGCGGAACGTCGCGTGGTGTTATGACGACTAAAGAAACTTGGTTTATAAAACTTGAAAGCGAACATAAATTAGGAGTGGGTGAGTGTGGTATTTTAAGAGGTTTGTCTATTGATGATAGACCCGATTATGAAGATAAATTACAATGGACCTGTGAAAACATTAATCTTGGATTAAAAGTGTTGCTCAATGCACTAGAAGAATTTCCCAGCATTCAGTTGGGATTAGAAACAGCCTTTAAGTCCTTGGCCAGTTTAGACCAATTTCAACTATTCCCTTCAGCATTTACCAAAGATTTTGATAGTATTCCTATCAATGGTTTGGTTTGGATGGGTAATGAAGATTTTATGCGAGCGCAAATCAAAGACAAGATTAATTCAGGTTTTGATTGTATAAAGCTAAAAATTGGAGCGATTGATTTTCACGCAGAATTAGATATTCTAAAATCCATAAGAAAAGAATTTTCCGTATCTGATATAGAATTGAGAGTTGATGCTAATGGCGCGTTTTCACCAAATGACGCTTTAGAAAAATTAAAACAATTATCAGAATACCAGTTACATTCTATCGAGCAACCTATAAAGCCAGGGCAATTTGAAGTTATGGCAGAGCTATGTGAAGTTACTCCCTTGCCAATTGCACTAGATGAAGAATTAATTGGAATATTTTCAATAGAAGACAAACAAAAATTACTTAAAACGATAAAACCACATTATATTATTTTAAAGCCGAGCTTGGTAGGTGGATTTGCAGGAAGTCAACAATGGATTGATATAGCAGAAGATTTAAATATAAAGTGGTGGATTACGAGTGCATTAGAGAGTAACATAGGTTTGAATGCCATTGCCCAATGGACTTATACTTTAAAAAACACTATGCCTCAAGGCTTAGGGACAGGAAGTTTGTTTACTAATAATTTTGATTCGCCATTAATGGTAAAAAATGGTACTTTGCACTACGATAAAAACGAAAACTGGAATTTCAATTTATAATTATGAATTATATACAACAAGCCTATAAAGGACAGCGTGAATTGTGGATGTTTATTCTAACAACCGCTTTGGTTGCCGGAATATTCATTGCCAATTTTGTGTTTTATTTATTTTCAGATCCGGGTGATTTAGATGCTGCAATGGATATGATGAGAAATTGGCCTCCAAATGTGTCCTTAGTTGTTAATTTAGTGCCATTTGTATTCTTATTAGGACTTCTATTTATATTAGTAAAATTTGTGCATCAGCGGAGTATTTTATCGCTAACAACAGCACGTTCAAAAGTAGATTATAAGCGTATTTTATTTTCGTTTTTAATGATATGTACCTTTACCTTGGTCACATTTTTTATTGGGTATTCAATAGATTCATCAGAAATAATATACCAGTTTAACCCAAAGAAATTCGCCATCTTATTTCTAATCAGTATTATTTTATTTCCATTTCAGATTGGGTTAGAGGAGTATTTGTTTAGAGGTTATTTAATGCAACATATTGGTGTTTTGGTTAAAAATAAATGGTTTCCTTTAATATTTACCTCTGTATTATTTGGTATAGCGCATAGTGCTAATCCCGAAGTAGGAGCAGTAGGTTTTTGGAAAATGATGATTTTTTATGTTGGAACAGGTTTATTGTTGGGTATTATGACACTCATGGATGATGGATTAGAACTTGCACTAGGCTTTCACCTCGGAAACAATTTATTGGCTTCGTTATTGGTAACTGCAGATTGGACAGCACTACAAACCGATGCAATTTTCAAAAGCACAGCAGATCCTTCTGCGAGTATGATTTCTGAAATTCTATTCCCTGTATTGATAGTGTATCCAATAATGTTATTAATTTTATCTAAGCGATATGGCTGGAAAAACTGGAATGATAAATTATTCGGAAAAGTTGAAGAGCCTCCAAAAGATGATTATAAAATAATTGAATAACCAATGACACCAAAGTATAATAAAGTACATAACCGTTTTAAATTTAATGGACTTCACTTTAATTTTGAAGACTTAAAAGAGGTGGCTTACAGCCTTATTAAAGAAGGTGAGCCTTTTGAAAAAGTTACTGGTAATTTTTTAATCGATTGGTTGAATAATAAAGATTTCCTTTATGTACAGACCTCTGGCTCTACAGGTTACCCGAAACAAATTAAGTTAAAAAAGCAAGCCATGGTAAATTCTGCTATTGCTACAGGTAATTTCTTTGGTTTAGAGCCTGGTGATAGTGGATTGCATTGTTTGCCTAGCCGTTATATAGCTGGTAAAATGATGTTTGTACGCGCCTTGGTGTTGGGATTAGAATTAGATTTTGTTGAACCTGCTTCGCATCCTATTTTTGATTATGAAAAGAAATATGATTTTTGTGCCATGGTGCCACTTCAATTAAAGAACACAATTAATTATACTCAAAATATAAAAACCATAATAGTTGGAGGTTCTATGGTGACTACGCCATTAGCAGCAAAAATTAAAGAGTCTACATCCAGGTTCTATGAAACATATGGAATGACAGAAACCGTAACACATGTCGCTGTAAAGCAATTAGAATCTAAATCAAATAAAGGAGAGGAATGCTTTAATGCATTGTCAAATATTAGATTTAGCCAAGACGATAATCAACGTTTAATCATACACGCTCCCAAGTTAGTAGAAGAAGATTTAGTGACTAATGATCTTGTTGACTTAAAATCTGAAACCAGTTTCAAGCTGCTCGGAAGATATGATAACGTTATTAATTCGGGAGGAGTAAAATTATTTCCAGAACAAATTGAAGTAAAATTACAACCAGCAATTAAAGAACGTTATATCATTGCAAGTGAACAAGACACTACGCTTGGTGAAAAGTTGATTCTTATTGTTGAAAACCCATCAGATTCCGTTGATACTATTCTTGAAAAAATTCAAAAGCTGGAAGCTTTAGATAAGTTTGAAATCCCGAAGAAAATTTATACACTCAGTAAGTTCCCTGAAACTAATAACGGAAAAATTCAGCGTAAAAAAACATTGAAAGCTGTTCTTGGATAGTTAACTCATTGAAACACGGACTTTACTCATTGGTGGTTTTACAAAATGATGTTTGTTTATAGGTTTACAAAAACTTATAACACAATCATTATGAAAAATTTAGGACTTATTTTATGTATTGTGCTTGCTTCATTGCAAATAAATGCACAAGAAAAAAAAATTACTGGCATTGTTACATCTGCTTCAGATGGATTACCACTTCCTGGAGCTAACGTTCACATAAAGGGTAGTAAACAAGGAACAACTACAGATTTTGATGGTAAATATTCAATTACAGCAGAACTAGGCGATATCTTGGTGTTTAAATACGTTGGATTTATTTCTGAAAAGCTAACCGTAGGCAACTCTCAAATAATTAATGTAGCACTTAAAGAAGATCAAAATTCTTTAGACGAAGTTGTTGTGGTTGGTTATGGCACTACTACTAAACGAGCTTTTACAGGTTCAGTGTCAGTAGTAGGCACACCAAGTAAAGCACAATTAAGAAAACAAGAAAAAAAGAGATTTCACAATAAAATATCTAAGCAATTAGCTGGTAAAACGGCTGGTGTTACAATAAGAGGTGCAAAAGCTGTGAATTCCACAAATATTTTATACATAGTAGATGGAGTTCCTATTCAAAAAAATTATAATTCATTAATAGAACAAATAAAACCAGATACTATAGACAAGGTTAATGTCTATAAATCTGCAGATGCAATTGATAAGTTCGGAAACTCAGCTAAAGACGGTTGCATTGTTATTACCACGAAAAGCGGTAATTATCGCATTCAAAATGATGAAGATTATGCTAATATCAATGAAAATGATTTTGAGCGTACTAATCTATCACCTTTATCAACGTTTTCAATTGATGTAGATAAAGCGTCTTATAGCAATGTGAGGAGAATGATAAATAATGGTCAATCCATTCCTGGTGATGCAGTTAAAATTGAAGAAATGGTAAATTATTTTAACTATAATTATCCACAACCAACGGATGAGCATCCATTTTCTATAAATACAGAAGTTGTCAATACACCATGGCACAATCAAACACAATTAGTTAAAATAGGATTACAGGGCAAAACTTATGAGAATGACGATTTACCAGCATCAAATCTTACATTCTTAATTGATGTATCTGGTTCTATGAGTTCTCAAAATAAACTGCCACTATTAAAAAGTGCATTTAGACTATTGGTTAATCAGTTGAGACCTAAAGACAAAGTTTCTATTGTGGTTTACGCAGGAGCTGCAGGAGTCGTTTTAGAACCAACTTCGGGAGACAATAAAGAAAAGATTATAGCAGCATTAGATAATTTACAATCTGGAGGCTCGACGGCAGGGGGTGCAGGAATAAAGCTGGCTTACAAATTGGCTGAAAAGCATTTTAAGAAAAATGGTAATAACCGTGTGATTTTGGCAACTGATGGAGACTTTAATGTAGGCGCATCTAGTAATAGTGAAATGAAAAGTCTAATAGAAGAAAAAAGAAAATCTGGTGTGTTCTTATCTGTCTTAGGTTTTGGATATGGTAATTATAAAGATTCTAAGCTCGAAACTTTAGCAGATAAAGGTAATGGAAATCATGCTTATATCGATAATATGCAAGAAGCTCAAAAAGTTTTTGGAAAAGAGTTTGGAGGTACATTATTTACGATTGCCAAGGATGTGAAAATTCAAGTGGAATTTAATCCGAAAAAAGTACAAGCGTATCGCTTAATAGGTTATGAAAACAGGTTATTAGCAGATGAAGATTTTGTAGATGATACTAAGGATGCAGGTGAATTGGGAAGTGGTCATACAGTTACCGCTTTATATGAAATTATTCCAACAGGAATAGATAGTAATTATTTAAAAACGGTTCCAGAATTAAAGTACACGCAAAATCAGGCTAAAGCTAATTTTGAAGATGAATTGTTTACAGTAAAATTTAGATATAAAAAGCCAGATGAATCTAAAAGTATAGAAATGGTGCATATTCAGAATACTAAAATTTCTGATGCTTCGATTGATATGAATTTTGCCTCTGCAGTTGCACTATTTGGTATGCAATTAAGAAATTCCAAGTATTACAATAAAACAGAAGTATCAAAAGTGATAGAGCTGGCAGAAAATGGTAGAGGTGAAGATAAAGAAGGTTATAGAGCCGAATTTATTAGACTAGTAAAGTCATTTGATAATTTAAAATAGGATTAAAAAATAAGCAAACAAAAAACCCAATGCAACAGCATTGGGTTTTTCTATATTTATATAATCCGAAAATTAATTCCCTTCAGATAAATTTTTCATCTCTTCTTCAACCATTTCGTAGAATTGGTCAATTTTTGGCAATACAACAATACGTGTACGTCTGTTTTTTGCTCTATTTTCGGCGGTATCATTTTCTACTAAAGGTGAGTAAGAACTGCGACCAGCTGCTATTAACTGTGCTGAATTTACACCTAAGCTTTCTAAAACTCTAACAACAGAAGTTGCACGTTTTACACTTAAATCCCAGTTATCTAATAATGGTGGCTTGCTGTAAGATACATTATCTGTATGCGACTCTACCATAGCTTCAAAATCTGGTTTGCTATTAATGACTTTAGCAACTTTACCTAAAATTTCATTAGCTCTAGTCGTTACATTATAGCTTCCGCTTTTAAATAATAATTTATCTGCAATAGAAATAAATACAACACCTTTTTCTACATTAATCTCAATATCAGAATCATTAATACCAACTTCTTTCTTAAGACCAGTAACAATTGCTAATGTAACACTGTCTTTGCGCGTTAAAGCATCCTGCAATCGTGTAATCTTAAGATTACTTTCTCTTAGGCTTTCTAATGACTTTTCTAAGTTTGTTGCACCTTTACTAGTCAATTCTGTTAAGTCTTGTGAGCTTTTTATCAAAGCATCATTACTTTTTCGCATATCAGCTAATTGCTCTTTCATAGCTTCAACACGAGCATTTGCAGCAGCAGCATCTGATAGACAACTATTCAATTTTACTGTTGCAGTATTTAATAAATCTTGAGTTTCTTGTTGTTTTGCTTCAAGTGCTAGATAATCTTTCTTTGAGACGCAAGATGCCAACATCAATGAACAAACACCTAATAACATTAATTTTTTCATAATTATGGATTATAGTTTTGATTGTTAATTATAACACCCCAAAATTATGCAAAAGAAGAATCCGCTAAACATCGATTAACAAAAACTTTAACAGTTTTATGAACAATTAGAATTTTGTTCGTTTTTTAATGAAGTAAGACCAAACAATAGAGTCTGTTTCGTAATATTTTGGACGTTTTGGTAACTGTTTCCGTTGTTTTAATAGTCGACCTATATTCATATAAAAAGAAGCATGTGCTTTAAGAATGGCAAAGCAATACCTTGGTTTTAATTGAAATAAAAAGCGAATAGCAGCAATACCATCTAATTTCATGCGTATGACTGTCCTAAAAAACACATTAGAATCAGTGTTTTTTACCAATGTAAATAGACTATTTCTAAAATTGAGATATGTTTTTTTTGGATTTGTGTTGCTCAAAGTAGCTCCACCAACATGGTAAACTGTTGATGCACCAATATATTTTGTTTTATGACCAGTATTAAAAGCGCGCCAGCACAAATCAATTTCTTCCATATGTGCAAAGTAGGATTCATCAAAACCTTTTAAAGCTTTGAAAACTGAACTTCTAATGAAAAAACAGGCGCCTGAAGCCCAGAAAATATCCTTAGTATCGTTGTATTGCCCTTTGTCTTCTTCAATAGTATCAAAGATACGGCCGCGACAAAAAGGATAACCGTACTTATCTATAAATCCACCCGCTGCACCCGCATATTCAAAATAAGACTTGCTTTTATGATCTAAAATTTTAGGTTGAATAATTGCTGCGTCAGGATCAGAATTAAATTCTTTTACGACAGGTTGCAACCAATTTTCTGTAACTTCTATGTCGCTATTCAATAAGCAGAGTAGTGGTTCATTGACCTGGTGTAAGGCTTCATTATAACCCTTGGCGTAACCACCATTTTGCGAATTCTGAATTAATCCTACATTAGGAAAATGCGCCGATACAAAAGTTACAGAATCGTCAGTTGAAGCATTATCAGCAACATATATTTTAGCATCATCAGAATACTTTATAACCAAAGGTAAGAACTGTTCAAGTAAAGTCTTTCCATTCCAGTTTAAGATAACAACGGCTATGTCTTTGGTTTGTAGCATTTAGATTTTTGTATAATTCGGAATGTCTTCTAAAAACGAATAACGTTCACTTTTCATATCCATTTCACAATAATAATGATTTAAGCCATTAGTTACCATTAAGTAAGAAGCATTTAAAACTAAATTGTACCGTGCTATTTGATCAAA
Source organism: Winogradskyella sp. R77965 (assembly GCF_044594915.1). Taxonomy (GTDB): domain Bacteria; phylum Bacteroidota; class Bacteroidia; order Flavobacteriales; family Flavobacteriaceae; genus Winogradskyella. Next base: position 916,225 of record NZ_CP138990.1, on the reverse strand, counting down.
AGTGGTTTGGTCTATTTGTACGCTGTGCGATTTACATTCCACAATTAAATGTATGCTTCCATCTGAATTAAATACTACAATGTCATAGCGTTTCTTTAAGCCGTTAATAGTTAATTCTTTTTCAACATTAATCAAAGTTTTAGGGAATTTCTTATTATTAATTAGATAATGAACACAGTGTTGTCTCACCCATTCTTCGGGTTGAAGAATGATGAATTTTTTCCGAATGACATCAAAAATAGAAACTTTATTTTCTGTACTTTTGAATCGGTATTCAAACTTTGGAAAGTTGAGTTCTTGCACTACACAAAATTAAAGCTATAATGTCATTCAGACAAACAATTTAAGAGATTGGAAGACGTAAAACAATTAGTTGCCGCAATAAAAAAGGGAGATCTTAAGCCTATTTATTTTTTAATGGGAGAGGAGGCTTATTATATTGATAAGATTTCAGATTTTATTGAAGACAATGTTTTGGATGAATCTGAAAAAGGGTTTAACCAAATGGTACTTTACGGTAGAGATGTTTCTATTGATGATATTGTGAGTAATGCAAAGCGGTATCCGATGATGGCAGAACGGCAGGTTGTGATTGTAAAAGAAGCTCAGGATTTAAGTAGAACTATAGAAAAATTAGCTAAATATGCCGAAAACCCTCAGCCAACAACAGTTTTGGTTGTTAATTATAAGTACAAAAAGCTGGATAAAAGAAAGGCGCTCTATAAAACCATTAATAAAAATGGAGGATTAGTTTTTGAAAGTAAAAAACTTTATGAAAACCAAGTGCCAGATTGGATTAGACGTGTGCTTAAAGGTCAAGGTTATGATATTTCACCGAAGGCTGCCCAAATGTTAACCGAATTTTTAGGCACGGATTTAAGTAAGGTTAATAATGAGCTTAACAAACTAAAAATTGTTTTACCAAAGGGTACACAAATTACACCAGAGCATATCGAAGAAAATATTGGTATAAGTAAAGACTATAATAACTTTGAGTTGCGCAAAGCAGTTGGAGAACGCAACGTTTTAAAAGCACATAAAATCGCTAAGTATTTTGCAGACAACCCAAAGGATAATCCTATGGTGGTTACGGTTTCGTTGTTGTTTAGTTTCTTTTCGCAATTGCTTCATCTTCATGGCTTGCACGATAAATCTCCACGAAGCGTTGCTTCTGCTATAAAAGTCAACCCTTATTTTGTTAATGAGTACTTAACAGCCGCTCGAAACTATCCGATGAAAAAAGTAAGTTCAGTTATTGGATTGTTGCGTGAGTTTGATGTTAAAAGTAAAGGCGTAGGCTCAAATACTGTACCTCAAGGAGACTTGCTTAAAGAATTATTGGTTAGAATTTTAGGTTAAAGCCTTATTCTTCAATAATAGATTTTCTATAGAAATCACTTAGCTGCAATTTAATTCACTTTAATAGAAAAATTATCTACAAAAAGTTCTACAGTATCTGCAGTAGGATTTGCAGTTGCACCAATTTGTACACGCTCATAGAAAGTAGGTTCTTGTAGTGTGAAGTTTATATTTTGTTCTGCAAATATATTCGTAAATATCTGTGAATTTGGCATATTCATGGCATTTTCATTAATGACTTCTACATCATTAATGTAAAGCTTGTTAATACCTGAACTATTAGGAGATAAAATCATTTCCCATCTTATAGAAACCCATTCGTTTCTTGGAAATGGAGTAGAAGATTGTTGTAAAGTCTCACCAGATATTTTTCCACGCTCAATAGATAGATAATCATTTTCTCCTGACATCATAAGTCTAACTCCTGGACACTGATTTTCCGAACCGTAATTGTCTCCAACAGAAGGGTCCCAACATGAACAACATTCTAAATCTATAAGTAGTAAATTCTGTAATGATTGTGATCCCTTTATATAAAAGTCTGCAGTAATAATAACTTTATCGCCTTCAATGATATTAAATCCACCTTTTTCAATATCCATTTTAGACAATTGCGAGTCAGACTGATATGCTAGAATCCGTAATGCGTTTTCACCTTCAGAAAATTCAGAATCTATAATGGAAATTTGATTTGTTGCATTAGACGGATTTGTTTGCTGAACATTTGACCATCTTGAAGCATCGGAAGGAAATAATTCATTTAAATCATTATTTTGGGTTTCAAAACCATCCTCAAATAAGAAAGTAGTATCTGTAGGATCTTCATTGTTGCTATCATTTGTTTCACAAGCAAAAAGTATCAATGAAATAAAAATTAGCAATAAATATTTGTTGTCTTTCATAACATTATCAACGTTAAGAGCTCTAGAATATTCTATAATTCAGTAAATGATTCTATTCATAGTGTTCTGTAATAGTGTAATAACTCTTCATCATTGTTTGGAAGTTTACCAATACCTTCTAAATGAAAACCAAGGCGTTCTAATAATTTTCTTGATGACAGATTGTCTTCTAAGGTATATGCACTAAGGTCTCTTAATCCAAAGTCTTCTTTTGCAATTATAATGAGTTGACTACTAGCTTCAAATGCATAACCTTTGCCTTCATGACAAGGCAAAAAAGCAAAACCTATATCTGGATCCTTTGTGCCCTCTCTATGATATAAGCCACAAGTGCCTAATTTTACATTATCTTCTTTTCTTAATATAACATTATTGCTATAACCATGTTTTTCTAATTGTGGGAATGCTTTTTCTATGATGTAAGCTTCAGCTTCCTCAACGGTTCTTATATTTCTGTCACCAATAAACTGTATCCATTTAGGAGTATTCATTAACTCGAAAATGAACGGAGCATCTTCGGCCATAACTGGTTTAACCCTCAGTCTTTTGGTTTGAAATGTTTTGTATTTAGACAATTAAATTTTTTAGAATTATGAGTTATACTCTTGCCAATGGTTTTTAGTCATTTCATAGCACATGCATTTTTCGTGTTCTGGGTATGCTTTTAATTTAGGATGATTAAAATCTCCAATCTTTTTCATTCCAATTTTTTTCATAACATGTTCTGATTTGGTGTTTTGTTCTGTACAAACAGATATTATTTTTTCCAAATTCAGTTTGCTAAATGCAAAATCAAGACATCTTTTTGCACCTTCGGTTGCATAGCCATTTCCCCAACTGTCTTTTTTTAATCGCCACCCAATATCCGTAGCTGGTGTATAATCTGTTACATATTCCTGGTAGGCCAAGCCTATAAATCCAATTAATTCTCCAGTTTTCAAAATTTCAGTAGCAAAGTAAGTGTATCCCTTTTTGGAGTAATGAACTATAAATCGCTCAATTAATTCTCCAGTTTCTTTTCTAGTCAATGGTTTTGGGAAATGTTCCATTACTTCCAAATCGGCATTTACTTTTGCAAATTCAGTTAGGTCGTTTACTGTCCAATTACGAAAGCCTAGTCTTTCTGATTTAAATAGGTAACCTTTTGTTAATTTAAATGTGTTTTCTTAAATGATAGGAGGCTATTTTTTAGAGAATATTTTTATTCTTCTTCTACAGCATTATGTGTTTTTAGCCATTCCTCGCCAGCTTTATCTCTAAAAAAGTCCATCCATACATAATACATTTCATCACCATCTAAAGCTTCTACTGAATGGCTAGAACCTAATGGTATATGAAGAATTGAATGTTCTGGGAAATTAATTTGAGCATCATCCGCATAAACAATGACTTGGTTATCAGTAAGTCCTAAAAATAATTGCTCTAGCATTCCATGCTCATGAGCACCAACTTTATCAGGACCTTTAGTTTGAACCGTTCCCATAGCTATACGTGGTAAATATTTATTAGGTAAAATAGTACGACTAACCGTATTTGGACTTTTTATAGGTTCTGTATACGCCTCACAATCTGTAAATTTCCTATAATAGACATTCTGTGTATTTTCTGCAGGAAATTCTTTTAAGTCTAGCAGATCTTGTTCAGTAAGTTTCGTAGATATTTTAAGAAAACTTAGCGTATCATTTTCTGTTGCCTTTATAGAAATAGTTTTAATAGCATTTGGCAATAAAATCGTCTCAGGAACAATATCATAATTTTCTGCGTTTGCAGTTACAGTGCCTTTTCCACTGACGAAAAGGTAAATATCTTTATGACCGTCTTCTGTTAAATGATTTATTGCATCTCCAGTTAAAGTGATATGCTCCACTTCAATGCCTGGAATTTCATTTTTGAGTACTGTTTTAGCATGTTCTTGGGTATTAGATTTCAAACCCATAGCTAGATATTCAATAGGAATTTCTAATTTTTCTTGCTCTTGAGTTTTCTCTATTTCCGTCTCTTTTTTCTTCTCTGTTTCTGCGCATCCTACTAAAAAGGCAGTCATTAATAGAAGGGTAAAAGCTAGGTAAGTGATTTTTGTTTTCATAATGAGTGATTATTAATTCAAGTAATTTTCTTGATAATAGATATAGTAATATTAGATACTTTAAATTTACAAAAAAATTACTTCAACAAAAACGCCTTCAATCCCTCATATGAACAAATATTAATTGAGTATTTTTCTTTATCCATAACCGCTTCAATTTGAGGAGGAAGTGGAACCGTTTTTTCTATAACCTCTTCAACCACATCTAAGAATTTAGTAGGATGAGCAGTTTCTAAAAATACCACATGAGCATCATTATTTTCTAAATATGCTTTCGCACCTAAATAACCAACAGCTCCATGCGGATCTGCCATGTAATTATTTTCTTTATATAATTCTAAAAGAGCAGCTTTAGTTTCTTCATCAGAATAGCTATAAGAAGATAAATTGGCCTTTAAGTCCTCAAAATTATTGTTGTGTAATTCTTGTATACGAATAAAATTACTTGGATTGCCAACATCCATGGCATTGCTAATCGTTTGCACAGAGGGTTTTGGGTTGTAAGACTGTGTTGTCATATAATTCACCACAGTATCATTGGCATTATTGGCTGCAATGAAATGCTTAACAGGTAAGCCTAATTTTTGTGCTACCATACCTGCACAGATATTTCCAAAGTTTCCACTCGGAATAGAAAAAGCAATGTCCTTATGCTTAGACTTTAATTGTTTGTATGCGAATAGGTAATAAAAGAGTTGTGGTAACCAACGCGCTATATTTATAGAGTTTGCAGAAGTCAACTGCATTTGGCTGGTCAGTTCTTCATCCATAAAGGCTCGTTTTACCATGTCTTGACAATCATCAAAAACTCCATCAACTTCTAACGCAGTTATGTTTTGTCCCAAAGTCGTGAGTTGCTTCTCTTGTATATCACTTACTTTTCCGCTAGGATATAAGATCACAACATTGACCCCTTTTACACCTAAGAAGCCATTTGCTACAGCGCCACCAGTATCACCAGACGTTGCAACTAGTACTGTTACTTCATTAGTATTAGATGTGTTAAAATAGCCTAAACATCGCGCCATAAAGCGCGCTCCAACATCTTTAAAAGCCATAGTTGGTCCGTGAAACAACTCTAACGTAGAAATATTTTCATTGATATTTACAACAGGAAATTCAAAGTTTAGTGTTTCTTCAACAATAGTCTTCAACACATCTTCAGGAATTTCTGGAACAATAAATTGCTTAATAGCTTCAAAGGCAATATCAGCGTTAGATTTGCTTTCAATAGTTTCAAAAAATGAAGCATTTAAAGGTGTTATCGATTCAGGAAAATACAAACCTTTATCAGGCGCAAGTCCTCGCACTACAGCATCTTCAAAAGTTGTGTTTGGTGTTTTTCTATTGAGAGAGTAATAGTTCATTATAATGTTTTTATACCTTGGGTATTAATCTTAGAAACGTAAGTTTCAAACTGTATATTGGTTTTTGAATACACATTACGCATGGTTTGCTCAACCTTTTTTGCAGTGTTTTCTCCTTTACTTAATGCAAATATTGAAGGGCCAGAGCCAGAAATTCCAGTACCTAGAGCTCCAGCTTCCATTATAGCGTTTTTTAAATCATCAAAATGTGGAATAAGTTGTTTTCTATGCGGTTCAATTACGACATCGTTTAAAGCATCTTTAATTAGACTGTAATCTGACGTATGCAGTGCATGTACAAAACTACCAACATTTGCCCATTGCGTTATCGCATTTTGAAGTGGAATATCCTTTGGTAAAATTGCTCGAGACTCAGACGTCTTAATTTCTATCTGCGGATGAATTAAAGTTGCAAATATATCTGTTGGAGCAGGAAGCTCCAAAACTTGTAAAGGACACGCACTTTTAACCAATGTGAAACCACCGAAAATTGCTGGTGCCAAATTATCTGCGTGCTCACATTGACTTGCTAAAGCTTCGCCTTTCATGGCGTAATAAGTAAGTTTAGTATTGTCTAAAGGTTTGCCTAACAATTCATTCATACCATAAACACTGCCTGCAGCACTCGCAGAACTACTGCCAATACCACTACCAGGCTTAATATTCTTGTAAATTTCAATTTCAAAACCGCAATCTGGTTTCAAATCTTTGTACATAGCTAAAGCCGAGACTCCTGCGACATTCTTTTCTACTTCATACGGTAAATCATAACCTTCAATTTTTGTAATTTTAATACCTTTTTCTTCTGTTTTTCTAATGACCATGTCATCACCAATAGTATCTAAACAAAAACCTAGGACATCGAATCCGCAAGCTACATTGGCTACGGTTGCAGGCGAAAATATTTTGATTTCTTTTTTCATTCCTAGTTATTGGCTATTCTTATAATATCTGCAAATAAACCAGAAGCGGTTACGTCCGCACCGGCACCAGCGCCTTTAATTATCATGGGTTGCTCAGGATAGCGTTGTGTGTAGAACATAACAATATTATCCTTTCCTTTAAGATTATAAAATGGATGACCTTCAGGAATTTCCTTAAGTCCAACTTTGGCTTTTCCGTTATCAAATTCTGCTACAAACTTTAACTGACAGTTTTTTTCTTCGGCTGACTTGTATAAACTTTGATAGTAAGCTTCATCATTTTTAAGTGTGTCGAAAAAATCATCAACTGTATCAGCGTTCATAGCATCTTCAGTTAAGAAATTATCAGTTTCGAGATCAGATAATTCAATAGAATGACCACTTTCTCTCGCCAAAATTAAAACTTTACGTGCGACATCAATACCACTTAAATCAATACGTGGATCTGGTTCTGTATAACCTTCTTCTTGAGCTTGTTTTACCACGTCATAAAAGGAGGTTTCTGAATTAAAATTATTGAATATAAAGTTAAGACTTCCGGATAAAACGGCTTGTATCGTATTTACTTTATCACCAGAAGTAATCAAGTGACTCAGCGTGTCTATTACTGGCAATCCTGCACCAACGTTAGTTTCAAATAAAAATGATGCGTTGTATTTTCTCGACAAGGTTTTCAATTCATTGTAATAGTCAATATTACCAGAACACGCAATTTTATTGCAAGCAACAACAGAAATGCTTTGCTTAAGATAATCTCCATAAATATTAGCTACAGCATCATTTGCTGTAATATCTACGAAGACAGAGTTTCTTAAATTTAAATGTTTTGCATGTTCAAAGAACCCTTTTAAACTCGCTTTTTCACCAACTTCTAATTGTTGCTTCCAGTTTTTTAGATCAATACCTTCATCATTCACAACCATTGTTCTAGAATTTGACAAGCCAGCAACTCTTAGATTAATCTTAAAGTTTTCTTTTACATAAGCTTTTTGCTGTTTGATTTGTTCAATAAGACGCTCTCCAACGTTACCAACACCTGTAATAAACAAGTTGATTTGTTTGGTCTTGATTTCAAAAAACTGTTCGTGCAAACTGTTTAATGCTTTTTTGACATCATTTTTATGAATTACAGCAGAAATATTTCGCTCAGATGCTCCTTGAGCAATAGCTCTAATATTCACATTATTTTTGCCAAGTGTACTAAACATTTTTCCACTGATACCTTGATGACTTTTCATTTTATCACCAATAACAGCTATAATTGATAAATCCGATTCTACCACTATTGGGTCTATTTTTTGAAGTTTAATTTCATACTCAAAAACGTTATCGATAACTTCTTTAGCACGTTGTGCATCACTATGCGAAATTCCGAAACAAATGGAATGTTCTGATGAGGATTGTGTAATTAAAATGATGTTGATTTTTTGTTGTGCCAATGTTTCGAATAAGCGCTTGCTAAAACCAGGAACACCAACCATACCATTACCTTGCAAGGTTAAAAGTGCGATATTATCTATATTACTAAGCCCTTTAACGGGCGACCCGTTTGATTTTATATCTTCAGTTATTGTGGTTCCTACAGCTTCTGGATCCATTGTATTTTTTATCACAATCGGAATTTTCTTTTTAAGTACTGGCATAACCGTTGGTGGATACAATACCTTGGCTCCAAAATGTGACAATTCTACTGCTTCCTGATAAGACAATTCTACGATTGGCGCAGCTTGTTTTACTAGTTTAGGGTTGGTAGTGAACATGCCACTAACGTCTGTCCAGATCTGCAATTCCTTCGCATTTAGCGCAGCAGCAATTATGGCAGCCGTATAGTCAGAACCTCCTCGACCTAATGTCGTAATTTCTCCACTCAACGATTTTGATACAAAACCGGGTAACAAGACGATGGAATGGGAATCTGACTCAAAAAAAGACTCAATATTAGTATTTGTAATTTCAAAATTTACCAATGCGTTATTGAAGGTTGAATCAGTAGCAATTAATTCTTGTGAGTTTTTTAAAGTCGCGTTTAATTTTCTAGATTTAAGTGTGTGATAAATGATATTAGATGATAATGCTTCTCCAAAACTTAATAATTTGTCTTTAGTTTTTGGCGATAATTCATTTATGAGATAAATACCATCTAAAAGGCTTCTAAGTTCTTTTAATTTTTCAGAAATTAAGTCATGCAGAATTTCATGATCTTTTTGAAGACTTTTATCTTTTTCAGAATCTGTAAAAAGACCTTCTATAACTTTATTGTGTCTAGACCAAATGCCATTGTAGGTATCTTTATACTCTAGATTTTTATTGCAAGCTAAATTTGCTGCTTCTAATAACTTATCGGTGATGCCACCAACGGCAGAAACTACAACAGCAATTTTAGAACGTTTTGATTGTTGCTCTAAAATTGAGATTACTTTATTTATATTTTCGGCTGAACCTACTGATGTTCCACCAAATTTGAGAACTTTCATATTTTATATTATTTAAGAGAATAAAATGTCTAAATAGACAAAAAGGGACGGAAAGCATATTAGAAATTACCCCAAAGGGTAATAATAGTTGAAATAAAAAACATAGAAATAGTCATACCGATTGTATGTGAGATTGTATTTTCTGATATGTTTATTTTATTCGTCATTACATGTCAAAAGTATTATTTTTACAACAATAAAAAAACTAATCTCTCCTTTTTAGGGAATTGGTAATAAAGCACTGGTCTAGTTGTAAAAAATGAAATATAACCAGCGATTTACATCAGGTATTAAATTATTCACATGACACAAGCATATTTTATGTTTCACCGTTTTTAACTTATTCTTGGTTGCGAACTGCATGTGACTATTAAAAATCAATAGATATTATAAATGAAACTATTTTCTAAAGAACAAATTTATGAAGGCGACAAGTTAACCACAGAGCGTCAAAATATATCTTCAACAGATTTAATGGAACGTGCAGGAACTCAAATTTTTAATTGGATTCATCAACGCATGCAAGGAGCACAAGTGCCAATCCATGTTTTCTGTGGTATTGGTAATAATGGTGGAGATGGATTAGTATTGGCAAGGCATTTAATTACTCACGGTTATAATGTAGTGACGTATATTGTTAATTGCAGTGATAAGCGTTCTAAGGATTTTTTGATCAATTACGATCGTATTAAAAATGTGACTAAAGATTGGCCTAAGATGTTAACCTGTCAGGCAGACTTTCCAGAGTTTCATCAAGACGATATTATTGTAGATGCTGTGTTTGGTATTGGGTTAAATCGTCCTCCTAATGATTGGGTAAAAGAATTGTTTCAGAGATTTAGAGTATCTAAAGCCTTTACCTTGTCAATAGATATTCCTTCTGGTGTTTATACAGATAAAGCTATAGAGGATGAGAATGCGGTAGTACATGCTAACTATACTCTGAGTTTTCAATCACCTAAACTGGTGTTCTTCTTACCTGAGACAGCTAAATATACAGTGCAATGGGAAGTTTTAGATATTGGCATAGACAGAGATTATTTAATGCAAACTGAAACTGAAGTTGAATTGATTTCTAAGTACGAAGTTTTACCACTTTATAAACCAAGACAAAAATTTGCTCATAAAGGAGATTTTGGACATGTGATGATTCTTGGCGGAAGTTATGGAAAAATAGGAGCAGTAAATTTAGCAAGTAGAGCAGCTTTGAGTTCAGGAGCTGGTTTGGTTACCGCTTATATTCCAAAATGTGGTTATCATAGTATGCAAGGGTCGTTACCCGAGGTTATGGTGATTTCTGATGAAAACGAAACAAATATATCCAATATCAGTTTTGATATTGAACCAAACGTAATAGGTGTTGGAGTAGGAGTAGGCACTTCTGCCGAAACAGCAAAAGCATATGAAGCCTTTTTAAAGAAAAATAAAACACCTTTAGTTGTAGATGCTGATGGAATAAATTTACTATCTAAAAAGAAAGCATTATTAAAATTATTACCAGAACAATCCATTTTAACACCACACCCAAAAGAATTAGAACGCTTAGTAGGGAAGTGGCCTGACGATTTTGAAAAGCTAAAAAAAGTAAAAGCTTTTTCTGAAAAGTATAATGTTATTGTACTAATTAAGGGAGCAAATTCTATTACCGTTTACCAAGACAAGTTATACATTAACACTACAGGAAATCCGGGTATGGCAACAGCAGGTAGTGGTGATGTTTTAACTGGAATGATTTCTGGTTTAATTGCTCAAGGTTATGAATCACTAAGTGCAACTATTTTTGGAGTTTACCTTCATGGCAGATCAGCAGATATTGCATTAGAAGATTATGGATACCAAAGTTTAATAGCAAGTCATATCATTGAAACCATTGGCGAGGCTTACATTGATTTATTCAAAAAGCCTGAGCAACCACCTCAAGCGGAAGAGGAACAAGAGCAGCAAGAATAAAAAAAGCCTTCAATTTTGAAGGCTTTTCATTATATGTTGAGATGTAAATTATAATTCTAATTGATTGAATAATGAAACAAGTTGAGGATTTGATGGTCTAGGAGCGTCGGCGCTAACAATATTTCCTGATGGGTCTATAAGGATAAACCTCGGAATTGCATTAATTCTGTAGCCTTGTATAAATTGAGAAGCAAAACCATTATCCGCAAATAATTGTGTACCTCTAAGATCTTTATCGGCAATCATTTTTTTCCAACCTTGATAAGCAGCTTTAGCATCACCTTTGTAACCACGACCATTATCAACTGAAATACTTACAAATTCAATGTTCTTATCTTCAAATTGTTGTTCTAATTTTTTAAGTGATGGAATCTCTCTTATGCAAGGACCACACCAAGTTGCCCAAATATCTATGTACACATATTTTCCTTTTAAATCTGAAAGGGAAGTATTTCCGCCAGCATAATTTTCATAATCCACAAAGCTTGGCGACACTGAGCCTTTGGGTAATGCATTCCTTATAGTAAATTTTGGAGTCAGAAATTTAGTTAGCTGTTGTATTCTGCCCTCAACATTTTGATCCATTAAAGCTACGTGCGTGGAATCTACATCTTTGTATTTTTTCTTTAAACCATCATAAGCTGATTTGTAGTTGTTCACTGCTGTATTTAAATCTTCTTGATTTCCGTTTGCAATAAGCTCTTCAGTAAAATAATCATTAGAGATTAAAAACGATTGAATAGAGAAGTTGTTGGTGTCTTCTGCATCTCCTCCAAAAACCATGGACTTAGCAAAATTTTCGTAATCTGTATTAAAGGTTGATTCATTATCATTTTCCAAGTACATAACTCCATATTGGTCTCCGTGTTGAATGTTATAATCTCCAGCTTCAACTTTTAAAGTGTCTTTGAAAGTACCATCATCAGCGATGGTAATGATTTTTTCGTAATTTCTTCCTTGAAATACCTTTAAGGTTTTTGAAGCATGTGGGTTTTCAATTTTCCCAGAAAGCGTTGCGTAATCTTTAGGTTCTTCTTTTTTACATCCAAAAAAGGATATCGCTAGACAAAGTGCTATTAATTTTTTCATTATTTGTTTTTTTTCAATGCTCAAAAGTAAACATTATATAGTAAAACTTAGGATAGAATGAATTATTAACAAAACCTTGTAGTATCCAAAATTATTCTCAAATTTGACTTATTAGAAATCTTTAATAATGGATAATTATCATATCATTTCGTCAGAAGCACTAGACATTGTAACCATTTACAATATTTTCGATAATAACAAGAAACTAAAACTTTCTGATGAGTCTATTGATAAAGTAGTGTCTTGTAAAGCTTATTTAGATGCTAAGTTAGCAAATGATAAAAAGCCAATGTATGGTATCAATACTGGATTTGGCTCTTTATATAATGTAAAAATATCTGATAAAGATTTAACACAGCTACAAGAAAACTTAGTAATGTCTCATGCATGCGGCACAGGAGATCGTGTTCCGGAATCGGTAGTTAAAGTTATGTTACTTTTAAAGATTCAATCGCTGAGTTATGGTCATAGTGGAGTTCAACTAGAAACCATAAATAGATTAATAGATTTTTTCAACAATGATATTTTTCCGTTTGTTTATACACAAGGCTCTTTAGGAGCTTCAGGCGATTTAGCTCCTTTAGCTCATTTGGCATTGCCGTTGCTAGGAAAAGGAAATGTAATCCATGATGGTAAGGAGTATTCAGCAAATGATATTTTAAAAGAATTTAATTGGAAGCCCATTAAACTTCAAGCAAAAGAGGGCTTAGCACTATTGAACGGCACGCAGTTTATGAGTGCTTATGGAGTTTATCTCTTATTATTATCTCATAAAACCTCTTACTTAGCTGATATTATTGCTTGTATTTCCTTAGATGCTTTTGATGGACGATTAGACCCTTTTCATGATTTAGTGCATGCAGTAAGACCTCACCCAGGGCAAAGAAAAGTAGCAAGAAGATTTAATGAACTTTTAGACGGAAGTGAATTAATATCAAGAGCAAAGGAGCATGTACAAGATCCGTATTCCTTTCGTTGTATTCCACAAGTACATGGAGCTACAAAGGATACTTTAGATTTTGTAGAAAAGGTAATTTTAACTGAAATTAATTCTGTAACAGATAACCCAAATATTTTTCCTGAAGAAGATTTAATAATTTCTGGTGGAAACTTTCATGGTCAACCTTTAGCTTTGGCTTTAGACTATCTAAAAATTGCAATGGCAGAAATCGGTAATATTTCAGAACGTCGCGTATTTCAACTTGTGTCTGGTTTACGAGGTTTACCTGCATTTTTAGTGGATAATCCTGGTCTTAATTCTGGTTTTATGATTCCGCAATACACGGCAGCAAGTATTGTAAGTGCCAATAAGCAAATGGCAACACCAGCTAGTGTAGACAGCATTGTTTCAAGTAATGGACAAGAAGACCATGTAAGTATGGGAGCTAACGCAGCTACCCAAGCTTATACTTTAATAAGAAATGTTGAGCGTGTTATTGCTATTGAACTTATGAATGCGTCTCAGGCACTAGAATTTAGACGTCCACTAAAAACGTCGCCTTTGCTTGAATCTTTTTTGGAGCATTACAGAAAAGTAGTTCCCTTTATAAAAGTTGATGAAGTATTACATGATGATATTGAATCTTCTATTCAGTTTTTAAAAGATGTGGATATCGAAGTTGAAGAGTTATTTCTTAATCATTACGGCTTGAAGTAAATAAAATTATGGTGTTATTTAATATTATTTAACCAAATTATCTGCCCAAGAGAACGCATCTTTCATTTTAGTAAATGTCTCAAAAGGTTTATTGAAGAACCTTTTTTCTATTTCAGCATTTACCTTAGCCTTGTAGTTTTTGGAAACTACAGCAAAACCTTTTAAGTTTTCAATTTTCGCCGTTTCAAAATAGATTTTCGGATCTACGGAGTACGAATTTATTCTGTGAGTAATATACACGAAAGGTTTATCTAAAAAATGATTTTCAGTGATTTCTACAAGAACACTGTTATGATCTGGTGTTATATTTACACCTTCATTCATAACTACTACAACATAATTGTCATAGATTGTCATTTTGCAAAAATCGAATGTTAGGATTTCTTTCATCACAAAAACGGAATAATTATAGGATTAAGGTAAAAAAAAACTCCTTCATAATGAAGGAGTTTAAATTATAATAGATGAACTGACTTAAGATTCTGTTGTTTTACCAGATGTTTTTATCTTAATTTTTAAAGTATCATTTTTTTCATCTAAATCCATAGTTATGGTATCACCTTCATGGATTTTTGAATTAATAATTTCTTCGGCCAAAGCATCTTCGACATACTTTTGAATAGCTCTATTGAGCGGTCTAGCTCCATATTGTTTATCAAACCCTTTTTCGGCAATATAGGCTTTTGCTTTTGCTGTTAGTTTAAGTTCATAACCTAAATCTTTGATTCGGTCAATAAGTTTAACTAATTCAATATCAATTATTTTGTTGATATCTTCCATTTCTAAAGCATTAAACACAATAACATCATCGATTCTGTTTAAAAACTCTGGCGCAAATGCTTTTTTAAGTGCATTTTCAATCACACCTTTTGCATGATCCGATTCTTGAGCTGCTTTAGCAGAAGTACCAAAACCAACACCAGTTCCAAAATCTTTTAGTTTTCTAGCTCCAATGTTAGACGTCATTATAATGATTGTATTTCTAAAATCAATTTTACGGCCAAGACTATCAGTTAAGTAACCGTCATCTAATACTTGTAAAAGCATATTAAATACATCTGGATGCGCTTTTTCTATTTCATCTAATAGGACAACAGCATAAGGCTTACGTCTTATTTTTTCCGTAAGCTGACCACCTTCTTCATAACCTACGTATCCTGGAGGTGCACCAATTAAACGAGAGATGGCAAATTTTTCCATGTATTCACTCATGTCAATACGTACCAAGGCATCGTCACTATCAAATAGCTCTCTAGCTAATACTTTTGCTAATTGCGTTTTACCAACACCAGTCTGCCCTAAAAATATAAATGACCCAATTGGTTTATTAGGATCTTTAAGTCCAGCTCTGTTTCTCTGAATAGCTTTAACTACTTTCGCAACGGCCTGATCCTGACCAATAACTTTACCTTTTATTAAATCTGGTAATTGAGACAGCTTATTAATTTCTGTTTGTGCTATTTTGTTTACTGGTATACCTGTCATCATAGACACCACATCAGCGACATTATCTTCAGTGACAACTTCGCGATGTTGTTTTGTTTCTTCCTCCCATTTTTCTTGGGCAGAAGCTAAGTCTTTTTCTAATCGTTTTTCATCATCACGGAGCTTGGCAGCTTCTTCATACTTTTGTTTTTTAACAACACTATTCTTGGTTTCTTTAACCTCTTCAAGTTTCTTTTCTAACTCAAGAATCTGATCTGGGACATCAATATTAGTAATATGAACACGAGAACCAGCTTCATCTAAAGCATCAATAGCTTTGTCGGGTAAAAATCGCTCAGTCATATAACGATTAGTCAATTTTACACATGCCTCAATCGCATCGTCAGTATAATCCACATTGTGATGTTCTTCGTATTTACCTTTAATATTATTAAGAATTTCAATAGTCTCTTCAACTGTAGTTGGTTCAACTATAACCTTTTGAAAACGACGCTCTAAAGCACCATCTTTTTCAATATATTGCCTATACTCATCTAAAGTGGTTGCACCTATACATTGTATTTCGCCTCTTGCTAGAGCAGGTTTAAACATGTTAGAAGCATCTAAGCTTCCTGTTGCGCCACCAGCACCAACGATGGTATGAATTTCATCTATAAAAAGAATAATATCGTCATTCTTTTCTAGCTCATTCATTACAGCTTTCATACGTTCTTCAAACTGCCCTCTATATTTGGTTCCGGCCACTAAACTCGCTAAATCTAAAGTCACGACGCGTTTGTTAAATAGTGTACGCGATACTTTACGCTTAACAATTCTTAAGGCGAGTCCTTCTGCAATGGCAGATTTACCAACACCAGGTTCCCCTATTAATAAAGGATTGTTTTTCTTTCTTCGACTTAAAATTTGAGATACACGTTGTATTTCTTTTTCTCGTCCTACAACAGGATCTAATTTACCCTCTTCAGCTAGAACGGTTAAATCTCTACCAAAATTATCTAAGACAGGAGTCTTAGATTTTTTGTTTGTTTTACTCGATTGTCCACCAAATGGATTTTGCTTTGCTTCCTCCTCTTCATTCAGATCATCATCTTCAGAGAATGATTCTGCTTTTGGTGTGTCTAGGTAATCATCTTCGCTAGTAATCATAGATTTGAATTCTTCTTTTACGTTATCATAATCCACTTTTAACTTATTTAAAAGTTTAGTCGTTGGATCGTTTTCATTTCTTAAAATGCACAATAATAAATGTGCTGTATTTATCGAGGTGCTTTGAAATAGCTTTGCTTCTAAAAATGTTGTTTTTAAAGCACGCTCAGCTTGCCTCGTAAGGTGTAAGTTCTTTTTTTCGTTAGATGTTGTTGTTATATTAGGATTAGCTGGACTTAGAATTTCAACCTTTCTTCTAAGGTGATTTAAATCTACGTCTAATGCACTAAGTATATCAATTGCTTTGCCATTTCCGTCTCTTAAAAGTCCTAACATTAAATGCTCGGTACCAATAAAGTCATGACCTAGTCGCAAAGCTTCTTCTTTGCTAAAAGCAATAACATCTTTAACTCTAGGGGAAAAATTATCATCCATATTAAATTCCTTTCTGCATTAAAAATAATAAAAACATATTGAGTATAAAGCAAAAATTATACCTTAATTATATGTTATCAACGAAGAGACTAAAAAAGCATTTTATATCAAAGCAAATATTAAGATACTTATTAACTAAAAAGATATCAAATATTGTTAATAAAAACTCCTAAATATAGCTTTGCAATTCTCTTTAAACACTCATAAAATAGTTATATTAGCGCGTTATGAAAACCTACAAAAAAACTAATTAATTTTATTTATGGCAGAAGGAGAAAAACTCATTCCAATTAATATTGAAGATGAAATGAAATCGGCTTACATTGATTATTCAATGTCGGTCATTGTGTCACGTGCGCTACCAGATGTAAGAGATGGTTTAAAGCCTGTTCACAGACGTGTGTTATATGGTATGCATGAGCTAGGTGTTAGAGCAAGCAGCGCGCACAAGAAATCAGCAAGAATAGTCGGTGAAGTTTTAGGTAAATATCATCCTCATGGTGATACATCAGTTTATGATGCAATGGTGCGTATGGCTCAAGAATGGAGTTTGCGTTACATGCTAGTAGATGGTCAAGGTAATTTTGGTTCTGTAGATGGTGATAGTCCTGCAGCAATGCGTTATACAGAAGCACGTATGCGCAAAATATCTGAAGACATGTTGGCAGATATTGATAAAGAAACTGTAGATCATAAATTAAATTTTGATGATACTTTGGAAGAGCCTACTGTGCTTCCAACACGTATTCCTGGATTGCTAGTTAATGGAGCTTCTGGTATTGCAGTTGGTATGGCAACTAATATGCCTCCGCACAACTTAACTGAAGTTGTTAATGGTACTGTTGCTTATATTGAAAATAATGATATTGAGATTGACGAGTTAATGCAACACATCAAAGCACCAGATTTTCCTACAGGAGGAACTATTTATGGTTATGATGGTGTTAAGGAAGCATTTCATACTGGTCGTGGACGCATAGTTATGCGTGGTAATGCTGTAATTGAGGAAGTTCAGGGTAGAGAATGTGTCATAGTTACCGAAATTCCTTATCAAGTCAATAAAGCAGACATGATTAAAAAGACTGCTGATTTGGTGAATGATAAAAAGCTTGAAGGGATTTCTACAATTAGAGATGAATCGGATAGAAACGGAATGCGCATTGTTTATGTTTTAAAGCGCGATGCTATTCCTAATATCGTTCTTAATAAATTATATAAATACACCGCTTTACAGTCGTCTTTTAGTGTTAATAATATTGCGCTTGTTAACGGACGTCCTCAATTATTAAATTTAAAGGAGTTAATTCATTATTTCGTTGAGCATAGACATGAAGTTGTTGTAAGAAGAACAACTTATGAATTACGTAAAGCTCAAGAACGTGCTCATATTTTAGAAGGTTTAATTATTGCATCAGATAATATCGATGAAGTTATTGCTTTAATTAGAGCATCTTCTAATGCAGATGAAGCGAGAGCAAAGTTGATTGAACGTTTTGAATTGAGTGAAATTCAAGCAAAGGCTATAGTTGAAATGCGCCTACGTCAATTAACTGGACTAGAGCAAGATAAACTTCGTGCTGAATATGATGACTTAATGAAAACTATTGAAGATTTAAAAGATATCCTCGACAAAAAAGACCGTCGTATGGCTATCATTAAAGATGAATTAGAGGTTGTTAGAGATAAATATGGTGATGAGCGCCGTTCTGTTATAGAATATGCAGGTGGAGATTTGAGTATTGAAGATATGATACCAGATGAGAAGGTAGTAATTACAATTTCTCATGCAGGATATATTAAGAGAACCTCATTAACAGAATATAAAACACAGAATAGAGGTGGAGTAGGTCAGAAAGCATCTACTACACGTAATGAAGATTTCTTAGAGCATTTGTTTGTTGGGACAAACCATCAATACATGCTATTCTTTACTCAAAAAGGAAAATGTTTCTGGATGCGTGTTTATGAAATACCTGAAGGATCAAAAACATCAAAAGGTAGAGCAATTCAAAACCTTATAAATATTGAGCAAGATGATAAAGTGATGGCTTTTATCTGTACGCAAGATTTAAAAGACGAAGATTACATCAATAGCCATTATGTGATTATGGCTACTAAAAAAGGGCAAGTTAAGAAAACATCACTTGAACAATATTCTAGACCAAGAACAAATGGTATTAATGCCATAACGATTAAGGAAGATGATACTTTATTAGAAGCTAAGCTAACAACAGGCGAAAGTCAGGTTATGTTAGCACTAAAGTCTGGTAAAGCTATTCGTTTTGAAGAAGCTAAAACCAGACCAATGGGTAGAAATGCATCTGGTGTTCGAGGAATTAGATTGCAAAACGAAGAAACCGATGAGGTTATAGGTATGATTGCTGTGGATGATATGGATAGTAATATACTTGTTGTTTCTGAAAATGGTTATGGAAAACGTTCTAGTTTGGAAGATTATAGAATTACCAACAGAGGTGGAAAAGGTGTAAAAACTATTTCTATTACAGAAAAAACAGGTAACTTAGTGTCTATTAAGAACGTTACTGACGAAGATGATTTAATGATTATCAATAAATCTGGTATAGCAATACGTATGGCAGTAGCCGATTTGCGTGTTATGGGAAGAGCTACCCAAGGTGTAAAATTAATAAACTTAAAAGGAAACGATTCTATAGCAGCCGTTGCAAAAGTGATGAAAGATGATGATGAAGCCGATGAGGAAGTTGATGGTGAAACATCTGAAAACCAAACATCTAACGAAGATGGCACGGCTATTGATAACAATGAAACTGAAAACTAAAAATTAACAATAAATTATTTATTACAAGATGAAAAAACTAATTGCATTAGTGTTACTCGTAGTAGTTACTTCGATGTCTTTTGCGCAAAAGAATGAAGTTAAGGCTATTGAGAAAGCACTTAAAAATTCGAATTTTGGTGATGCTAAATCGGCTTTAGCGGCTGCAGAGGCTCTAAAAGGAAATATGGATGATAAAACAAAAACGAAGTTTTATTATTTAAAAGCCCAAGCGCTATATGCAGAAGGGCAAGGTTCTGATGCTGATATTGATGAGGCTATTTCAACTTTAGATATGTTGAAGGATTTGGAATCTTCGATAGGAAAGTTGAAATATACTGAAGATGCCAACACTATGAAGACTGGTATGATGAATTCTTTTTTAACTAAGGCTAATGATGCCTTTACTAATAAGAACTATGAAGTTGCAGCTAAAGGATTTGAGAAAGTTTATAGAATGTCGCCAACAGATACATTATACCTTTACTATGCGGCAACATCTGCAGTTTCGGTTCCTGATTATGATACGGCTTTAGATTATTATATTGAATTAAACAATATGGGCTATAGTGGTGAAAAAATGAACTATTACGCAACTAATGTAGAAACAGGTGTAGAAGAAGCGTTTGGTGATAAAAAATCCAGAGATTTTTCAGTTCAGGCAAAATTGCATAAAGATCCTAAAGATGAAATGAGCGAAGCAAAAACGGCAGAAATTGTAAAAAATATCGCTTTAATTTACGTGTCTCAAGAAAAAAATGAGAAAGCTTTAGGCGCAATGGCAGATGCTCGTGCAGAAAATCCTGATGATATAGGATTATTATTATCCGAGGCGAATGTTCATTTAAAGATGGGCAATAGAGATAAGTTTAAAGCTTTAATGGAAGAGGCAACTAAGAAAGATCCTAATAATGCCGAGCTATTTTATAATTTAGGTGTTTTAGCTGCTGAGGCTGGCAACACTGAAGAATCATTGAACTACTATAAAAAAGCAATTGAAATTAATCCAAATTACGTTGATGCTTACAATAACATGGCTGTTTCAATTTTATCTGGTGAAGCTGCTATAGTAGAAGAAATGAATGGATTAGGAACAAGTTCAGCAGACAACAAAAAGTATGACGAATTAAAAGAAAAGCGTACACAATTATATAATGATGCTATTCCTTTTTTAGAAAAGGCTTTAGAATTAAAAAACACAAATATAGATGCTGCAAGAACGTTAATGAATATCTACAGTGCTCTAGGTGAAATGGACAAGTTTAAGGCAATGAAAGCTAAAATAGAAACTATGGAGGCTTCTGCAGGAGGCAATTAATCGTCTCTATTTAATAAAATAAAATGCGACTTATTTAATAAGTCGCATTTTATTTTTTATATAATCTTTTTAATAACTCTTAGTTTGTGAGTATGTGCATTTTTATCCATATTATAAATGCCACTGTGATCTAATCTATCTATTCTAACTTTACCATGCGCATGGATAATATAATTGTCTTTCATGATAATACCAACATGTATAATGCTACCTTCGGCATTATCAAAAAAAGCTAAATCTCCAGGTTCACTTTCTTCAATAAAACTTAAGGCTTCACCTTGTGTTGCCTGTTGGGATGCATCTCTTAAGAGCTTGTAGCCATTAAGTTTATATACCATTTGAGTAAATCCAGAGCAATCTATACCAAAAGGTGTTTTTCCTCCCCATAAATAAGGAGCGTTTAAATATAAGAAAGACGTCTTAACAATTTCTGCTTTTGGACGCCTAATATTTAAGCTATTACCGTCAAAATTATGGTTGAGTAGTTTTAGACCGTTTAAACTAGATCCAACAGGAATAGGATATAAATTTTTCAAAGAATCCGAAACATATTCAATTAAATCTTTAGAAAGCCTATTGTCAGATTTTGATAATTCTTTGTAATCAGCCTCTTCAATCTCTAAATACTGTTTGTTATCAATCCAACCTTCATATTTATCATATGCAAAACGAATACGACTCCATTTTTTGCGTTGCTCTAATACTTTAAAATGGTCACCATACAATGCTTGCGTTACCATTTCACTGGTATCGCTAGGCTCTAATCGTATTGGTACAATTCCAAGATTGCAGATGCCGTATTGCATAAATGTAATATTTAAGCGCGTTCTAATATCATAGCAGAAGCACCACCACCACCATTGCATATTGCAGCAGCTCCAATCTTAGCATCATTTTGATGAAGAACATTAATTAGGGTTACTAAGATTCTGGCACCAGAGCACCCGAGTGGATGTCCTAAAGATACAGCACCTCCATTAACGTTTACATTACTATCGTTTAGTCCTAGAATTTTCATATTCGCTAAACCAACTACAGAAAAGGCTTCATTAAACTCAAAGTAATCAACATCACTTAAGTTAATATTTGCCTTTGCTATTGCCTTTGGTAAAGCTTTAGCAGGCGCAGTAGTGAACCATTTTGGCTCTTGTGCAGCATCTGCATAACTTTTTATAGTAGCTATAGGCTTTAGACCTAATTCATTTGCTTTTTCTGAACTCATTAACACCATTGCTGCAGCACCATCATTAATTGTAGATGCATTAGCTGCGGTTACAGTGCCATCTTTAGTAAATGCAGGACGTAAAGCAGGTATTTTTTCCATTTTTACGTTCGTATATTCTTCATCTCTATCCATTATAATTGGCTCACCGCGACGTTGAGGTACTTCAACAGGAACTACTTCATTATCAAATTTACCTGCATCCCAAGCTGAGCTAGAGCGATTATAGGATTGAATGGCATAAGCATCTTGATCTTCTCTACTGAATTTGTATTCAGTAGCACAAGCATCTGCACACACTCCCATAGCGTTTTTATCATACGCATCCACTAATCCATCTTTTTGCATACCATCTTCAAGTGTAGCTGGGCCAAATTTTGTAGCGGATCTCGCATGATAATAATGCGGAATTGCACTCATATTTTCCATGCCACCAGCAACAACTATTTCTGCGTCACCAAGTTGAATGGCTTGTGCTGCTTGCATAATAGCTTTCATGCCAGAGGCACAAACTTTATTAATAGTGGTACAAGGAACTGAGTCTGGTATACCAGCATAAATGGCAGCTTGCCTTGCTGGAGCCTGACCTGTACCTGCTTGTACAACATTACCCATTAAAACTTCATCAACCATTTCGGGTTTTAAATTTATTTTACCTAAAGCACCTTTAATTGCAATAGCACCTAATCTTGGTGCTGGTACACTAGACAAACTTCCTAAAAAACTGCCGATGGGAGTTCTTACTGCCGAAACTATGACAACGTCCTTGTTCATTGTGTTATGAATATATTAGTTGCTGCGAAATTAATCAATTTTTGAGAGATTTCGGAATGTATTACTGATTATAGCGGTCTAAAATTCTAATATTTATTACATTTGATTGTATATGAAACATCAGTGATAAAAATTTCGTACAATAACGAAGCTCTATTCTTTGACGTTCCGTACTCATGCTTAGCGTAGTCGAAGTATGATCTTTAAAAAACGATGAATGTAAACACATGAATGCACTTCTTAATAAATGGTATAAAAATCATGCGCTTGTATATAAGATATTATTATTCTTAGTTACAACACTATTTATTGTTTACCTATTTCCAAAAACAGGAAAATTCAGATATTCTTTTGAAAAAGGAAAACCATGGCAATCAGAAAATCTATATGCTCCATTTAACTTTGCCATTAAGAAATCTCAAATTGAAATTGAAAGCGAAAAGATAGAGATTGAAAAGAATAGTCCCATTTATTTTAAAAGCAATAAGGATATTGAAGTTGCTGTCTTGTCAGATTATATAGAACATTTTAATCAAACTTTTAAGGACTCTAGTTATATAAAAATTGAAAACTCAAATTTATATAAAAAAGGAAAAATACTTATTGATGAGTTATATAGTAATGGTGTTTTAGATATAGAATATGAATATTCTGATGAAAAACCTGTTATATTATCGTCCTCTAATAAGTTGAAAAAGGAATTAAAGTATGGAGGTTTACATGAATTAAAAGAATTAAGGCAGCTTATAGAAAGGCATTTTGGTAACTCAGTTTCTTTAGAAAAGCGAACTAAAATGATGTCTATTTTCTTTGATATTATAAAACCAAATGTTACCATAAATGAAAACTTAACACAGCAGGCATTAGAGGAGGAGCTATCTAAAATTTCGTTAACGAGAGGAAGCGTTGAGAAAGATCAGTTGATAATTTCAAAAGGTCAAGTTGTAGAAAATAATCAATATGATATTCTAGACTCTTTAAAATCTGAATATGAATCACAGACATGGAATTCGGCTAACTACAACTGGGTTCTTGTTGCTTATACGCTTTTAGTAGCATTAGCGTTGTTGATGTTACTTTTATTTCTTCGAAAGTATAGATTAGAGGTCTTTTTGAATAATACTAAAGTCACCTTTATATTTTTCAATATTGCCTTAATGATTTTGTTGACCACTTTGGTGATAAATTATGACTCTGAGTACTTATATGTAGTACCTCTTTGTATTTTACCATTAATCTTAAAAGCTTTTTTCGATGCCAGACTAGGCTTGTTTGCTCATGTTTTAACGGTGTTGTTATTAGGTTTCATTGTGCCGAATAGTTATGAATATATGTTTCTTCAAATTATAGCTGGTATAGTTACTATTTTAACGGTATCAGAATTATATAAAAGGGCTAATCTATTTATCTCTGTTGGACAAATTACGTTTATATATATCATTGCCTATTTTGCTTTTTTCGTTATTCACGAAGGGCAACTTACAGGTTTAAAATGGGAAACTTTTGGGTTATTTGTCCTCTGTGGATTGGCAACACTTTTCGTTCAGCCTTTGATTTATATTTACGAAAAGATTTTCGGATTAGTTTCTGATGTGTCACTTTTAGAATTATCTGATACAAACACAAAGCTACTTAAAGAGTTATCCAATAGAGCTCCTGGTACATTTCATCACTCATTGAATGTCGCTAATTTAGCTGAAGCTTCTGCAAACGAAATTGGAGCTAATGCTATGTTGATTAGAGTAGGAGCATTATATCATGATATTGGTAAGATGAAAAACCCTACATATTTCACCGAAAATCAAAGTACAGGTATTAATCCACACGACGAATTGTCTAACTTAGAAAGTGCGAAAATTATCATAGACCATACAATAAATGGAATAGAAATAGCAAAGAAACATAATCTGCCAGATAGAGTTATTGATTTTATAAGAACTCACCATGGCACTAGTTTGGTTTATTACTTTTATATGAATGAAAAGTCGAGCAATGAGTATGTAAATATTGAAGATTTTTCTTATCCAGGACCAAAACCTTTTAGTAAAGAAACCGCTATTTTGATGATGTGTGATAGTGTAGAAGCGGCATCTAAAAGCTTAAAAGAGCCAACAAGTACAAAGATTAATGAGTTTGTAGAGAATATTATTAATAAACAGATGGAAAGTGGTCAGTTTTTAAACGCAGATATTACATTTAAAGAAATTCAATCTATTAAAAAGGTACTAAAGCTTAAGTTGGCAAACATCTATCACTTAAGAATTGAGTATCCTGAATAAAAACAAAAAAGCCTCAACACTTCTGTTAAGGCTTTTTGTGATCGCACTAGGATTCGAACCTAGGACCGCCTGCTTAGAAGGCAGGTGCTCTATCCAGCTGAGCTATGCGACCATTTTTAAAGTTAAAAACTTTAAAATGCGATAAAGTCGGGGTGGCAGGATTCGAACCTGCGGCCTCCACGTCCCAAACGTGGCGCGATAACCGGGCTACGCTACACCCCGAAATGATTATCTAAATATTACTAACAGTCGCATTAGCTGCAGTAAATTTTGCGGAGAGACAGGGATTCGAACCCTGGGTACCTATTTCTAGGTACGACGATTTAGCAAACCGCTCCTTTCGGCCACTCAGGCACCTCTCCGGTAATAAATGAACGTATTTCAATAAAAATGCGGATGCAAAGTTAACTTTTCATATTAAAGAACGCAACATTTTTTTTGAGTTTTTTATAGCTATTTTTTTTATTAATAAGTCTTGAGTTGCTATTGGCTTATTTATTAGATTTTTAGTTCTATATTTAATTTCAAGATTCATTATAAAACACTTTAAATATAAATGTCAAAATATCAAAATGATAGAGCTTTTACAGATTATGTACATAAGAATCTAGCTTTACCTTTGATTTATAAATCCTTGCAATGGACTGAAGTACAACTGAGAAAAGATTATGCTAAATACATAGATATGATGAATGGTATCGATTATGTTTTTAGAAAGGGAGATAATATTATGAGTGTACAAGAGCGTTTTAGAGAAGAGCAGTATAAAGACTATTCAGATTTTACAATTAGATACAGAAGAGATGAAAATAAAGTTGAAGAGCGACACAAATCTGAATATTACAAGATGAAGGCACACTATTTTACTTATGGTATAATTGATAGGTCTAAAAGTGAAGTAAAAAATGCTTCTGGATTTTTAAAGTATGCTGTTATAGATTTAAAAAAAGTTTACGATAAGCTTGATTCTAAAGCAATTTTTATCTCAGATAATAAAAAGAATAAATGTGAGATTATTGATGGTAACCGTATTGAATGTCCTGTAAAATATAACACAGATGGTTCATCATCTTTTTTTCCTATAGACATTTCTTACCTAGTAAAACTGTGGGGAAACGATATGGTAATTGCCCAAAAAGGTTTTCTGTAATTATAATTTTGAACACACTAAGATAACCTTCTCATCATTTAAATTAGTAGTAAAGAATAGATAAGTTGAGCCACCATCTTTTATTTTCAATTTCTTTCTAATATCACTTACAGATATTGGGAAATTCCTAGTGGTGACATTCGCCTTTGAAATTTTTTCTTTTGCAAATACCTTTTTTTTAAATGACAACGTTTTTTTAATTTGAAATCGTCTTCCAGGAAAATCAATTAACGCATCAGAAGTGTATAAATGAGAATGTTTGTGCAACTTGTTGAGCATTAATTGTTCACTGATGGAGTTAAAAGCGCCAGCTTTGAGAATTGCAGAATTAGGTTCATATAAATAATTGAGAGGTTCACTGTATTTAACATCAGCAATTACTTCGTTTTCAAAATTGAATTCAAAATTGTGAATCTTATCTTTTTGCAGATTCACTGACTTAATGGTAACATCTCCTTCATAATCTCGCTCTAATAGCCACAATAATTCTTTCACTTCATTGTTAACAGCAACAACATGAATCTCCTTGACATGATTTAAATCAGAACGGGTTGCAGATAAGTCTAATAGAGGTGAAGTTTTTATCATTACACCTTTAGCGTACTTTAAAAATAAATTCTGAAAGGTCTTTATATTTGGTGTACAATCTGAAAGTAAGAACACTTTCTTTTTACTATCATCTCGTCGGGAAGGATCAATATAGATGCAATCAAATGGTTGATCTAATTGTTTTAAGACGTCAATACCACTTTCATTTTTACATCTAATATTAGAAGCATTTAATGCTTGGTAATTGTGCTTTACTATGCTAGAAAGCTCAGTATCAACTTCGCAATGTACTACACTGTCTATTTGTTTAGAAAAATAATAAGCATCTATACCAAAACCACCAGTAAGATCAATTAGCGATTCTCCAGAAACTAAATTGGCTTTATATGTTGCAGTTATTTCTGAAGAGGTCTGTTCAATATTAAGTTTATTGGGATAGTAAATATCATCAGTATTGAACCAAGTTGGTAGCTTCTTTTCACAACGCTTTTTAGCTTCTACTTGTTCAATAATAGTTTTAGCTTCTATATCATTGAAAGGAACTCCTTTTAGTAAAAGGCTTGCAATATCTGACTTCAGATTTGCATCTATATATTTCTGAATTTCAGTATTTAAGATATCTAAATTCAAACTAAACTAAAGGTCTTTAGTCAGTTTATTTACGACTTTATATTCTGATAAGAATTCCTTCAGAATTACTTTAATTGCGGTATAAGCTGGTATTGCGACAATCATACCTACAATACCGAATAAAATTCCTGCTATAATAATTACTAGGAATATTTCGAGTGGGTGAGATTTTACACTTTTGGAGAATATGTATGGTTGACTGAAGAAATTATCCACTAGCTGCGCAACAATAAAACCAATCATTACATAAGTAGTTTTTGGTAATATGACCTCACTAAAACTCTCACCAAGATTGCTAGACATGCTGAGTAATAACATTAAAAAACCACTGACTAAAGGCCCTACATATGGAACAAGATTTAATAATGCACACAGAAAAGCAATGACTACGGCATTATCTATTCTAAATATAAGAAGTACAATAGTATAGATAACGAATAGAATTAATATCTGAAAAATTAAACCTACGAAGTAGCGTGATAGCAAATCTTTTATTTTGGTAAAAGAACGTTTTGAGCGCATTTCGTTTCCTTTTGGTATAAATGTCATAATGCCATCTTCAAACAGTTTACTATCTTTTAAAAAGAAAAACGAAATAAATAAAACTGAAAACAAGCCAATACTAAAACTCCCCAATCCACTTATAAAACTATTTAGGAAATTAGGAATTGCGGCAAAATCTAGCTTAGACAATAGATTAGAATCTTTTATAGATTGTTCTACATCTATATTCTGAAATTCAAAATAGGTAACAATTTGGTTGTATAAATTCTCAACATTTTCTTGAAGTTGTTCAATATTTAGTAAAGCTAAATTTTGACCTTGTTCTGCAACTAACGGAATAAACATGCCTACTAAACCTGCTAATAGTCCTATAAATAAAACCATAGTTACAACGACAGCTACTGTATTGTTGAATTTCAGTTTTCGTCTAAGAAAGATAACTATAGGTCTTCCAATTAATGAAATAACTGCAGCAACAGCTACATAAACAATTACTGACTGAATTTTATACAAAAAAAACAAAACCAAAGCAATAGCAAGCAAAATGCCTAGAGCTCTTAAAATACCATTAGCAATAACTTTTGAATTCATGGTCTAAATATAGTTAAAGATACGGAAATACCCGTCTCCCGACAGGCAGGAATTCAGCACAGCAAATTTAAGAATTAAGTTGTTTAGTCAGTTCGTAAAGTGTGATACTTGTTGCTTGCACCACATTCATGCTACTATTATTTCCATACATGTTAATATGAACAATAGCATCACTTTGATTTAAAATATCTTCTGATACACCAAAGTTTTCATCACCTAAAATTAGTGCAATGGGTAGTTTAGTATTTAAAGTAAATTGATTCAATTCTTGGCTATTTTTTGTAATCTCTAAAGCTATTAAAAAGTAGTTTTTAGCTTTTAAGTCAGTAATTACAGTCTTAATACTTTTTTCAATTCTATGATTAACATACTTTTCAGTAGATCGTGATGTTTTAGTCATGCGTTTTCCAAGCGATATATTTTTGCCACACAAAATCAGTTCTTCAATGCTAAAAGCATCGGCAATGCGAAACAAACTGCCAATATTTGGTGCATTGGAGATGTTATCGCAAACTAAGGTGATTGGATGTTTTTGTTTTTTGAAGTTGGTGGTGTAGTGGGTGAGTTGCTTCAAAACTTATGGTAATCATTACAAAAATAGGAAAGGTGAGTAGGTGTTTGGAACATACATCCAACAAAAGGCATGCAAATATTAACATCAGATTTCGAAGAATAAGTGTGCCAACTTATACTATTCATAGATTGAAAAGTAAAAGCTAGAGCAAGAACTATAGCTAATATTTTATATTTAGTTGAAAATTTTTCCATCATTATTTAATTCTCAAAAGCATACTTCACAATATTTGCTCCCATTTTCAATGCTTTTTCACGAACCTCTTCAGGATCATTGTGTACTTCTTCATCTTCCCAACCGTCTCCTAAATCTGTTTCTAAAGTAAACAATAAAACCAATCTACTTTCATGAAAAATGCCAAAGGCTTTGGGCGCTTTACCATCATGCTCATGGATTTTTGGTAAACCATTAGGGAAATTATATGCCGTACTGAAAATGGCATGGTTCTTAGGGATTTCAATCAACTCACTATTAGGAAACACTTTCTTTAATTCTTTTGTAATATATGGTTCCATACCATAGTTATCATCAATATGAAGAAAGCCACCTGAGACTAAATAATTCCGAAGATTTTCTGCATCATCATCACTAAAAAATACATTACCATGACCAGTCATATGTAATAATGGAAATTGAAAAATATCTGTGCTGCCAGCTTCAACCGTTTTAATGTTCTCATTAATGTTGGTGTCTATATAGTCATTGCAGTATTTTACCAAATTTGGTAATGCAGTCGGATTACTGTACCAATCACCACCACCTTTGTATTTTAATATCGCTACTTCTTGAGCAAATGAGATGAAATAGAAAAGAGAAAAGAGAAATGAGAAAAATAATTTCATGCGTTATTTTGCTTCAAAAATGTTTATAAATTTGTTATGGGTTTATTCGTTGATAAACGCTACCGAATGACATGCAGCAATAGCAGCAGTTTCAGTTCTTAGTCGTGTATCACCCAAAGTTACTGGAATAAAATTATGTTGCAAAGCCATTTTAATTTCTTTAACGCTAAAGTCGCCTTCTGGTCCAATTAGAATAGTGTACTCATTATTAGGTTTAATCTGAGATTTCAATGATTTTTTATCAGTCTCTTCGCAATGAGCAATAAACTTTTGACCAGAAAACTCTCGAGTTATGAACTCTCTATATGCAATTGGAGAATTAAGTTTTGGTATGTAAAATTGTAAAGATTGTTTCATAGCAGACTGAATGATTTTCTCAAAGCGTTCCGTTTTAATCACTTTACGTTCGCTATGATCGCAAATAATAGGAGTAATGGTTTCTATGCCAATTTCGGTAGCTTTTTCCAAAAACCATTCGTAACGGTCGTTCATTTTAGTTGGTGCTACAGCTAAGTGTAACTTGTAATTGCGTTTTGGATTTAAAGATTTTGAAGTAATATTTACTGCGCAGTGCTTTGCGTCTGCTAAGGTTAGCTGCGCTTCAAATAACCAGCCTTTACCATTAGTAATATATAATAAGTCATCTGCTTTTTTACGAAGTACTTTTACAATATGTCTACTTTCCTGCTTATCAAAACTAAAGCGATCGTCGCTTTCAGAAATATTTGAATTGTAAAATAATTGCATTAATCTATAGGTCTTCTGTAAATTTTAAAACGGTTATTTCTTCAATTGGAGTTTTATCTTTCGTTTTCACAACAATGTAATACTTTTTATTTTGTGAATCGTCTACTGTAAATACGTCACCAATATCACGATTTTGATGAAAAGCCTGCATGTCGAATGTGGCAGATATATCTCCAAGTTTTATCCAACCTGTATCACCTTCCGTTTTTACTGTAGAACCTGAGGAGTGCTGTTTAGCTAAATCTTCAAATTTATAACCCTCGTTATATTGTGACAAAACTTTGTCGCGAATCACTTTTGCAGATTGATTTGATGTTTTTTCACCATCTATTACTATGACATTGAATTTACAATGATCAACTTTAGATTTATCAATTATCTTGTAATAGGTTTTTTTATATTTATTTTTTATCACCTTTTTTCCTCCTTTAGAAAGTTTAAAAAGGCTGTTTGCTATTTTAGTTTTATGTTTTTCCTTATTGTAGGTGTATACTTTTCCATCTTCTGGATTATGAGTTTTTAAAAAAGTATCAGCATCTTTTTTTGTTGTTATAGAATCTAGTTGTTTTGCTAAGGAGCTCTGTGTATATCCGAAAAATGGGATAAAAAGTAAAAGTGTTAAAAGATATTTCATAGTAGGGTTTGTTTAGGGCTATCTACAAATGAACTAAAATTTACTAGAAATTAAAAATAAATAGATAATTTATCGATGACGGTAATACAGTACTAAGTCTAAAGACTTCTGTAATAGTGTTTTATGATACTGGTGGCTATATTGAAAATTAAAAGGATTTGTGCTAATTTAAATGCTATTTATATTATGCAAATCTTTTCATTTTATATCTTCAATCGTGCAGTAGCCATTATATCAAAATCTGCAAAATCCTTTTCCAAGTACTTCAAATATCCAACAATAGCAATCATGGCTGCATTATCTGTAGTGTATTCAAATTTTGGAATATAGCTTGTCCAACCAAATTTTTGTTCAGCGTCTTTAAGCGCTTTTCTAATTCCAGAATTGGCAGAAACTCCACCACCAATGGCAATATGTTTTATATCAGTTTGCTTAACGGCTAGTTTCAATTTATCCATTAAAATACCAATAATGGTATATTGAATTGAAGCACAAATGTCGTTAAGGTTTTCTTCAATAAAATTTGGATTAGCTTTTACTTCACGTTGAACAAAATAAAGAATGGCTGTTTTTAGGCCAGAGAAGCTAAAGTTAAGACCATCAACTCTTGGCTTGGTGAATTGATACGCTTTCGGATTACCCAGTTGCGCACGTCTATCAATTTCTGGTCCAGCAGGATAACCTAGGCCTAGAACTTTCCCACTTTTGTCATAAGCTTCACCAACTGCATCATCAATCGTTTCTCCCAGAACTTCCATTTCAAAATAATTGGTCACTTTTACGATTTGAGTATGGCCTCCAGAAATGGTCATGGCTAAAAATGGAAAAGGTGGTTTTTTATGATTTTCTTCATCAATAAAATGGGCTAAAATATGCGCTTGCATGTGGTTGATATCTATTAAAGGAATATCTAACCCATAAGCCAAAGATTTAGCAAAAGAGGTACCCACTAATAATGATCCCATTAATCCTGGACCGCGAGTGAACGCAATAGCACTTAATTGGTCTTTAGAAACACCAGCTTTTTCAAGGGCTTGGTGCACTACAGGAACTATGTTTTGCTGATGTGCACGAGACGCTAATTCTGGTACTACACCACCATATTCTGCATGTATTTTTTGGTCTGCAACAACATTGCTTAAAATTTTGTCGTTACAAAGTACAGCAGCTGAAGTATCATCGCAAGAAGACTCAATACCAAGGATATAAATATTTTCTTTTTTCATAGTCGATATTAGGCACAATAATTGTTAATTTTACCAGATATAGTCTTAAACAGTACTTAACAACGTATTTTAAAGACAAAAGTACATGAATTTTTTGTTTGAAAATTTAGAAAGTCAATCAGAATTTTTATGAATTAAAGAAGTGGCTACAGATGTAAAATAATATTTCGGTTTTACAGAAAAAGCTACTAGAATTTCATCAATTAATAGACGTAATTTTTATCAAAAGAGTACTCAAAATAATAAGTAAGATCATAGGCATATTTTTGTTGCTCTTTCTTATTGTCTTCTTAATTCTTGGTATTCCTGCTGTTCAGAATAAGCTTGGTAAGTACGCTACCAAGCGACTAAATGATGATTTTAAAACCGACATTAATATTGGTAAAGTTGGTCTTCAACTAAATGGTGATATAGAGTTTAAAGAAATCCTCATAAGAGATTATAAAAAAGACACGCTCATAAGTATTGGTGAGCTTAATAGTTCTATTATAAGTTTCAAAAACCTTTATAATAGTAAACTTAATTTTGGAGATATTGATATTCAGAATTTAGTCTTTAATCTAAAAACCTATAAAGGTGCACAAGACACCAATTTAGATGTGTTTGTAGATAAGTTTGATGATGACAATCCTAGAGTAGGACCAAGCAAATTTCTGTTTTCATCTAGCGATGTATCTATTGAAGATGGCATTTTTAGACTAATAGATGAAAACCGAGAAACACCAAAAGTGTTTGAGTTTACAGAGTTAAATGCCAATACAACAAACTTTTTGATTAATGGTCCGGATGTTAGTTCTCGTATCAATAAATTCAGTTTTAAAGATAGTAGAGGTATAGCTGTTCAAAATTTAATGGCAAATTTTGAATACACTTTAGATCACATGAATTTTGGTGATCTAAATATTAAAACCGAGCAGTCGGAATTAAAAGGGGACTTGCGATTTAATTATAAGCGCGAAGATTTAAAATACTTTACCGACAAGGTAGATGTTGTTGCTAGTTTTAGAGATTCTGATGTGTCGTTAACAGAACTTAATGTATTTTTTGACGAATTCGGGACTAATCAACGCGCCACCTTAAATGCAGACTTATCAGGCACACTAAATGATTTAAAAGCAGAAAACCTCAATATCAGTACGTCTAGTAATACTAGGATTATTGGAGATATTACTTTTAAAAATTTGTTCAGTAATGAGAAAGACAGTTTTGCATTAGACGGAAAATTTCAAAATTTAGCTTCAAATTATAGGGATTTGACCGATTTACTTCCTAGAATTCTTGGCAAAGCAATTCCAACTGTGCTTTCTAAGGTTGGAAACTTTAGGATAAAAGGAATCTCTCACATCACAGCAAAAAGTGTTGATGCTAATGTAGAAATTGTAACAGCTCTCGGTTTAATTAATTCTGATTTAAGATTAACCAATATTAATGATATTGATAATGCTAATTATATCGGAAATATAGTATTAGATGAATTTAATATTGGAGAGTTAATTAATGAGCCTTCAGCGAAAAGTGTCTCGTTAAATTTAGATGTTGATGGAAAAGGATTTACGATAGATAATCTAAGGACAGACGTAAAAGGAGATGTTTTTGTTTTAGATTATAATGACTACGTTTATGAAGATATTAATATTTCAGGGGACTTAGGGAACAAGATATTTAATGGTATTTTAAAAGCCGATGACCCAAATTTAAAGCTCAACTTTAATGGATTAGTAGACTTTTCACAAGAACTTAAAAAATTCGATTTTAAAGCCAATGTAGGTTATGCAAATTTGCGGGTTTTAAACTTTGTTACTAGAGACAGTATTTCAGAATTTAGAGGTGTAGTTAATATGACTGCCAACGGTTCAACATACGATAATGCTAGTGGAGCTATCAATATAAAGAACACAACATATAAGAATCAAGACGGTGAGTATAAATTTGAAGATTTTGATATCGTCTCTTCTTTTAAAGACACTGAACGAACCATAGCCGTAAACTCACCAGATATTATTAATGGTAAAATTACCGGACAATTTAAAACTAAAGACATACTCAAGTTAGTAGAAAATTCTGTAGGAAGTATTTATACAAATTATGTGCCTAATGAAGTAGAAGAAGGACAATATCTTAATTTTAGATTTAATATATATTCTAAAATTGCCGCAGTATTTTTTAAGGATCTTACCCTAGGGAAAAACACCTTTATTGAAGGCAGAATAGAAACTGAAGAAAGAGGATTTGAACTCACATTTAATTCACCAGAGATTAAGTTTAACGACTATTTTGCTAATAATATTAACGTTAGTATTGATAATAGTAACCCATTGTTTAATACATTCATCGAAATTGACAGTGTAAATGCAGGCATTTATAAAGCGTCACAATTTAGTCTCATCAATGTGACTAAACGAGATACATTATTAATTAAATCTGAATTTAAAGGTGGTAAAAATAATAGGGATGATTACAATCTTAATATGTTTTACACTATCGATGAAGACAACATGTCTGTTGTTGGTTTTAGAAAATCTGATGTAAGATTTAAAGGTTATGAATGGTTAGTGAATTCTCAAAAAGACACTTTAAATAAAATACGCTTCGATAGAGATTTTAAAGCTTTTGATATCTCACCAATTAAAATAAATCAAGGTAATGAAGAGATATTACTTTCTGGTATCATACAAAATTCTGAAAATAAAAATATTCAATTAGATTTTAATGATGTTCAACTGGTTAAGATCACACCGCGCATTGATAGTTTATCTTTAAAAGGTATTGTAAATGGAAAACTAGAATTGGTTCAAAATAATGGAGTCTATCTGCCGAAATCTGATGTAGTGGTGAGTAACTTATTTGTTAATGATTATGATTTAGGAAATCTTTCAGCAAAAGTAGAAGGAAATAATTCAATAACCAATTATGCAGTTGACGTGTCTCTAATTAATGATAATTTAAAATCATTAATAGCAAATGGAACAATAGACGTAGCTAAACGTAACCCAACCATAAATGTTGATGTCGCTTTTGAAGAGTTTTTGCTAGACCCATTAAATCCTTTGGGAGAGGGAGTTATTAATAATATAAGAGGTTTGGTTTCGGGTAATGCTAAAGTTACAGGAAGTTTAAAAAAACCTAGTATTGATGGAGAGTTATTACTCGATAGAGCAGGTTTGTCTATTCCGTACCTTAATGTAGATTATGATTTTGATTTCGATTCTAGAGTATCGTTAAGTAATCAACGTTTTAACTTTGATAATGTAGCAATGACGGATTCTAAGTACTTTTCTAAAGGAAACTTAAATGGCTACATAGAACATAATAATTTTTCAGACTGGAGACTTGGTCTGGATTTAACTACGGATAGGCTTTTAGTTCTAAATACCGAAGAATCTGAAGACGAATTATACTATGGTACAGGTTTTATATCTGGTAAAGCTCAAATTAAAGGACCAACAGACCAACTTGTTATTTCAGTTAAAGATGGAAGAACAGAATCTGGTACAGAATTTTACATACCATTAAATGATTCTGAGAGTTTTGGAGATAACTCTTTTATTCATTTCCTAAGTCCAGAAGAAAAATTAGCAAGGATTAATGGTGAAATATCAGAACAAATAGAAGTCAAAGGTTTAGTGCTAGATTTCGATTTGGATGTAAATCAAAATGCACTTATAGAAATTGTAATAGATAAAGAGGCTGGTAGTACTATTAAGGGTAGAGGAGAAGGTGGTTTAAGATTTTTGATTAATACTAACGGCACCTTTGATATGTGGGGAGATTTTACGGTTTTTGAAGGCGAGTATAACTTTAAATATGGTGGCTTTGTAGAAAAAAAGTTTGATGTAGATCCAGGTGGTACTATAGTTTGGGAAGGTGATCCTCTAAATGCTGAATTAAATTTGAATGCCGTGTATTCTGGCAAAGCTAATCCGTCCGTTTTATTAGACAATCCTATTAGTCAAAGTATCGATGTGGAAGTAGAAATTAGTTTATCTGGCCAATTAGAGCAACCTGAGCCAGAGTTTAATTTTAGATTTCCTGGAGTTAGTTCTACTGTAAAATCTGAGTTAGATTATAGATTATCTTCTAAAGACGAAAGGGATAACCAAGCCTTAATATTTTTAGCAACGGGTGGTTTTTCTAGTGGTATAACTGGTGTTAATATTACAGGAACCATTTCGGAAAGATTAAGCGGAATAGTTAATAATATATTAGGTGGTGATAATGAAAATCTAAAATTAGGTTTAGATTTAGAAATCGGTCAGGATACTCCAGAATTACAAACCAATTCGTCAGTAGGTTTTACATTAGAGACAAAAATAAATGATAAAATTCTTGTAAATGGAAAAGTCGGTGTACCGTTTGGCACTACGCAGCAAACTACAATAACAGGAGATGTACAAGTTGATTGGTTGCTTAACGAAGACGGTTCATTACGTGCCAAAGTATTCAATAGAGAAAATACCATTAGAAATTTTGGTGAAGAAATAGGTTATACACAAGGGATTGGTTTGTCGTATAATGTAGAATTTGACACATTTAAAGAATTACTTCAAATTATTTTTTCGGGCAAAAACAGAAAGGATAAAGGTTCTAAAAAAGAGGTGGAAAAGAAGGGGAATGAAGCGGAAAGTATGATGCCTAGTTATATGTCTATGAAAGAAGAAAAGACTAAATCTAAGTCCTAAAACTTTAGAACAAACTTTTTTATTAAAATACTTATTAACGAAAACGTTTGAATTGTTTTTTCGCTAGCTATTTTATGACAATAGTCACCTAATTGTATGTATTGTTTAGTAATTTTACTGAAAATATTATTTTAATTAATGCTACATACAATAAATAAAATAGGTGTTATGACTTCTGGAGGGGATTCTCCAGGAATGAACGCAGCAGTAAGATCTGTAGTAAGAGCATGTGCATTTCATAATTTAGAATGCTATGGTATTTACAGAGGCTACGAAGGAATGATCGATGGAGATTTTGTAAAAATGGATGCTCGTAGTGTAAAAGGTATAATCAATAAGGGCGGTACCATATTAAAATCTGCTAGATCTAAAGAGTTTAGAACAAAAGAAGGTAGAGCAAAAGCATATGAACAATTAAAAAAAGCGGAGATTGATGCTTTTGTAGTTATAGGAGGCGATGGTAGTTTTACTGGTGCTATGATTTTTAACCAAGAATATGGTTTTCCGGTAATGGGTATTCCAGGCACAATAGATAATGATATTTATGGAACTACTCATACATTAGGTTACGATACAGCTTTAAACACGGTCGTAGATGTTATAGATAAGATTAGAGATACAGCGAGTTCGCATAATAGATTATTCTTCGTTGAGGTGATGGGAAGAGATGTAGGGCATATTGCCTTAAATACTGGAATTGGAGCTGGTGCAGAAGAGATTTTAATACCAGAAGAAGATTTAGGTTTGGATCGTTTAGTCGAATCTTTAAAGCGAAGTAAACAATCAGGAAAATCTTCAAGTATTGTTATTGTTGCCGAAGGAGATAAAATTGGTAAAAGTGTATTTGAGTTGAAAGATTATGTAGATGAAAACATGTCCGAGTACGAAGTTAGAGTATCTGTTTTAGGGCATATGCAACGTGGAGGATCTCCTTCATGTTTCGATAGGGTTTTAGCCAGTAGAATGGGAGTAAAGGCTGTAGAAAGTTTAATAACAGGAAAAAGTAACTTTATGGTTGGTCTTAAAAATGATATTATGGATTTAACACCATTTGACCAAGCCGTAAAAGGAAAATCAAAAATAAATATGGAACTTCTTAGAGTTTCAGATATAATGTCAATTTAATAATAAATAAAAAATTAATTAATAGTAGATATGTCAAATTTAAAATTAGGAATCAACGGATTCGGTAGAATAGGAAGAATAGTATTTAGAGCAACAGTAAAGCGCAGTGATGTGGATGTTGTAGCAATTAATGATTTGTTAGATGTTAACCATCTTGCATATCTTTTAAAGTACGATTCTGTTCACGGAAGATTTGATGGTACTGTAGAAGTAAAAGACGGACATTTAGTTGTTGACGGAAAAACAATTAGAATTACCGCAGAAAAAGATCCTAAAAACTTAAAGTGGGACGAAGCTGGAGCAGATGTCGTTGCAGAATGTACAGGTATTTTTACAACTTTAGAAACTGCACAATATCATATTGATGGTGGTGCAAAAAAAGTAGTGATTTCTGCACCAAGTAAAGATGCACCTATGTTTGTTATGGGTGTTAATGATGATAAATTAACAGCAAGCAATACAATTGTTTCAAATGCATCTTGTACAACAAATTGTTTAGCACCTTTAGCGAAAGTAATAGAAGATAATTTTGGGATTGAAGAAGCGTTGATGACTACAATTCATGCTGCAACGTCTACACAATTTACTGTAGATGCACCATCACGTAAAAATTACAGGTTAGGACGTTCTGCTCTTAACAATATCATACCAACGTCAACTGGAGCTGCTAAAGCTGTGGGAAAAGTAATTCCAGAATTAGATGGTAAGCTAACAGGTATGGCATTTAGAGTGCCTACAGCAGATGTTTCTGTTGTTGATTTAACAGTAAAAACTAAGAAAGATACGTCTT
Organism: Winogradskyella sp. R77965; assembly: GCF_044594915.1. Lineage (GTDB taxonomy): Bacteria > Bacteroidota > Bacteroidia > Flavobacteriales > Flavobacteriaceae > Winogradskyella. Next base: position 876,960 of record NZ_CP138990.1, on the reverse strand, counting down.
TAGAAGCTATTAAAGCAGCAATGAAGAAAGCAGCTAATGGTTCCATGAATGGTGTTTTAGGATATACCGAAGATGCGGTTGTATCTCAAGATTTTGTTAGTGAAGTTCGTACAAGCGTTTTTGATGCAGGCTCTGCGATAGAACTAAATTCAAAATTCTTTAAATTGGTATCATGGTATGATAACGAATTTGGTTACTCAAATAAAATGGTTGATTTAGCACAAAAGATCAATAACTTATAGAAACTAGTATTAATTCTAAAATTCCGTAGGATAATGAATTTAGCATACCTACGGAATTTTTAATTTTTGGTCATTATGATTTTAATTACAGATGGTGGTTCTACAAAATGCGATTGGATTGCAATAGATAAAAATGGTAAACAAACTACCGATAAAATAAGAACCAAAGGTTTAAACCCAGCCATTTTAAGCGAAAAAAAGCTTAACAAAATAATAAAGAAAAGTGATGAGCTTATAGCAATGAGTAATGATGTAACTCATGTGTTTTTCTATGGAGCAGGTTGTGGTACGGAAAAACCAAGAACTACACTCAAAGAAATACTAGAATTCATATTTCCTAATGCTAAAGTAGATGTTCAAGAAGATACCATGGCAGCTGTCAGGGCAACTATTAATTCTAATGATGAAGCTGCAGTAGTGTGTATATTAGGCACAGGTTCTAATTGTAGTTACTTTGATGGCGAAGTATTACATCAACGTGTATTAAGCCTTGGTTATACGCTAATGGATGAAGCCAGTGGTAATTATTATGGCAAAGAACTAATACGTGATTATTATTTTGGTATCATGCCGCACACATTAAAAATCGCTTTTGACCATAAGTACAATGTTGATGCAGATTATATAAAATACAATCTTTATAAACAGCCGAATCCTAATGCTTATTTAGCAAATTTTGCTGAATTTATGTTTCTAAATAAAGATTCTGACTATATTAAAGAGTTGATTAAAAAAGGACTGAGAAAGTTTACCGAGCATATGATTCTTCAATATAAGGTGGAATTAAATACAGGAATTTCTGTGCATTTTGCTGGTTCTATAGCATATTTTTCTCAAGATGAAATAAAGGAAGTTGCTCAAGAATATGGATTTAAAGTGGGTAACTTTGTAAGACGGCCTATTGAAGGTTTGGTAGATTACCATGTAAAGAATCTTTAGAATTAATTAATGTTTATTTCCTGTTAATAAATCTCATTTTACCTATTGTAAAACTTATTATTTGGTTATATCTTTGTACCACTAATAAAATTAAACGCCGTTATGTTCGAATTTGATCAATATTTAGGATTTTTAGCATTTTTAACCATACTAACTATTGGGTTTTGGTTAATGATATTCCTTTTAACTTTTGTTATCCCTTATTGGGTGTTCGGATCTGCTATTGAGCGTTTCAAAGAAATTAGAGAAGAAAAGAAAGCTAAGCGTCAAGGTTTAACACACTAAGTTTCTAAATATATAATTATTAAAGAGCGCATTAAGCGCTCTTTTTTTATACCTTAATATTAGGTACTTTAGTAACTCTAATTTACACCATTATGAAACAGGTAATACTTCTTTTATTAGTTCTTAGTTTTCAACTACAAGCTCAGCAAATACTTCCAGAGCGCGAACGTGCTGAAGTTGTTGATAATATTTTAGAAGACCGGTTTAATAATTTACTGCCAAAACTAATGGATGATACAGGATTTGACATGTGGATTCTAATTTCTAGAGAATACAATGAAGATCCCGTTTTAAAAACTATGTTGCCAGCAACATGGTTAAATGCAAGACGCAGAACAATATTGGTTTTTTATAGAAATAAAGAAAAAAACACAATTGAAAAACTAGCAGTTGCCAGATATAATTTTGGTAAGAATATTGTGTCTGCTTGGGATAAAGAAAAAGAACCTAATCAGTGGAAGCGTTTGATACAGATTATAGAAGAAAGAAATCCAAGTTCAATTGGACTTAATTATTCTGATTCTTTTAATATTTGCGATGGATTAGTAAAGACTGATTACGAGGCATTTATATCCTATTTGCCCAAGAGGTATAAGTCCAAAATAAAATCAGCAGAACAGCTTGCGATTGGTTGGATTGAAACCAGAACTGATACAGAAATGGTAATATACAATCAACTGGTTGATATTACACATGATATTATTTCTGAAGCGTTTTCAGAAAAAGTAATCACTGCTGGAATCACGACAACCACAGACGTAGAGTGGTGGATGCGAGATAAAGTCACTGCATTAGGCTTAGAAACTTGGTTCCACCCAACAGTAGATGTCCAGCGTACAGCAGAAGAATTAGGAAATCATTTATATGCCTTTTCTAACCGACCTGAAGATATGATTATCCTTCCTGGTGATTTAGTGCACTGCGATTTCGGAATTACTTATTTAAGGTTAAACACAGATTGCCAAGAACTCGCTTATGTTTTAAAGCCCAATGAAACTGAAGCTCCTAAATTTTTGCGAGATGCGCTTAAAGATGGAAATAGAGTTCAAGATATTTTCACTTCTAATTTTAAAACTGGTAAATCAGGAAACCAAGTTTTAAAGGAATCTTTAGATCAAGGTAAAAGTGAAGGTCTAAGACCAGCAATATATACGCACCCTTTAGGTACTTATGGACATTCTTCAGGAACAACTTTAGGGATGTGGGATTCTCAGGGTGGAGTACCAGTAACTGGTGATTATCCATTACATGAGAACACCGTTTATGCTATTGAGCTAAATACAACGGTCAACATTCCTGAATGGAAACGTGATATTAGAATTATGCTAGAAGAAGCAGGGTTTTGGGGAAAGGATGGATTTAGATACGTTAATGGTCGCCAAACTAAATTGTTAATGATTCCTAGGATTAAAGAGCATCAGGGGAATTGATTTTGTCTTAAAATCTTTTATGGCGCCTAACGGATTCTTTTATTAGTGCAGAATAGATGTTTTCATATCCTTGGAGATGTTTTACAACCTAAATAAGGCTATAAATATCAGTTTATTTGGTGGAATTGTCAATCTAACAACTAAGATTAGTAGTACAACATTAATATCAATAAGGTATAAAAACTATAATAAAAACAATAGGCCAGTTTTGCAAGCTATTAGATATTGAATGATCTAATTAAAATTAGATGTTTAATTTTTTATAACAATAAATTCTTCAGTTTTTGTATCAATAATCAAAGTACTCTCAGTAAAAGGTTGATTACCTAACCAACCACCTATTCTTGTAAAAGGTGTTACTAACGGTTGAGACCAACTGTACATATCTACAAAACTCACACGTTTTAAACTTAACTCGGTATTGCCAATGCTAATGGGTTGACTAGTTGGTTTACTCGTAATTGGAATACTACTTTTCCAGCTTTTAGCATCATATGCAATAGCTTCAATATTAACATCACTATAATTATCAAATCGGGTTTTTATAGTAATCAACCCAAAGGCACTACAACCAGAATCGTAAAATAATTCGTAGTCTTTATCATTTAGAGTTGCAGGCAACATAATACGCCTACCAGTAAAGTCAAAGGATTTGAATTTGGGTAAAGCTTTCATCCATTCTGGACGTTGATGAAACAGCTCTAACTTTTGATTTTTAAAATCAATAGCTGTAATTCGGTCAGCTATAAAATCACTACCAATAGTACCTATACCTATTTTGGATATAGTATCGTTCTTGCCAAAAGTATGTCCGTAATCCCCTAAAATTCTAATCATGGATGCTTTTATATGATTGTCATCTAGTATAAAATCTAATTGCTCTACAAAGCGTTCTTCTCCTTTTGTAACTTCTTTAATGTCCATACCAATGGCACGTAAAGATTTTAAATCATTTTCATAGATAAAAGAATGTGGTGCACCAGTATCAAACTGCATATAAAATTGATGTGTTAAACCTTCAATTTTTAATGGAATTATTAGCGCAGCTTGAGGTTCGTGATGGCCTCCTGATCCTGTAGAATTTGCAGCCCAATCAAAGTGAATGGGTTTAGATTCAAACGTGTATTCTAGATATGCAGATTTTTCTTTAAAAAATGCATTATTAAACTTTCTGATGTAATAAAATCCAACAGAAATTGTAAGTAATAAAAGAATTAGTAACGTGTAGCCGATTTTTTTCTTCATGATTGTGTGATTTTGATGTGATGAAAGTCTATGAGCTTAAAGAAAGCTCAGATATAGTAATATTTAAATGTCTTCTATTTTTTTGAATATCGAAAGAGTTGTTATTCCACCTTTCTTTTTCCATTAGTAATATAGCTTTCGGCTGGCCCCAATGTTTCACCATTAAACTCGTCATTGGTAAATACGCCTTTAAATTCGAACAGAATACCCTGAACATCAAAGTCGCAAGACATTACGCCATTTTTTAAAACGAGATTAGTCATGTCGAATTCACCCATCATAGATTTAAATGAACCTTCAAATTTCCCCGCTTCATTCTTAGTGATAGTCATGGTTATAGGCACGTCGCCCTGAGGTGTAGATTCTGCAATGAGACTCCATTCACCTATGAGCTTATCATCAGGATTAGTTAGAGTTTTAGTAGAGCCACAGCTTAATATTAAGCCTGTAAAAAGAAAAGCGCAAATAATGTGTTTAGTTTTCATAATAAAATATTTTAATTAGTAGATTTTATTTAGTTATACTACTAAGTAAATACAATACGATGAAATTAGGTGGTTTAGAATGCCGCCAATTTTACGACAATTCTCTATTTGTAATTTAAATAAGGCGAAGAGGAGTCTTCAGAAAGTTAAAATCATTACGTCTCAACTTCATTGCTGTGATAAAAACAATAACAATATTAAATACATAGCCTACAAGCAAAACATACAAGATTATTTGTGTATTAGAAAAAAATGTGCGACTAATAAAAGGTGAGATACACATCAGTATAGAAAAGATAATCCACCAGATAATTTGGAAATTTACAATTCGTCTTCCGACCTCATCAACTAGTTTTGATTTACGGTTTTTCCACCAAAGTATAAACGGAAAAATAAGATTTCCAAAAGGGATACCGATAAAAGCCAATATGGATAAGTTTATAAGTTGAATAGAAGTCTTTTCGGATTCTTGAGCTTTTCCGATACGCTGAAATTTTTCTTGTAACACAGAGGGCTCAATTTTAAAAACATTTGAGAGCATTTTTAAGGTATGACCTTTCGGTTCTTTATTGGTACATTCTAAACGTTGAATTGTTCTTAAAGACAAACCAGATTGTTTGGCTAGTACTGCTTGTGTAAAACCAGATTGTTCTCTTATCGTTTTAATTATGCTCACATATATATAATTTGATTGATTACTAAGTTAAACTTTTTTATTTAAAAAGAATTTATGGATGAGTTATTGGAAGGTAAGTTTTTAGTTCGTTAACGTTTTATGCATGTATTGTCGTACACTTTTATTTAACAGGTATTAATCTTGTATTTCTAAATTGGCATAGATTATAGGATAAACACTTTCTACCAATTTTTCGCCTATTCGATTAGAGTGATCACCATCATACCAATCCATTGTATATGGTATGTTGTTTAAGAACAATAATTCTGTAAAACGTTTTGTGCCATTTAAAATAAATGGACTATCCTTATTGCCGCAATTAATTGAGTAGAGTTTATATTTTTTTAATTCCTGTTTGTTTAATTTTATTTTTAAATCAAATTCTGCAAAACCATTAATCCATTGGTCATATACATTCTGATTTTTAACATATTTACCTGTTTCATCCTTAACAAAAGGTAGCCTCATTTTGAGAGGTTCTGACAGATCAGGAGAAAATGCCATTCCGTATGCTAATGTCCATAAAATTGTGTGCTTACTTTCAAAAGTATCAAGAATTTTTATAATCTCACTTTGAAAATTCTCATCCTTTACATTCGACAATTTTTCTGATAAAATCTCTAACTGATTCAATATTGAATTGTCAGAAAACATCACCGACATATAGTCTTCTGCACTTTTTCCTATTGCTGGGCTCATTAGATAAACAACAGAATACTTGTCAGTATGTTTTAGACTAATGTTAGCGACAGCTGCCGCACCCATAGAATGTCCCATTATTGCTCTAGCTTCTTTTTTAGGAATGGTTCTGTAATTTTTATCAATGAAATTAATAACATCTTTAGTTACAAAATCTTCCCAATTACCTGTAACAGATGAATTGGCATACATTGTTCCCAGAAAAACATTGTAGCCGCTAATATCAACTACAATCATTTCTTTTATTGAATTATTATTGTGTGATTGCGTTAGAGCTTCAGTTGATGGGTATTGACCTGGGAAAACGGTATAGCCGCTAAGATTATAAACTACTGGATATTTCTTGTCACTATTCTTATAGTATGGAGGAAGACTAATGCCTATTTTATAAGTACTATGAGAATCGATAAGGGCATCTTTTAATGATGGAGAAGGTACATCGATGAGCTCAAAACTATATTTTGTCGATTGTGCGTTACATGCTGTAATTGGTAACATGAATAGCGCTAATAAAAGAATTAATCTATAGTTAGTAGTGAACTTTGTAAACAAAAAAGTAAATCTATTTATCATTATTATCTATTGTTTTTATATCCAAACATATCTTAATAATAGTTATCTCAAATCAATTCTTAGTTTTGGCCCTTTCTGTTTAAATCCGTTTTTTTTATAGAATTCAATAGTTCTTGGCCATTCCTTGGCATTTGGTGCTCCAACTTCTACTTTCTTCCAGTTCATAGTGTCTGAAAAGTTAAAAGCACTTTCTAATAATAATTTTCCAATTCCTGTTGACCTTGAGGTTCTATCCACATATAATTCTGTGATAACTCCAAAGTCTCCACCGTTATATATAGCAAATGCTCCAGAAATTGTTATTAATCCTTTTGGTTTATAGTCAGAATCATATGCTATAAAAGCTGCAAAATTATCACGGACAATGATATCTTTAGTTACGTCTTTTAATTTGTTTTTATCAACTATAAAATCACTATGATTTTTATTGTTGAAATCAATTAATAATTCCGCTACTAAATTTACAACAATATGTATTTCATCAATAGTTGCTTTTACGACTTTTATCTTACTCATAGTTTTAACTTAATTGGTATTCTTTTCTTAGAATTGACATAATTATAAGATTTTTAAAGCCTTGCTCAGTTTTTATACATTCTCGCAAAACACCTTCTTTTATAAAACCTAAACTTTCATAGACATGAATTGCTCTTAAATTAAAATCAAAAACATCTAGCCAAAGTCTATTACAATTGTAATCTTGAAAACATTTCTTCTTTATTAATTCTATTGTTTTTGAACCAAAGCCTTTTCCTTTTTCTGAGACAACTATTCGTTTGAATTCTATGGATTTATTTTCATTAGTTAATCCTGCAAGAATAACAAAGCCTATCAATTTGGAATCTTCATCAAAAATCGAAAAATGTTCTTCACCTTTTTGTTGAATGACTTTTTGATGCCTTTCTAGATTATAGGGTTCTATAAATTCTACATTTTCTAGATTCCTTTCTATTTCAAGAATATTGATTAAATCATTAGTTGTTGTATGTTTTAATTTCAAATGAATTGTTTTATATCTTTTTCGTATTTCTAATTCAAGTCAAGCAAATAAATCCAATATCTTTTTCCTAAGTATTGAATCTCTTTTGTTTTTCTAAAACCTATTTTCTGATAGATTGTTCTTGCAGAATCCATAAATTCTGATGTATGCAATGCAATATGTTTTTCATTAGTTTCTTTTGCATATTTCAGAGATAAGTCGGTCAGTTTTTTACCAATTCCATGTCCTCTGAAATTAGTGTTCACTCCTAAAAAGCGTATATAACTCCAGTTTTTATGAAATATTTCCGTTGGGTTGCCACTTGGGACTAAATAAATCATACCAATGATGTCTGATTCTTTTTCGCAAACGAAAACAGTACTTTGTTCAATTAATTGTAATAAGTTAGCATCACTTTTAAGAAAGGAATTCATTTTCTTCCAATTCTTAGGGGTTAGAACACTAGAAAATTCTGAATACGATTCTATCCCTAGAGATTTCAGTTTATTAAAATCGGATAAATTAGCTTTTCTATAGTTTAATACTAGTTGCATTGTGTTCTACTTATTTACAGTAGTGTTTTATTTAATTTTAAGATTTTTATAAATCAATTCGTAATGTTCAAAGTCATTAAAAATAGTTTTTGCGCCAAAATCTTTTAGTTTATTAGTGTTGTCTATTCCAATAAATTCAATTCCTAATTTTTTACACGTTAGAAAATCCCAATTTCCGTCTCCGAAGTAAATGGTTTGTTCAATTTTATTTTCACATTTTTGGTTTATTTTTTGGATGGTACTGGATAGAATTTCTTCTCTAGTTTTAAAATGATTGCTATTTGAAAATGCGAATTCACAAGCATTAATTCCTATTGATTTTAATTTGAGAATTGCTGATTTTTCCCAACCTCCAGTTGCTATTCCAATTTTCACATTAGGTTTTTGGATTAAAAAATTTATAAAACTTGACGCTCCTTTTATTTCTCGAAATTGTTTTTCATCAGTCTGTAATTCAGTTTCTAGGCATAAAACAAATTCTGCAATCATTTTTTTATATTCAATATCAGTCGGAACTCTATTTTTATGCTTTAAAACTATTTCCTTCTGTTATTCCCCAATCGGTTACATTAGTCAATTCAGACCAATTTTGATTTGAGATATCAATACTAAATATGCTTTTAAAAGCCTTAATAAAACATTTGTAATCAACCTTTGTTGTGTTTGTTAATGTGCCATCGATATCAAAAATTACTGCTATCATTATTATTTTATTTCTTTAAGAGTAGATTCTCCTTTAGAATAATCATCGCAAGTCCATTCCCATTTTTCTTTTAAAATTAAAACCTCATCTTTAATCTCAATAATTGATTTACACTTTCCGGTTTTAAAATCTCCGTTTTTATTTTGATGTTGGTATGTAAAAATCAAGTTATCTTTTTCTATGCGCCCAGAAAGTGTTCCAAACAAGATTTCACCGCCCTCATAAGTGGCCCAAATTATATTTCTTTTTTGTCGATACTTAAACAGAGTGCTTGAGCTTACTTCTCCATTATTTGTGCTCGAAACTGATTTAAATTTTTTGCCGTTTAAATTCAATTCTTTGTTTTCAAAAGGTTGGTTTATTCTATCTCCTTTTGTTGTAGGTTGTGAGATGACTATAAATTCTAAGTCAGCAGACTTTTCATTTTTTATTTGGTGAACTACTTGCGGATGAACATGAATCCCTTCTCCTTTATTTACTTCTAAAATTTTATTTTCAATTTCAAAAGTTGCGGTTCCTTTTAACACGTAAAAATATTGTTCCGAAAAATTATGATAATGTCTTTGTTCTGAAGTATTTGCAGGCATTAATTCTTCAATTATGCTTAAATTTTCTGATTTAGCAAGATGCCACCCTTTACAATTATTTCCCCAGTTGTAATACTCACTATTTTCTTTAGATGTTTTCATTTTGAGTAGCTATATGCTTTAGGATTTCACTTAATTTATTTAATGTTGTTTTTAATTTTTCTATTTCCATATACCCAAAACCTAATCGGAAATAGCTGTTAGTTTCACCAAACCATTCTCCATTTGCTATTTGAATACCTGCGTCTTTTGACAAAGCATAAAAGGCTTTTATTTGTTCTTTATTGAATTTTGTTTCTTTTAATTTTATGCAACAAAGCGCTCCAGCACTTGGTTCATTCCAGCTTATGAATTGTTTATTTAATGCAACCCATTTGTTTGCTAGCTCTAATCCTTTAGCTATGTGTATCCTTCTAGTTTTAAATAGTTGAGTTTCCTTTTTTAAAACTTGAGTAGCAACATATTCATCTAAAACAGAATTTGATATTACTGTATTTGTTTTTGCTACACTTACTTCTTTTATAAAATCATCATCATTTGAATGTAACCATCCAATTCTTAATCCTGGCGTTCCGTGAGATTTTGATAAAGAAGAAACTGTTATTATATTATCCTTCAACCCAGCAAATGTTGGTATGACTTGGTTATTTCCATAAGTAGCTTCTCGATATGTTTCATCAATCAATAATCTACAGTTAGGATACTCATTATTTAAACGAATTGAAATTTTTTCAACCTCTTCTTTACTAAGTATTGTTCCTGTTGGGTTTAAGGGCGTGACTAGTATTATTAACTTTGTTTTTTCAGAGACAAGTTTAAATAGTTCATTCTCATTTAATTGGTATTTTTCTTCAAATGATAACTTTAGTAATTTTCTTTTGAACCCTAAACCTTCTATTAAATCCATTGTTGGTGGAAAATTTGGTTGTACCGTAATGACTTCATCTCCTATATCACATAAGCATAGCATAGATAAAAAATTGCTAAATGCTGCACCATTTGTTATTACTATATTCTTTTTTTCTACATATAATTTCTTACTAACTAATTCTCGTAATTCCTCGTTTCCCTGAGATGTACCATACTCTAATTTTAGCTTTTTTAAGCCTTGGTTAAAGGATTCATCCCAAATTTCTTCTAGTACTAAATCTTTATTTGTGCTTTCAGCTAAATTTAGCTCTAGCCTTTCATCTAATAAATCAATTATGTCGTTTAATGGGAATTTCATATTCTCTTTTTGTGATTGTTATGATGAGTACAGTCCTTTGTTACTTTAGTTGGTTATAGTCTAGGTGTAATTTCATTCCTTCATGCGATGCCTTAAATCCTAAGTTTTCATAAAATTGTATTGCCTTAGGTCGTTTTTTATCGGTAGTTAACTGAAGTAGATGTGCCTTTCGTTCCTTTGCTCTATTTATAGCCCATTCAAACATTATTTTCCCAATTCCTAAGCCTCTTTTATCTTTTCTAATTCTAACAGCTTCAATTTGCGATCTGATGCCTCCTCGATATGTTAAATATTGGATAAAGGAAAGTTGTAAGGTTCCGATAATTTCCGAATTGTCGTCCTCGACTATAATTAATTCTTGATTCTTATCGGCATTTATTTTCTCAAAAGCGAGGATATACTCTTCTGGTAATGGGATTTGATAATTTTCCCTAGTTTTACCAAGTTCATCATCTGCTATCATTCCTACGATATCTATTACATCACTTTCAGTAGCTTTTCTAAATTTCATTTTAATTCATTTTAATTCATTTTTTGTTTTGTTGATAATAATCTAAAACGTGTTTCGGAACTTCCATCTTTTCCGGGATGCCTTCATCAGCAATTGGGTATTCTGCGACTTGTTTTAAAGGCACTAAACCTGCCCAAACATCTAAACTGTAATCTTCTGGTTCGTCACCAACACCGACATCTCTAATTTTTGCAGAAGCTGTTTCAATTGTCATTTCTACTACCAACGTTCTATCTAACTCTTCCTTGTGTATTGGTCTAATGCCATCCCAACGCCCTTTCATCATATGCTCCATAAAACAGAAAAGCGCTGGGTCTTTTTCTTTTGGGTCTTCAAGGTTTTTGGCAGAACCAAACAAAGTTGCAGAACGATAATTGACTGAATGATGTAGCCCGGAGCGTGCTAAAACAAGTGCGTCTAAATGCATTACCGTCATACTCATTTCTTTAGCTTCTAATAAAGCTAATAACATTCTGTTAGCTTGTGAACCGTGTAAATAGATTTTATCATCTTGTCTCCCATAAGCCATTGGGAGAGTAATCGCTCTACCTTCATAGATATAACTTACGTAACCAATAAAGCCAGCGTCTAAAATGGTGTTGATTTTTTCAACATCGTAAGTCGCTCTATTTTTTCCCCGTTTTACTCTGTTTAACTTTGATTTTGAATACTCTTGCATATTAAATCTTTTTTGAGAACACTATATTTTCATAGTCTTTTCCGCTGACTACAAAATTTATTTTTCCAACATTGTTAAATTCATTTTTTTCATAGAACCTTATCGCTCTGTCGTTTTTTATGTAAACGGTAAGCCACATAGTATCTAATTGTAATGCTTTGGCTTGGTCTTCAACAAAAGTGAGTAATTGTTTTCCGAGTTTTAAGGGTATAAACTCATTTAGGATGAAAATTCGTTCTAATCGACAATTGTTTTGCGAGGTAACATGCTCTTGATTAGCATTTAGGACTATTTTTGCATAACCCACTGGTAAATTATCTAAATAGATAATATAGAAATGGTTCTTTGGATTGTTAAAATCTTCTGTCGTTTTAGAAACAGTAAAATTGTCGTCGAGATAATTTAATAGATCGTTTTTGTCTTCTATATAATGACCATGAGATTCTGCCCAAGTTTGTCTTGCTAAATGTGCTAAAGTATCTAGGTCTGCTTCTTTGGCTTTTTTTATTTTAGTCATTTATTGCTTTTTTTATTCGTAATCTTCTTATATGGTAGGCGTGCAGAAACACTGCTATCGTACAGCCAACAATTATTGGTGTAGCGACAATTAATGCGCCGTATAAAATGTAAATAATATTTGCGATTAGTGAGACTAATCGCAGTTTATATTCACCTTTGGTGGACATTGAATATAAATTGATGATTAACCCGCTGTAACCAATACAATCAATTAAAAATGGACTCATATCTTATCTTTTTTCTGGTGAAATGTTTTTAAATTGGTCTGAATTAAGTTTTGCTTTTTCTAGATTTTTTGGTTTAAACATTGGTTTAGTAGAAGCTGGATATTTTTTAATTTCTTTTTGAGGTCTAATTGGACGCTTAACAAAATTCCCTGCGCAACTTGGACATACATTTTCAAAGATGTCGAGAGCACATGTTTTGCAATAGGTACATTCAAAAGAGCAAATCATTGCTTCAATTGATATGTTAGGTAAATCTTTGTTACAATGTTCACAATTAGGTCTTATTTCTAGCATATTATAAATATTTATTCTTAATAACTTCCATATGCCAAATGTCATGACCTATGATAGTAAAAGCAGCAGCTCTTGCAGACATAAGACCTCCGTTAGAGTTTCCTATAAAACATAAATCGTGATCAGTTAAGCTATTAAGTAATGAAATAGAATGATTCCGATTTATTTCAAATTCATCCAATAAACTTTCTATAGACTTATTATTAGCTCTAGATGGTTTAATATATATGTTTTGATCATATCCTACTAAAGCAGTTTTATCTCTTCTGGCAATTCTAAAAAAGCGGTATATAAAAATACGTTCTGTATCTATTAAGTGTTGAAGTATTTCTTTTACACTCCATTTTTCTGGTTGATAACGATCAGTTAATTTTTCTTCAGAAATGGATTTAAAAAAATCAATTAGTGTGCTTTTACCAATTGCAAAGCCTTTTCTGAGTTCTGTTTTATGAGATAACTTATCTATATATCTTAAATAATAATCATCAAATTCTGATGGGATTAAGTCTAATTTTGTCATTTCTGTTGTTCTATATCTCAAATTTACTATATTTATGGACTATTGTAATAATCCAGAATAAATATAATAGATAGTCCAGATGTTTCCGTTTAAAACCAGCATTCAATTTGATAGGCAATGTAATCAAGCCTTGTATTTACAATTGTCGAATCAAATTATTCAGTTGATTAAAAACCAAACTTTAGCGCCTCATACTAAATTGCCTGGCAGTAGAACCTTAGCTGAACAGTTAAATGTGCATAGAAAAACAATCGTGGCTTGTTATGATGAGTTATTACTGCAAGGTTGGGTAGAAAGCATTCCTAAAAAAGGAACTTTTGTACATCCTAATTTACCTGTATTGCAAGAGCAAAAACTAGAGGGCTGTAAAGCTTTTGATTTAAAAAAGGACACAGGATTCTCATTTTATAAGAATAGTATCTTACCTGAAAAGCCTAAAAAAAATAATAAAAGCCTTATCTATTTAAACGATGGGGTATCTGATGGGCGCTTAACTCCAATTGATGAAATTGCCAGAACCTACAGACGGGTTTGCTCTAAAAAAAATGTGTTCGACCATTTGTCTTACGGTTCTGTGTATGGCAATGATACCTTAAGAGATGTCTTAGTTGAGTATTTAAATACCACTAGAGGTTTACATATTACTAAAGAGAATGTATTGATTACGCGTGGTAGCCAAATGGGTATTTGGTTATCGTCGCAGTTATTACTTCAAAAAGATGATATTGTTGTGGTGGGAAACACCAATTACGGTGCTGCTGATGCTACGTTTTTAAACCAACATGCTAAGCTAGAACGTGTTATGGTGGACGAACATGGCCTTTCTACGAGAGCTATTGAAAACCTGTGCAAGCGTCAGCAGATTAAAGCTGTTTATGTTACATCGCATCACCACCATCCAACAACAGTAACACTGTGTGCAGAACGGAGAATGCGTTTGTTGAATTTGGCAAAGCAATATAATTTTGCCATTATAGAAGATGACTACGATTACGATTTTAATTACAATCATGCTCCAATTTTACCGTTAGCCAGTCATGATACCAACGGAAACGTCGTTTACATAGGTTCTGTTTGCAAAACGGTCGCTCCAGTGTTTAGAATTGGGTATTTAATTGCGTCTAAAGAATTTGTAGATGAAGCTTCTAAATTAAGAGGCTATGTCGATCGCCAAGGAGATGCTTTGTTAGAACTAACATTTGCAGATTTTATAAAATCTGGCGATTTGGATCGGCATATTCGTAAAGTGATGAAAATTTACAAGCAACGACGCGATTTGTTTTGTAAACTTTTAAAAGACCAACTAGGTGATTTTTTTGAATTTGAAATCCCAAAAGGTGGTATGGCAGTTTGGACAAAGTTAAACCCCATGTATTCTTGGGACCATTTTTCTGAAGTGGCGAGAACATATAATTTAAAGATTGGTGATTGGAAGCAATATGATAGTGCTAATCTAGGGCATAATTGCATAAGAATTGGATTTGCAGCTCATAACGAAGCTGAGATTTTTGAATTAATAAATAGGTTAAAGAAAACTATTGGTGAGATTAAAAACTCAGAAACAGCAAGATAAAGCCAATTAAACTTTACAAAAACAATCTAATCTATAGTTAAATTCTTTAGTTTCACATTACGAAACCGAACCTTTCCTGTTCCTTTTGCTTGTAATCCTATATAGCCATCAGACAGTTTTTCGTCCTTAGTATTAACAGTTAGTGTATCATTTATCCAGACTTTTATTTCGTTTTTTTCTACCTTAATCCTATAGGTGTTCCATTTGTCAATAGTGCTTACAATAGCCAAGGGTTCTTTTCTTGTTACTATCGCACCTGTTCTGTTAGTTTGATCAGGATGTAAATCCCAAATATTTAATTCGTAGCAGTCTGTTGGGTTGATATCTTGGTTTTTACAACGTATAAATACTCCTGAATTAATAGTGCTATCTGGTTGAAATTCTAACTCTAAACTAAAGTCTTTATAAGACTGATTGGTAATTACAAATCCGGCTCCATCGTCAACTATTCCAATTAGTTCATTATTAGAAAAAGTCCAGTTGGCATTACCTTTTGTTATCCAATCTTTAGAATTTTCATTGAATAGTCTTTGTGGTTGATTGCAGGATAAAAAAAGAACAATAAATAGGCTTAAGAATAAATTAATTTTCATTTTATATTTTTTTGATAAAACCATATTAAGAAATCAACATCCAACCATAATAAACGGATAATAGCGAAAGGAAAATAATACCTGCATAAGTTAATAATTGTAGTCTTCTTTTTGGTCGCAGGTTTTCAGGAAGATCTTTACTCATTACATTCTTTAAGTTCATATAACCCACAATAGGAGCTAAAACGAATGAAATAGTGGTGGCTACGGCGAGAATTAGCCCCATATTAGCACTTAGAGCATAAAGAACAATAATACTTATAATCGCGATTGCGATTATACCGATAGCGTAATATTTTTTACCTGAAAATTTTTTGTGTTCATCAGCAAGTAGTCCGATAATATCCATGCTCACTCTTGCGGTCGCATCATGGTTAGTCAGGCAAGTACTGTACATAGTCGCAAAAGCTGATACCGCAATAAATACATATGCCCAATCTCCAATGTGAGTTGTAAATAAATTTATGACCTGATCTGCAAATGTTATAGCATTTCCACTGAGTTCCGTACCAGAACCATATAGTGTCATGCATCCAATAATTAGGAAGAAAATCGCCAATATAGCGGTTAGTAAATATCCTAATTTAAATTCTTGAAGTGCATCTTTCAATGCTGGTTTTGTACCATCAATTCTATACTTTTCAACACTCCAGAGACTTAACCAACTACTAGCTTCAACAGCGGTTGGCATCCAACCAATCAAAGTAATAACAAATAAAACACTTAATTCGTTAAAAATTTTTGGCGGTTCAAAATGGGTAACAGGAGTGATTGCTCCTTTGTTGATAACTAGGATCGTAGTGACTAACAACGCAGCAAATAGTATAGGAATTAAAAATTTTAGAGTCGTTTCTAAAAACTTGTATTTGCCTATAATTAAAATAATAGTGTTAAAAATGAACAACCCAAGCGCAACAATAGTTATAGAAACATTTTCGAGTCCTAATAAATTTATTAGAAGTCCTGCTGTTACGGAACAAAGTGCTGCAGGTGTTGCTAGGCTGGTAGCTAGTGTAATAAATGCATAAAGCCATAAATAACCTTTTCCTCTGTTGCGGTAACCTTCAATTATACTTTTTCCTGTAATGTTGGTGTATCGAATACAAAATTCAAAAAATGGATATTTTAAAATATTGGCAAGAATAATCGGAATTATCATCAACCAACCATATTGTGCACCAGCTTTTGTTGAAAGTACCAAATGAGATGTACCAATAGCCATACTTGCAAATAAAAGACCAGGACCAAGGTTTTTTAAAATCGTTTTAAGTTTAAGCATATTGATTGGTTTGATTATTAGTTGAGGTTTAGCTAATATAGTTCCAAATATTGCGATACTTATGCATTTGTCTGTATGTATTTAAAATCACTTTATGCTCAGGTAAGCCAAGGCTTGGGTCTAGTTTCAAAACATTTTTGGCATAATAACGTGCTTGTTGTAGAATATCCTTATCCTTTACAATATCAGCAATCCTCAAATTTAGAACACCACTTTGTTGTGTTCCCATAATATCTCCTGGTCCTCGCAGTTTTAGATCTACTTCTGCAATTTCAAAGCCATCACTACTACGAACCATAGTTTCTAGTCTTGTTTTACTGTCTTGGCTCAGTTTATGACTTGTCATTAAAATACAATAGCTTTGCTCTGCACCGCGACCAACACGTCCTCTTAATTGATGTAACTGTGATAAGCCAAAACGTTCTGCGCTTTCAATAATCATTACTGAAGCATTAGGTACATTAACACCAACTTCAATAACTGTCGTAGCAACCATTATGTTAGTTTCGCCTTTTACAAAACGTTGCATTTCATAATCTTTGTCGGCTGGTTTCATCTTGCCATGAACAATTGAAATCTGATACTCTGGCATTGGAAATTCTCTAGAGATACTTTCGCAGCCATCCATTAAATCCTTATAATCCATTTTTTCGCTTTCTTGAATTAATGGATAGACAATATAAATTTGTCTACCTAAGGCAACTTCATCTTTCATAAACTTGAAAACTTTCAGTCGATTATTGTCATAGCGATGTACTGTTTTTATCGGTTTTCGACCTGCTGGTAATTCATCAATTACTGAAATATCCAAGTCACCATAAACAGACATTGCCAATGTTCTTGGAATTGGAGTTGCAGTCATGACGAGCACATGTGGAGGCGAGGTGTTCTTATGCCATAATTTACTTCTTTGTGCAACTCCAAATCGGTGTTGTTCGTCTATAATTGCGAGTCCTAAATTTTTGAATTTCACCTTATCTTCGAGTAGTGCATGTGTACCAATTAGTATCTGTAAATTGCCATTTTCCAGGTTTTCATGAATTTCTTTTCGTTCTGAAGTTTTACTTGAGCCAGTTAATAATGAAATACTGATATTTAATGGTTTACATAATTCAAGTAATCCGTTATAATGCTGAACTGACAAAATAGCAGTTGGCGCCATTAAGCAACATTGAAAACCATTATCAAGTCCTATGAGCATTGACATAAATGCAACTATTGTTTTTCCAGAGCCTACATCTCCTTGCAAAAGTCGATTCATCTGTGCATTGCTCCCTAAGTCTTGTCTAATTTCTTTTAAAACACGTTTTTGAGCGTTGGTTAATTTAAATGGTAAATGCTCATTGTAAAAGGTGTTGAAATAATTTCCGACCTTGTCAAAAGTGAAGCCTTTTATTTTTGATTTATGGATGAGATTTTTAAGAATTAACTGTAATTGTATATAGAATAATTCTTCAAATTTTAAGCGAAATTGAGCTTGTGCTAAAAGCTCTGGTGTCTTCGGAAAATGAATGTTAAAAAGAGCATCTGATTTAGAAATTAATTTCAATTCTCCTTTTAATGTGTCAGAAAGTGTTTCTAAAAATTTCCCTTTGGTTTCTAAAAATAATTGCTGCATTATCTTGGTTACAACACGATTGGTGATGCCTTTGTTAGATAATTTTTCAGTCGAAGGGTAAATAGCTTGCATTGCAGAGCGTAAATTTTTTTCATGCTCTGATTGTAATTCGAGTTCTGGATGAGGCATGTTATATTTTCCGCTAAACCAATTGGTCTTTCCAAAAATCACATAAGGTTGACCAATTTTTAAGTTTTCTCTAATCCATTTCTGGCCGCGAAACCAAACCAACTCCATCAATCCTGTGTCATCTTTAAAATCTGCAACTAAGCGTTTGCCTCGTTTTTGAGCAACTTCTCTAAAGCCAGTGATAACTCCGATAACCTGAACTTCGGCATTATTACGCTGTAGTTCTCTGATTTTATAATACTTAGTACGATCGATATAGCGATTAGGAAATAGATTGATGAGGTCTTGATACGTTTTAATGCCTAATTCTGAGCGCAGTAAATCTGCTCGGTTGGGACCAACACCTTTGAGATAGTCAATGGGAGTTTGTAAATTAACGCTCATAATTGCGAATTTAATTAATTCCTTTGGAAAAAGGAATCTCATTTTGTCATTCCTGCGAAAGCAGGAATCCACAAAAAATTGTACTTTGGTCTTATTCTTGTTCAGTTTTCATTTATGAAGAAAATTCTATTTGTTTTATGTCTTTTTCTAACGAGTCTTTCTTTTGCTCAGCAGACGGATTATGTGGATTTTTTAAAGCTAGAGGCAACTATAAGTTTTCATCCCGATTCTTCAATGGTTTATGGTGATGGTAATTATAGTTTTAAAATATTGAAGCAAATAGATTCAGTCTACATCGATGCTATTGGGTTCAAATTCAGCGAATCACTTCCGGATTGGATTAACAGTAGTTTGAAGTATTCTTATGATGGAAAAAAATTATGGATAAAAGGTGATTTCGAGGTTGGTAAAAAATACAATTTTTATTTTCAGTATAAAGTAAAACCTAAAAAGGCGCTTTATTTTCTTAAGAGAAATGAAAATTGGCAAATATGGACTCAAGGTCAAGGTAAATACACAAGTCATTGGTTACCTAGTTTCGATGATGTTAATGAAAAGATTGAGTTCGATCTAAATATTGTTTTTGAAGAACGCTACCAAGTTTTATCAAATGGAAAATTTATTTCCTCTGGTTTAGTTCATCACACTTATGAGAGAATTCATAAATTCGACATGCAAAAACCAATATCTAGTTATCTAGTCGCTGTAGCCATTGGCAAATACAACAAAAAAACAGAAACCTCTAAAAGCGGGATTCCATTAGAATATTACTATTATCCAGAAGATTCTCTAAAAGTAGAGCCAACATATCGCTATAGTAGGCGGATGTTCGATTTTTTAGAAGAAGAAATTGGCTTTGCATATCCTTGGCAAAATTACAAGCAGGTTCCTGTGAACGATTTTTTATATGCTGGCATGGAAAATACGAGTTTAACAATTTTCTCAGATGCTTTTGTAGTAGATTCCATTGGTTTTAACGATAAGAATTATGTCAATGTGAATGCGCATGAGCTAGCGCATCAATGGTTTGGTAATCTTGTGACAGCAAAATCTGGTGAGCATCATTGGTTGCAAGAAGGTTTTGCAACCTACTACGCATTATTAGCTGAGCGCGATATTTTTGGTGAGGATTATTTTTATTTCAAGCTTTTTGAGTCTGCTTTAGATTTGGGTAGACAAGATATTGCAGGTAGTGGAACATCACTTTTAAACCCTAAATCGAGTAGCTTAACGTTTTATCAACGTGGAGCTTGGGTTTTACATGCTTTACGAAGCGCTGTCGGAGACAAGATTTTTAAGCAAGCTGTAAAAAATTATCTTGAAAAGCATCAATTTGGTAGTGTAGAAACTTCAGATTTTATCAAAGAAGTCGAGCGTTTACATGGAAAATCTTTATCTGGATTTGTTAATTTTTGGATTAAGCAAAAGAGTTTTCCTGCAGATAATGCTTTTGATTTGCTAAAAAAACAATCGACTTATGTAAATGAGTACTTGATGGTAGATTGCCAAGCAAAATCATCAAAATGCTCAGAATATCTTAAATATTATGTTTCGGATGATGCAAAAGTTAAAGTTATATCTCAAGTTCCGGAATTGGTTACTGCTGATACATTTAAAAACAGCATAAAAGTGCGACAGGCAATTTCAAAGTATGTAAAAAAGATTCCTGAGCATCTAAAAGAAGATTATGAGTCGCTTTTAGATGATAAATCATATATCACTATCGAAAATGCCTTGTATAACCTTTGGACTGCTTTTCCAGAAGACCGTTCCAAATATCTATTTAAAACAAGAGAGATTGTTGGGTTCAGTGATAAAAATGTTAGATTGTTGTGGATTGTTTTAAATTTAAATACACCTTTTTACGAAGCTGATAATAAGCAAGCGTTATATAATGAATTGGTGGGTTATACGAATCCTGAAAACAATGCAGATCTTCGTATTAATGCATTTAATTATCTTAATTTAATAAATGCCTGCAATGCTGATTGCAAATCTAATTTAGAAGCTGCAAAATCACATCATAACTGGAGATTGGTTAAGTTTGCAAAAGAGTTTTTAGAACAATTAGAGCAAAAACAAAATTAATGCGAGCATTAGTAATATCTGGCGGTGGAAGTAAAGGTGCGTTTGCAGGTGGAGTTGCGCAGTATCTTATGGAGCGTGAAAAGCGTGAGTATGATATGTTTTTAGGTACTTCTACTGGTAGTCTTTTGGTGCCGCATTTGGCTGTTAATGATATTTCAAAACTCTATGATATATTCACTAATGTTCAGCAACAAGATATTTTTAGTATAAGTCCTTTTGTGCAACGTCAGAAAGGGGATAGAGAATTTGTATCTATTGACTTTGTAAATTCCTTGTGGCAGTTCATAAAAAGAAAACGAACTTTTGGTGAAAGCAAGGCGCTAAGGCGCAAGATTCGTAAGGATTTTACTTTTGAGGAATATCAAAAAATAAAAAAGGAAAAGAATGATGTCGTAGTTACTGTTTCCAATCTTTCTATGAATAGGGTAGAGTATAAGTCTATACAGGATTGCTCTTACGAAGAATTTTGTAATTGGATATGGATTTCTTGTAATTATATTCCTTTTATGTCTTTAGCTAAAGTTAATGGTTATGAATATGCTGATGGAGGTTTAGGTTGTGTTATTCCTATTAGAGAAGCTATATTAAGAGGTGCTACCGAGATTGATGCTGTAGTTTTAGAAGCTGAAAATTTAGGTAAACAAAGGGTGTTGGGCAAAAATCCTTTTTCTTTAATGATGAATTTGTTTGGTCACTTAATGGACCGTGTAGAGCGTAACGATATCTTGATTGGTAAGTTGGCAGCAAAAAATAAAAACGTAAAACTCAATCTCTATTATACTCCAACTACATTAACAGAGAATTCCTTAATCTTTAGTAAGCGTCTTATGGAAAAATGGTGGCAACAAGGTTACGATCATGCAGAGCAAAAACACTCTAAGTAATTACCACATTTCTCCAACCTCTTTCTTTATATAAGATAATGCTGCACCACTAGGAGGTTGCTTATCCATTAAGTCTGTCAATATAACTTCCCTTAGCTTGTTTGCAGAATCTGTTTTTTCAGTCATATTGGCTTTTCTAATTAGCTGAATTGTTGCATTTTTAGCAGCTAAAAGAATGTTCCAGCATTCATCACTTACATAGATTTGTTGTGATAAATTATGCTCAAATTCTTGTTCAATTGATGCTATAAGTAAATTTTCATAATCCTCTTTATTTGAGGAATTTGGATTAATTCGTGTAAGTAATTTAGATGGTGAAATTCGTTCTAAGAAAAGGGCCATACGTTCATAGGCTTGTAGGCGTAAAGGAAAGGCTTCTTTCTGCATATTTTTCTGTAGTAAAAAACGTCTTCTTCGTTCTTCATTGTCTGTATGTTGCTTAAAGAAATAGAAGGCAATTGCTCCGACAATGAGTGCTGGTAATAAGCTTAAAATAACTTCTAATATTTTGTCAAAATCCATTTATAGGTCTTTTTTTTTGGTTTATTTTATTTGTCCGCCAAGATACTCACAATCTTTTAGATCTTGCAAGTTTTTAAATTTAACAGGCGATTTTTCATACTTGAATGTTAGACTAAAGTCTTTTGCAAGATTATGGTCATCGACATTCATTTCAACATCATCCATAGAAAACTGACAAGGATGTTCATAACCAGCAGCATGAGTTATTTCAATCAATTCTTTTCTAAAGGTTTTGAAGTATTGTGCTAATCGTTCTGATTTTAAAGGCACATTAATTCCGTTCTGTAACCATTTACTTTGTGTTGCAACACCAGCAGGACAGCGATTTGTATGACAAATTTGTGCTTGTATACATCCAATGCTCATCATTGCTTCACGCGCCACATTGATACAATCTACTCCCATAGCAAAAGCCATTGCTGCTTTAGCAGGAAAGCCTAATTTTCCACTACCAACAAATACAATACGTTCAGTTAATCCGCGCTTTTGAAATAATTTATAAATGTCACTAAATCCATAAATCCAAGGCAGTGACACATGATCTGCAAAACTTGGTGGCGCAGCACCAGTACCACCTTCACCACCATCAACAGCAATAAAGTCTGGACCACGATTTTCCGTTTTCATAATATCAGCTAATTCTTCCCATTGGTCTAATTTTCCGATCGCAGCTTTAATTCCAACAGGTAAACCCGTGGCTTCAGCTATGGCCTCAATAAAATCAACCAATTCCGGAACATTAGAAAAAGCTTTATGATTTGGAGGTGATAATACTGTTTTACCAACTTCAACACCTCTAATTTCTGCAATTTCTTTAGTGATTTTTTTTCCAGGTAAAACACCACCTTTTCCTGGTTTAGCACCTTGAGATAACTTAACTTCTATAGCTCTGATAAAGGAATTATCATTAACTAGTTTCACCATTTTTTCCATTGAGAATCCACCATCTTTGGCACGTACACCAAAATAGCCTGTTCCAAAATGAAAGACGACGTCACCACCATTACTGTGGTAAGGCGACAAGCCACCTTCACCAGTATTATGATAGGCTCCAGCTATTTTAACGCCCTTATTTAAAGATTCTATAGCTTTTGCTGACAAAGAACCAAAGCTCATTGCAGATACGTTAATAATAGAAGCAGGTCGATATGGTCGTTTTCGTTTGTTATACGCTCCCATAACTTTTGCACATGGTACAAAAGACTTATCTAGAGCATTTGGGTGATTGTCTTCAACCTTATAAGGCATCATGGCGTTGTTAATAAAAATGTGCTGATGTGCATAGATATCTCTATCGGTTCCAAAACCTTCATAGTTATTTTCCTTTTTTGCTGAGGCATAAATCCATCCACGTTCTATACGGTTAAAAGGTAATTCCTCTCTATTGTTAGCGACGAAATATTGACGCATTTCTGGGCCAATACTCTCTAACCAATAGCGTAAGTGGCCAACTATTGGGAAATTATGACTTATGGTGTGCCCTTTTTGAAAGAAGATATCTCTAATAGCTAAACATGCCAACGCAATAATAATCCATAGCCACCATGATATTGAGCCTAAGAATTCTAAAATGGAATCCATATAAATTAGTTATTTAAATAATCTAAAGTTAATTGTGTGAATGCTTTTACACCAAGCAGCATGCCGCTATCATCAATTTTAAAATCTGGTGTATGATGAGGAAAAGATTCCTCTGTGCCAGGTGTCATACCTCCTAAAAAGAAATATACACCAGGAACTTTTTCTTGAAAATAAGAGAAATCTTCACCACCAGTTGTAGCTTTCATTATCTGTACATTCTCTTCACCAGCTACGTTTTGAAGCGATGGTAGTACTTGGGCTGTTAAATCTGGATCATTAAATGTAATAGAGGTATTATTCTGAAATGCGATGGTTGCTTCTCCTCCATAAGCTTTAGCTATAGTTTCTACCATTTCTTTCATACGCTTTTCTATATGTGCTCTCATTTCCGGATCCAAAGTTCTTACAGTGCCAATCATTTCAGCAGATTCTGGAATAATGTTAAAACGTGTACCAGCTGTTATTTTACCAACAGTAATCACAGCTGCTTCGTTAGTCAATTTTGATTCTCGACTAATTATAGTTTGTAAACCGTCTATAATTTTGGCAGAAATTAAAATAGGATCAACACCAGACCATGGTTGAGAACCATGCGTTTGCTTTCCTTTTACGTTAATTACAAAACGCTCAACAGAAGCCATAATACCGCCTGTTTTATATTTTATAGTACCTACTGATGTTTGAGAATTAATGTGCAGTCCAAAAATAGCATCTACCTGAGGATTTTCTAA
The DNA here is from genome assembly GCF_044594915.1 of Winogradskyella sp. R77965. GTDB lineage: Bacteria > Bacteroidota > Bacteroidia > Flavobacteriales > Flavobacteriaceae > Winogradskyella. Next base: position 852,203 of record NZ_CP138990.1, on the reverse strand, counting down.
AACCCCTTCTTTAATCATAAGTTTTGCACCACCTTCCTCTCCAGGAGGTGGGCCTTCTTCTGCTGGTTGAAAAATAAACTTTATAGTGCCATTGATTTTATCTTTATGTTTAGATAACACCTCTGCTGTGGCCATTAAAATAGAAATATGTGTATCGTGACCGCAAGCATGCATTACTCCAGTTTCTGTATTTAAGAATGTTGTCTTAACTTCAGATTTAAATGGTAAATCATTTCTTTCAGTCACAGGAAGTGCATCTATATCTGCTCTCAGGGCAACGACTTTACCAGAATGATCACCTTTTAAAATGCCAACAACTCCAGTTTTTGCTATACCAGTTTCCACTTCTAATCCAAGAGATTTTAAATGCTTTGCAATCTTTTCTGCTGTTTTAAATTCTCTATTTGATAACTCAGGATTTTGATGAAAATGATGTCGCCATTCTATTAATTTGTCTTCGATATCTATGATATCTTGTTCAATTGAATTTTGAGCGAATGACAAAGTTGACAAAAATAAAAGGAGGAAAGATAAGTTTTTCATGAAATAAAAATTTGCACTAAGATATTGAAATTTAATCAACTTAAGTTTTTGATAGTTTGTTTATAATTAATGTCATTTCTATATGGAAAAACCTAAGACAATTCTTAATTTCACAGTTCGAAAAAAATTGCATTTGGAAAAGTATCTCAGTCAACTAAACGACGCACAATTAGCTCCAACTTTACAGAAAGACGGCCCAATGATTATCATTGCTGGTGCTGGTTCTGGTAAAACGCGTGTGCTAACGTATCGTATTGCCTATTTAATGAGCCAAGGTGTTGATGCTTTTAATATTCTGGCATTGACGTTTACCAACAAGGCTGCCAAAGAAATGAAAGGGAGAATCTCTGATATTGTTGGAGATAGTGAAGCAAAGAATTTATGGATGGGAACTTTTCACTCCGTTTTTGCAAAGATTTTACGTTTTGAAGGACATCATTTAGGATTCCCTAGCAACTTTACGATTTATGATACTCAAGATTCCCAGAAACTGCTTGGTTCTATTATCAAGGAAATGGGACTAGATAAAGATATCTATAAAACAAAACAGGTTTATAGTCGAATTTCATCCTATAAAAACAGCTTAATTACGGTTAAAGCTTATTTTAAAAATCCAGAATTGATGGAAGCCGATGCTATGGCAAGACGACCACGATTGGGCGAGATATATGCAGAATATGTTGAGCGATGTTTCAAAGCAGGCGCCATGGATTTTGATGATCTATTACTACGAACTAATGAGCTTTTAACGCGCTTTCCAAATGTGTTGGCTCAGTATCAAAATAGGTTTAGATATATTTTGGTAGATGAGTATCAGGATACAAACCATTCTCAATATTTAATTGTTAGGGCTTTAGCAGATCGTTTTCAAAATATATGTGTGGTTGGTGATGATGCGCAAAGTATCTATGCGTTTCGTGGGGCGAATATTAATAACATTCTAAATTTTCAGAAGGATTATGATGGTGTTAAAACCTATCGTTTAGAACAGAATTACCGTTCTACAAAAAATATTGTTGGTGCAGCAAACTCTGTCATTGAACATAACAAAACCAAACTCGATAAAATTGTCTGGACAGCAAATGATATAGGCGAAAAAGTAAAGGTGCATCGTTCATTGACTGACGGTGACGAAGGCCGTTATGTAGCGAGTACCATTTGGGAAACCAAAATGAATCAGCAATTGCATAATAGTGATTTTGCGGTTTTATATAGAACAAATGCCCAATCTCGTGCTATAGAGGATGCTTTGCGTAAACGTGATATTCCATATCGTATTTATGGAGGTTTATCATTTTATCAGCGAAAAGAAATTAAGGATGTCACTGCATATTTGCGTTTAATTTTAAACTCTGCAGATGAAGAAGCATTAAAACGCGTTATTAATTATCCTGCTAGAGGAATAGGGCAAACTACTGTAGATAGATTAGTGGTTGCAGCCAATGCGACTGGAAAAACCATTTATGATGTTATTAAAGATATTGATTCTATCGAAATCAATATTAATAATGGTACACAGAATAAACTCAGGGATTTTGTAACGCTTATAGAGAGTTATAAAGTAATGAATCAAAACGCAAATGCTTTTGATTTAGCAGAACATGTTACTAAAACAAGTGGGTTAATTAGAGAGCTTAATAAAGATGGCACTCCAGAAGGAGTGGTACGTATGGATAACGTACAGGAATTGTTGAATGGTATCAAAGATTTTGTCGAAGGACAAATTGAGTTGGCTGATGCAGGAGATTCTTTAGCAGAATTCTTAGAAGATGTCGCTTTAGCTACAGATTTAGATGCGGATAAAGGTGATCCAGATCATGTGGCATTAATGACTATTCACTTAGCAAAAGGATTGGAGTTTGGACATGTATTTATAGTTGGTATGGAGGAAGATTTGTTTCCTAGTGCTATGAGTATGAATACGCGAAGTGAGCTTGAGGAAGAGCGTCGATTATTTTATGTAGCTTTGACAAGAGCTGAGAAACAAGCCTATTTAACTTATACCTTATCGCGTTATCGCTGGGGAAAATTAATTGATGCAGAACCAAGCCGATTTATTGAAGAAATTGATGATGAGTTTGTAGATATTATGACTCCATTAAAAGAACAACGTTTTAATCCCATGCTCGATGCATCAATATTTGGGGATGTTGAACCTAATAAAGTGCGATTTGCGAAACCAAAAATAGCAAAAATGCCAAAAAAGAAAGCAAAAGAAAAGCCCGAAAATTTTAGAATTAGTACTCCTAAAAAAATGAAACCATTAACTAAATCTGATGATAACTCAAATTTATTTGATAGCAAGTTAACGGTTGGTAATATTGTAAATCATCAACGATTTGGTAGAGGTGAAGTCATAAAAATTGAAGGCAAGGGTGGTGATGCTAAGGCAGAAATTAAATTTCAAAAAGGGGATACTAAAAAGTTGTTATTGCGTTTTGCTAAGCTTCAAATACTAAGATAATTACTTCACCATACAAACCGAATTGATATTCCCTTTGTCATCATATTCTTTAACTGTATTGGTAGGATCTGTAATCCAATGACCATCAACTATAAATTTGTAGTGGTATTTTCCACCAGATAATCTTTGGGAATAAACCCAACAACCGTCTTCCTTAGTCATAGTGGCGTCAGTCTCTGTCCAATTATTGAACTCTGCACTTAATATAACGGTTTCGGCATCTTCAAAATCGCAGAGTTGAAACTTTACGTTTTTCTGAACATCGATTACGGAGTTGTAACCATCATATTCGTTTTCTGCTTTCGAAGGATTTTGCGGGTCTTCTATCCAATTACCATCAACAATGAATTTGTATTGATAGATGTCTGGTCGTAATTGAAGCGTAACTCTCCAGCCATCTTCAGTAGGTTTCATAACAAAACCTGTTTCATCCCATCTATTAAATGTACCGCTAAGAATTACTTTTTTTGCGTCCTTATGACCTTTTAACTTAAAACTTACATTTCCATATTCAGTTGCAAACGCACTATAAAATTTGAGATTGTAGACCATTAACGGAAAACCATAATCGTCTTTGGCATCTGTACTATTCTCAAAGTCACTGGTTGGTTCTGCCCAATGTTCACTATTTACAATAAACTTAAATTCCCATCCAAAATCTGAGGTAAATAAAGACAAGTCCTTTTTTAGTTTATAAATAGAGTCGTTAATCTTAGCCATTGGCCACTGATCTTTCGCCCAATCATTAAATTCGCCAGATACAAACACGTCATCAATAGTATCTCCATTATTTTTAATGTTAGGATAGTCATTAACATTAAAAATGAAAATTACCTCTTCACCTTTAATCGTATAACCTTTAGAAGTGTTGCTTTGCGCATAAAGATTAATACTAAGAAATGATGATAGAAATAATAAAAAAATATGATGGTGTCTTATTTTCAAGGTTCCATAATGGGATACTTTATAAAGTAAAGTTTCCGCTTTTTGTAATTAATTATTGTTCTTTTTTGAACGAAAAACTCAAAGCCTAAAATTCCGTCGAGATTAGTGCTAAAGACACTATTCATTTGTTTTAAATCAGTAAGCACTGTTTTCATTGGACCAAAGTAAATTGAATCGTTCAACTTAACTCTATACAATTTCCCTGCCATAACTTTCGTTTTCTTACCACTAGCACCTGTGAGTTTCAATTCTTGTCTAGGATAAAAATACTTTAAAATTTCTGAATCTACTCTTTCATTGAGCTGATTATATTCTGCAGCAGTGTCTAATCCGAATTTCACTTTTTTGCTTCCCACGGTTGCGTCAATAATTATGGTGTGCTTTTTTAACTTAAAATCTACACTATCATGTATGGTTTCTGCATATACTTTATCAGATAATCGTTCGCCATTTCTATCTGTTTTTGTAAGAGTCATTTGATTTAAGTGTAAATCAATGAACACTTCAAAATCTTTTAAGATACTATAACCAATAATACCTAAAAGTTCCATTTTCTTAGTTTTTTCGAAATGGGAAAGGTCTATAATATCAGCATCAAGTTCCTCTATGGTGAGGTTGTGAATACTTAATTCTTCAAGATACTTTTCCTTAACATTTTCTATGCTTTGATGGATACCATTTTTCTCTTTACTTTCATCCGAATAACCACGTGGAGCTTTGAAATGAATACTATTAAGTATTAGTGTTTCAGAACCAGTATCGATAATAAAATTTCCGGATTTGTCTAAAAGTTCCACTTCAACTACTATAAGTTGATCGATAACTTTAAATGGAATACGTGTTGTAGAGGCGTTTACTATTTCAGCCTTTGTAAAGATAATTGGTGGTTTTACTTCTGGCGGTTTTATTTCAGCAGCATATAGCTTCACTGAAATTAGTAGTAAAATGAAAGTTTTGATTGATTGATGCATACTATAAAGACTACAAAATGATATAGATTGTTACAGTATTTTTGTTTTTTAACAGTATTAGAGATTGAATACCATTACATGTGTGTTTCAATGAAAGTTTTTAATTTAAGGGATGTATCTAATAAATTTAAACCAATCCAGCCATGACCTTCGTTTGGGTATAGCGTAAATTCATGAGTCACATTAAGTTCTTGGAGTTTATCGCGCATATCAGTTCCTTGAGTTGTTGGGATTAAAGGATCTTGGCCACCATAGAATAAAATTGTAGGTGGAGCAGATGCAGTGACTTGATGGTAAGGGCTAATTTCTTCTAAAAAAGGTATAGAGGCATCAATACCGATAGTATTTATTAGTTCCTGTAAAACAGGATTGTTTGTATTCTCTAAATACGCGGGATCTGTGAAATTTGTAGGTCCGACGACACTACAAACCATGTCAGTTTGGTTGTCATTATCAAAAGCATAACTCCATAATAGTGATAAGTGAGCACCAGCACTAACACCAACAAAACCAATATCTTCAGAGATTACATAGGTGTTTTGATTATTTCTTAGGTAGCTTACAACACTAGTTATATCATTTATTTGCATTGGGTAAGGTTGGTTGTTGTCATCTGCTAATCTATAATTTATATTTGCTACAGCATAATCTGGCATTTGAGTTATAATATAGTCTTTAAAAGTATTCATATCTGTTTTATCACCAGATGTCCATCCACCTCCATGAACAAGAATTACTGTTTTGGTTTCTGAAGTTCTGCCAAACGGTAAGTATAAATCAAAAACTTGATCACTATCAGTTCCATAAGAAATATTTAATTCCTCGAATGATTCTAGTGGATCTGGACCAGCGACGTCAGAATCTTCAGAGTCGCAAGAGATAAATAAACTTATTGTAAAAAGCAGGGTGAAAATTAGTTTTAAATCTTTCATGTGTTTATGTCAATTGTTACATGTTGAAAAATAATAGTTACTTTGTGCACTACCAAATAAAGTCGAAAATGATGGGTTAAATTTGCCTCTATTTCCTTAGTAATTTATTATTAATTAGAACCATAACTGTTGCTATGTTTATATTTTCTATTTTTATCTAAAGAAAATATAATTCAAATTTCAGTTCAATAATTTTTAACTTCATTTGGTATAACGTATTTGTAAGATACATATTATGGCTGAGTTTATTAAAATATATCCTGAGAATCCTAATCCAAAGGCAATTCAAAAAATTGTTGATGTGTTAAAAAGAGGTGGGCTAATCATTTATCCAACAGACACTGTTTATGGATTAGGTTGTGATATTACTAATATTAAAGCCTTAGAAAAGATTGCTAGAATAAAAGGCGTTAAACTAGAGAAGTCTAATTTTTCTTTTGTTTGCGAAGATTTGAGTAATCTTAGTGATTACGTGAAACAGATAGATACTACAACTTTTAAAATATTAAAACGTGCACTTCCTGGTGCTTACACGTTTATTCTGCCAGGTTCTAAAAACCTTCCAAATCCTTTTAAAAAGCGTAAAACAATTGGTATAAGAGTGCCAGATAATTCGATTGCATTGGCTTTGGTTGCAGCACTAGGAAATCCTATTGTGTCTACATCTATTAGAGATGAGGATGAAGTAGTAGAATACACTACTGATCCAGAGCTCATTATCGAAAAATGGGACAACCTAGTTGATATTGTTATCGACGGAGGTTATGGAGGAAATGAAGCTTCAACAATAATTGATTTATCAATTAGTCCACCAGAGATTATTAGAGAAGGAAAAGGTAGCTTAGAAATTTTTTAATGATTTAAGCTTTTTATTTTTTAATCTAAAATTTGAGCAGATAAAATTATTATGATATAATTTTATTTTTTCTTGACTTTTCTTACATTTATAGTCCTTATCCCTTTAAGAATTAATAACTAGCGATTTTTATAGTCGCTTTTTGTGTTGATTGTAATTTCAGAATTTTTATAAAAAATAAAGGCGACATTTCTGCCACCTTAAATGTTTTCACAACGGAATAATCCTTATTGTGAATTGCTTTCAGGTTATAAAGATACAAAACAAGAATCAATTAACAATTGTGTTTTGCTGTAATTGAAATTGAAAAAAAATAATTGATTTAAATATATGATAAATAGTATTCTATAATAAGAAAACGAAATGAGCAACTTTGAATGAAAAAAGTATTAGGATTAGATTTAGGAACAACATCCATTGGCTGGGCATTGGTCAATGAAGCTGAAAACAACAATGAGACTTCAGAGATTATAAAACTAGGTGTGCGTGTAAACCCATTAACAGTTGATGAAAAAACAGATTTTGAAAAAGGACGACCATTATCAACAAATGCAGACAGAACTTTAAAGCGTGGAGCTCGTCGTAATCTACAACGCTATAAACAGCGACGTAAAAACTTAATCGAAATTTTAATCCAAAATGGTTTTATTTCAAAAGACACACCTTTAGCAGAAATAGGTAAAGACACAACATTTCAAACCTTAAGGTTAAGAGCACAGTCTGCGAGTCAAAAAATAAATCTAGAGGATTTGGCACGTGTATTTTTAGCCATTAATAAAAAGCGTGGTTATAAAAGTAGTCGTAAAACCAGCAATGAAGAAGATGGACAAGCTATCGACGGGATGGATGTCGCCAAAACACTTTATGAATCAAGACAAACACCAGGACAATATGTTTTACAGTTGCTAAAGGACGAGCGCAAATACATTCCAGATTTTTACCGTTCTGATTTGCAAGCGGAATTTGATAAAATTTGGAACACACAAACGACGTTTTCCCCAACTATTTTAACTGATGAATTATATAAAGCACTTCAAGGCAAAAACAAAGGAGCCACTTGGGCTATTTGTCAAAAACCATTCAATATTGTTGGTGTGAAGTTAGAAGGTAAGGCATCTGAACAAAAATTAAAACGATATCAATTACGTTCAGACGGACTAATAAATCAATTAGAGTTAGAACATCTTGCCATTGTGTTACAAGAAATCAATAATAATTTAAACCAATCTAGTGGTTACCTAGGTGAAATCGCAGACAGAAGTAAAGAATTATACTTTAATAATGAAACCGTTGGAGAAAATTTATATAAACAACTGCTGAAAAACCGACATACGTCATTAAAAAATCAAGTATTCTATCGACAGGATTATTTAGACGAATTTGAAAAAATATGGGAAACACAATCTAAATTTCATTCTGAATTAACAGAAGTCTTAAAGACAGAGATTCGTGATGTCATTATTTTTTATCAACGTAAATTAAAATCACAAAAAGGACTGTTGAGCTTTTGTCAATTTGAAAGTTGGGAACAATCTTATACTGAAAAAGAAACTGGTAAATCAAAAACACGTTTAGTTGGTAATCGTGTAATTTCTAAATCGTCACCACTATATCAAGAATTTAAGATTTGGCAAAATCTAAACAATTTAGAATTTAAAAGTAAATTAAAAGACGAGGTTATAGAAATAGCGAAATTAGACAATGATGTCCGAGAAGCAATTTTTGAAGAACTAAATCTTCGAGGCGATTTAAAAGCTAACAGTCTTTTAAAATTACTTTCAAAATTTTTAGATATAGGAAAGACATCTGAATGGAAATGTAATTTTGAAAAAATAGAAGGTAATCGCACTAACAAATCATTGTTTGATGCATATCAAAAAATAGCAGAATATGAGGGCTATGGATTTGATTGGAGTAAAAAAACAGCTTCAGAAATAACTGACGAGTTAAAAACTATCTTCGCAGAGATTGGCATTGATACCTCTATTTTAGATTTTAATGCCGAAATAGAAGGTGTTGACTTTGATAAGCAAGCAAGCTATCAATTATGGCATTTATTATATTCTGTAGAAGACGACGTTAAAATTTCAGAGGAAGATAAACTTGTTTATGGTAATTCTAATGTGGCTCTAAAAAAGAAACTACATAATAAATACGGTTTTAAACCAGAATATTCGTCTTTACTGGCGAGTATAGCTTTGCAAAACGATTATGGTAATTTGTCTTCAAAAGCCATTCGTAAAATAATTACAAGTTTAAAATCGGGTAATACCTATTCTGAAGCATGTGCATTGGCTGGTTACAATCATTCTAATAGTCTAAATAAAGAAGAGCTAGAAAATAGGGTTTTAAAACCAAAATTAGAATTGGTGAAAAAGAATAGTTTGCGGAATCCTGTGGTCGAAAAAATATTAAATCAGATGGTTAATGTCATTAACCAAATTATAGATACTTATGGAAAACCTGATGAAATACGTATTGAACTCGCTCGTGAACTGAAGAAGAACGCAAAAGAGCGTGGTGAGATGACAAGAGGCATTGCTGAAGCTACAAGACGAAATTTAGATATAAAGAAAACAATTACAAAAGACTTTGGTATTCCTAATCCTACAAAAAATGACGTGATACGTTATCGTCTTTGGTTAGAATTGGAAACTAGAGGGCACAAATCGTTATTTACCAATACATTTATTTCCAAAGCAAAATTGTTTTCGAAAGAGATTGATATTGAGCATATTATTCCGAAAGCATTGTTGTTCGATGATTCATTTTCTAACAAAACTTTAGCATATAGGCATGTTAACCTAAAAAAAGCAGACAGAACAGCTTATGATTTTATTTCAAGCGATTACCAATCTGATTTAAAAAATTATAAAGAGCGGGTAGAGAGTCTATACAATAATGGTAAAGGCGTAATTTCAAAAGCAAAGCGGAATAAACTATTGTTATCTCAAACTACATTACCTGATGGGTTTATTGAGCGTGATTTACGTAACAGTCAATACATCGCAAAAAAAGCAAAAGAATTATTGTTTGAAGTTTTTAGAGAAGTGATATCAACATCTGGAAGTATAACAGATAAACTTCGTGAAGATTGGGATTTAATTAATGTGATGAAAGAGCTTAATATGCCAAAATACAAGGCTTTAGGTCTAACTGAAATAGAAATTAGGAAAAACAATAAAGAAATTGAAGTTATAAAGGATTGGAGTAAGCGCAACGATCATAGGCATCATGCAATGGATGCCTTGACGGTTGCCTTTACAACTCATAGCCATATTCAATATATAAACAATCTTAATGCTAGAAGGGATGAGCATCACCAATTACATAAAGTGATTTCAAATATTCAAAATAAAATTACACATAGAAATAAAGAAGGCAAATTAAAGTTTTTAAAACCTATACCAGACTTTCGCAAGCAAGCAAAACTTCATATTGCACAGATATTAGTGTCTTTTAAAAATAAAAATAAAGTCGTCACAAACAACATTAATAAAAGTAAGCTAAAAGGAAAAGATAATTATCATAGAAAGTTACAGTTAACACCAAGAGGACAATTGCATAAGGAAACGGTCTATGGTAAAAGTAAACGACCACAAGAAAAACCAACTAAATTAAATAAAAGGTTTACAAAAGAGCAAGCACAATTTATTATTAATGTACCACAACGCAATGCTGTTATAAATCACCTTAAAAAATATGACAATAAGAATGAATTAGCATTTGATACTAAAACTTTAAAAAAAGACCCTCTATTATATAAAGACGAGCCTTTAAAAGAAGTGCTATGTTTTGAAGAAATTTATACCATTAGAAAAGATGTCAATGCAGATACTTTTAAGGATGTAAAATCGATAAACAAAGTTATTGATTTAAAAGTTAGACAAATTCTATTAGACCGTTTATCTAAATATAACAATAAGGCAAAAGAAGCCTTTACGGATTTAGAGAAAAATCCCATTTGGCTTAATAAAAGTAAAGGGATTTCTATAAAACGGGTTACAATAACTGGTGTAAGTAATGCAGAGCCTTTGCATTATAAAAAGGATCATTTGGGAATAGAGATTTTAGATATTGATAATAAAAACCAACCTATCGATTTTGTAAGTACAGGAAGTAATCATCATTTAGCAATATATCTGGATAAAGATGGAAAATTACAAGATAATATAGTTTCATTTTATGAGGCTGTTGTTCGTTCAAATTCTAATTTACCAATTGTTGATAAAACATTGAATCAAGATTTAGAATGGCAATTTTTGTTCTCTTTAAAACAGAATGAGATGTTTGTTTTCGCATCAGAAAATTTTAATCCTCAAGAAGTTGATTTAACTGATAATACTAATTCAAGTATCATAAGTGAACATTTATTTAGGGTTCAGAAAATTTCTAAAGTAAAAGCTGGTAATAGTTTTGTTAGAGATTTTGTTTTTAGGCATCATTTAGAAACAAATGTTAAAGAAGATAAGATACTTAAAAATGTTACTTTTAAGAGTATAAAAAGTCTACCATACATACAAGATATAGTAAAAGTAAGAGTTAATCATATTGGTGAAATAGTTCAAATAGGAGAGTATTAATATGATAAAACGAACCCTATTTTTCGGAAATCCTGCTTATTTAAGTACCAAAAACAATCAATTGGTTCTAAAATATCCCGACTTTGAGGACGAGAAAACCATACCAATTGAAGATTTGGGCTTTGTAGTTTTAGAACATCCGCAAATTACTGTGACCAATGGTTTACTTATGAAATTAGTACAAAATAAAACCGCAGTCATTACCTGCGATAAGCAACATTTACCGTGTTCGTTTTTTCAACCTTTAGTTGGGCATAGTGAACAAACTGAACGCATGCGACATCAATTAAATGCAAGCGTGCCATTAAAAAAACAATTATGGCAACAAACGGTAATACTAAAAATTAATAACCAAGCCAATCATTTTTTGTCTAGAGGAAAAAATGCTTTGCGATTAAAACGGTATGCTAAAAACGTAAAGAGTGGCGATTTTGTCAATGAAGAAGCCCTTGCAGCCGCTTTTTATTTTCAAAATTTATTTGACATTAAAAACTTTAGTCGCAATCAAAAAGATATTGCGCCCAATAATCTGCTCAATTATGGGTATGCCATTTTACGAGCAATAGCGGCAAGAGCTTTGGTAAGTAGTGGTCTGTTGCCATCGGTAGGGATATTTCATCATAACAAATACAATCCGTTTTGCTTGGCTGATGATATTATGGAGCCTTACAGACCATTTGTAGATGCCCTTGTTTATGACATTGTAGAAAGCGGTTGTAATATTGAAGAACTAAACCGTAACATAAAATCTAGTTTATTAATGATTCCTGCTATAGACGTTGTCATAGACGGTAAACAAAGTCCGCTGATGAATGCCATGAGTCGCACATCGGCAAGTTTGTTTGACTGTTTTGAAGGCAGTAGACGAAAAATCTTATATCCAGAATTCAGATCATCATTACAAACCTTTACAAACTAATAGAATTATGCATTATGGAATCTTATCTAACCCGATTAAACCAGTATAGAAGTATGTGGGTTTTGGTCTTTTTTGATTTACCTACCGAAACCATAACGGAACGTAAAGTAGCGTCTCGGTTTAGAAAAAATTTAATAAAAGATGGTTTTGCGATGTTTCAGTTTAGTATTTATATGCGGTTCTGCCCTAGTCGCGAAAACGCTGCGGTACATATTAAGCGAACCAAGAATGGGTTGCCAAAAAAAGGCAAGGTCTGTATTATGCAGATTACGGATAAACAATTTGGAATGATGGAATTGTTTCATGGCCAAAAAGAAATAGAACCCGAAACCCCAAGCCAACAGTTAGAATTATTCTAGAAACCAGAATGTCAAACTGAGCGCAGTCGAAGTGCTTTGTAAAATTGAATTTATTAAAATCGTAATGATTGTCATAAAAAGCAGAATACCAGCTAGTTACAGCAAGTATTCTGCGAATTATCCATAAAATTAAGGAACTGAAAGCAATTCACAACGGGTCAATGGAATTAGATTAAAGAGTTTTGTCTGCGAATTATCCATAAAATTAAGGAACTGAAAGCAATTCACAACTTGGTTGAATTAAGGTTAGAACGAGATTTATCTGCGAATTATCCATAAAATTAAGGAACTGAAAGCAATTCACAACTCAGCATTATCAGTGTTCTGTTGCGCTTGTTCTGCGAATTATCCATAAAATTAAGGAACTGAAAGCAATTCACAACAATTACACTATGACTAATAACGGTCGTAAATCTGCGAATTATCCATAAAATTAAGGAACTGAAAGCAATTCACAACACACCATCTGGTTTTGATAAGTGTAATTCATCTGCGAATTATCCATAAAATTAAGGAACTGAAAGCAATTCACAACCTTGGTAAGCTCTAAAGTCTCTCCAGCAAATCTGCGAATTATCCATAAAATTAAGGAACTGAAAGCAATTCACAACTAATTCATCTTCACTTTCTAATAAAAAAGGTCTGCGAATTATCCATAAAATTAAGGAACTGAAAGCAATTCACAACTACGAGTACCTGGCTAAAGAAAAATCAATTTCTGCGAATTATCCATAAAATTAAGGAACTGAAAGCAATTCACAACTTACTCATGTGTTGGATTTTTTAAAAGGTTCTGCGAATTATCCATAAAATTAAGGAACTGAAAGCAATTCACAACTAAGAATTAACAATTTAATTTCGGACTGTATCTGCGAATTATCCATAAAATTAAGGAACTGAAAGCAATTCACAACTACACTCGGTTCTGGCATTTCTAAATCACTCTGCGAATTATCCATAAAATTAAGGAACTGAAAGCAATTCACAACTAATGTGGATAGCTATTGGAATTTTAATACTCTGCGAATTATCCATAAAATTAAGGAACTGAAAGCAATTCACAACTTGCGGCTACCCTTTCCTTGCAATTGTCTGTCTGCGAATTATCCATAAAATTAAGGAACTGAAAGCAATTCACAACATTGACCAATCATTTATATCATTAAGGTCATCTGCGAATTATCCATAAAATTAAGGAACTGAAAGCAATACACCACAGACTCAGAATTTATTCTTTAGAAGTGGGACAACCTAGTTGATATTGTTATCGACGGAGGTTATGGAGGAAATGAAGCTTCAACAATAATTGATTTATCAATTAGTCCACCAGAGATTATTAGAGAAGGAAAAGGTAATTTAGAGATATTTTAGAATTAAAAATATGTAGTAGAAGCCCGTATTGTACTGATTTATATGCATTTCATCAATGTTTTTAGTCTAATTTTGAATCATTTTATTTATTTTAGAAGTAATTAGCTAAACATTACATTTTGAATACATTTAAACATTTGGGTTTAATTGTTGGTGTCCTTTTTCTCTTTCTTCAACTGACATCCATAGTTTACGCCAGATTTATTCCAGAGCGCTTATTTTGTTGGGCTCCTTATGATGAGCACTCTTATTATGAAATTAAAGTAAGCATAGAAGGCAAAGTACTTACAAAGAATGAAATAAGTAAACGCTACAGATATAGTTCTAAAGGGTGGGAAGCAAGGAGTATGGATAATATTTTTTCTTTGGTTAGACAATATGAAAAAACGTATGGAGTCAATGATAATGCGTCTGTAATAATAGTTTATAAGACTAATGGACATAAACAGAAGCAATGGCAGCCTTGACCTCAAGTTCTAGACTTTTTATAATGCAATTATTTAAAGTAGAGGGTACAGATATGGCACCAAATCTACTATTAATGTGCAAAATCTTTGTGCTTTTATTATACGCGCATAGTTTTTATTTCTATTTAAGCGATCCATTTTTACCAATCATATCATTGTTAGATGGCTTTAATGCATATCCTAATGTATTTGAATATATATCAAAAGCACTTTTTTTGATTTTCAGTGTAAGCCTATGTTTTAATATTAAGGTAAGAATGATGTCTGCATTGCTTGGAGTACTTATAATTTTAAATCTTTTGGCTTCAAAACCACTATTTAGAAATCACTTATTCATTGTTGGTTGTATGTTGCTTTTATCAGGTCTCTCAGATAAAAATAAATCACCCTGGTTAATTTACATGCAATTGGGCGTTGTTTATGTTGGAGCCCTAATAAATAAAGTGTTTCAAGTGGATTGGTGGTTAGGACAATTTATGCATAATTGGCTAGGAACAGCTCTAGAAAATTCATTGTATTTATCATTTGCTAAAGAACTGCCAGATTTATTATTGGCAAAATTACTCTCATATATGGCTATGCTTTCAGAATTTTTTATCGCAATTTGTCTTTTTATCCCAAGATTAAGACGTGTTGCCATTAGTATCATATTGGTATTTCATACTCTGTTGTTTACGTTTACTGGTGAAACCTTTGGGATTTTTATGGAAGATATTCTTATTGTTCTTATTGCATTTTTAGTTTGGCCAAAACGTCAATCGGTATTGCAGATAAAATCGATTCAGCATTTTAAGTGGTTAAAACTTTTATCATTTTTAGATTGGGATAATAGAGTTTTATTAAAACAAAATTCCAAAATAGATGCTAATCTTTATATAAATATGGAGGATAAAAAGTTCTCTAATTGGGCAGCCTTTACTGGTGTTTTACTTCAATATAATGGTTTTTTTGTATTGATTTTAGTTTTTGAAATGGCGATTAGATACCTATTCAATGGTTTTTCTAAATACATCGGATTGTTGTTTTTGTTTTGGTTGTTTTTAATGCTGTTACTTCCATATTTCTGGCAAAACAGAAAACTAAAAAGAGTATGAGTTCTAAAAGTGATTTTAATTGTTCAGTTCTCATTCCAGATGGTGAGCATGCATTACTTTTTCAGGTCGTCTCTTGCTTGTCGGCTTGTAAAAATGTAAGTATTCATGTTTTATCAAATAAAAAAAATGTTCCTATTAGCTATTCAAGACATTTAAAATCTTTCAATATAATTAAAACCACATCACCTAAGGAGTGGCTGCATGAAATTGACAACTATGTTTTGCAAAATCAAATTGATATTATTTTACCTATTCAAGAAAAAAGTATTGAAAAGCTAATTAAACATAGGACGCAACTTAAAGCTAGTCATACTTTAGTGCCCTTTCCATCGCTCGAAAATTACAAGACAGCTATTGATAAGGCCAATTTGGCGACTCACTTAACGAAATTTAGTATTAATTGCCCAAAAACTATAGTAGTGGTACCTGGCGATAATTATCCCGAAATAAATCAACTAGGTTACCCTATTATTGCTAAACCTTCTAGAAGCATAGATGGGTATGGTATAAAAGTTTTGTCAAATAAAGACGACACTCATCGTTTTTTAAAATCATTTTCTTCAACTTACGTTTTGCAAGAGTTTATTGAAGGTTATGATATTGATTGCAGTGTATTGTGTAAAGATGGAGTTGTTTTGTTGCATATAATCCAAAAAGGTATTCTTTTTGAAAACAGAAAGTTTGCACCAGCTATAGGGCTGCAATTTTTACAAGAAGAAAAACTGCTAGAAATTGTAAGAGCCTTAATGACTTCTCTAAAATGGACTGGTGTTGCGCACATAGATCTTAGATATGATAAAAAAACTAAAGTATTTAAGGTTATAGAAGTTAACGGTAGGTTTTGGGGCTCAATGGAAGGAGCGCTAGCCGCTGGTTATAATTTTCCATATTTATATTGTTTATTAGCAAAAAATATTCCGTTTAAGGTGAGTACCTACAAGAAGATTAAGCATTACAATATAAAGGGTTTAGTAAAGCTTATTAACCAAAAGCCTTCTATTCTTTTCAATTGGTCATTTTTAAGGAAGCATACAACGTTGTGTTATATTTTTAAAGATCCGCTTCCCACAATAGCAAGATTTATCAAACGCACCAGAGTGATATTAAGACGAAGGTAGAACTTAATTACTATTTCTTTATACTAACTAATTTAGAAACTCGTTTACTATTAAAATAAAATAACACTATAGAAATGACTCCACATACCACAAAACCAACAAAAAGTGGTACCACTGAATCTTTTACAAAGCTTCCGATATAATTCGCAATTGGTACTGCCATAACTGTAGAAATAAAACCATTTAAAGCAGAACCTATACCTGCTATATGTCCCATTGGTTCCATGGCTAAAGCTCTAAGATTACCAAATAAAAAGGCTACACTCGCAAATTGCAGACTTAAGAATAATAATAATACTTCAATACTCGGATTTTTTCCAGACCAATGCAGTAAAACATACAATAGAGAAATTATAATAAAGGCGATTAAAGCTAAATTCACTAAATTTTTCATACCAAATCGCATTACCAAAACACTATTGAAATATGTTGCTAATCCTATTGTTATAGCCAAGCTTGCAAAAATATAAGGAAAGTATTCTGCTAAATTATATTGTTGCTGAAAAATTTGTTGCGAAGTACTTAAATAGACCATAAACGAACCTGTGATGAAACCAGATAACAAAGTATAAATTATTGCAGATTTGATTTTAAAAAAAGCTATTGTACCTGTTTTAAAAATAGAAAGACTAAAGGATTTTTTATATTCTTTGTGAAGGGTTTCTGGTTGCCGTCTCCAAAACCATATGAGTACTAAAAAACCAAAAGCTAAATTGAAAGTAAATATAGATTTCCAACCAAATTGAAATAATAAAAACTGTCCTAGCATTGGAGCAACTACAGGCACTAAGATAAATGTCATGACTACAATTGATAGAATCTTAGCCATATGGTCTCCACTGTAGGAGTCTCTGACAATAGCAATACACATGGTCCTGGGTGATGATAAACCTATACCTTGTAGAATTCGACCAAAAAGCATCATTTCAAAGTTTTTGGTAGTGATACAAATAATTGAGGCGACAACAAAAACACCAAAACCAAAATAAACCATTGGTTTACGTCCAAAACTATCCGAGAGTGGTCCGAATATAAGCTGACCAACGCCAAGCCCTAAAAAAATAAGCGTAATCATTTTTTGATTTTCTACATCACCTAAGCTGCTTAAATAATTTCCAATTGTTGGAAGTGCAGGTAACACGGCATCAATTGATAGCGCTACTATAGACATTAAA
Organism: Winogradskyella sp. R77965; assembly: GCF_044594915.1. Classification (GTDB taxonomy): domain Bacteria; phylum Bacteroidota; class Bacteroidia; order Flavobacteriales; family Flavobacteriaceae; genus Winogradskyella. Next base: position 834,406 of record NZ_CP138990.1, on the reverse strand, counting down.
GCAGCCATTAAGACGACAAATTCTATTTGCGAACGTTGTTGGTTTTGCATGGCACAAAAGTAAACCAATTAATGCCTATTTTTGATTAGAAGTTATATTAATATTCTATACCAACATAGTATGCACACAACTACTTTAGTAAAGTTATTTAAGAGAGATTTAAATACTTTAAAAGAAGAAATCAATTTATATAAAAATGAAGAAAATCTGTGGAAAGTTGATGGCTCAGTTACTAATTCAGCAGGTACTTTATGCCTTCATCTTATAGGAAACTTAAATCATTTCATAGGTGCAGCACTCGGAAATACAGGCTATGTGAGGCAACGTGATTTAGAGTTTTCACTTAAAGGTGTTCCAAAATCCGAATTGATTAAACAGGTAGAAGATGCTATCGTTGTTGTTGAAAACGTATTAAATCGATTAACAGATGAAGATTTACAGCAAGAATACAAACATCGCAAAGAACCAATGACGACTGAATATTTCCTATCTCATTTAGCAATGCATTTAGCCTATCATTTAGGACAAATTAATTACCATAGACGTTTATTAGATAAATAAAAGATATGATGACTTTTGAAAACTTTAAAATTGAATTGTTACAACCAGATGAAAGCAAAGCGTTTTTTAACTTGATTGAAACCAATAGAAGTCGCCTTGAAGATTTTTTCGCAGGAACACTTTCTAAAACTAGGACACTGGTAGATACTATTAATTATTGTAACCAAATTCAAGAACGAATAGAAAAAGTAAGTTATTTACCTTATATGATTACGGATATAAATACGAATAAATTTATTGGTTTAGTTGATGTTAAAAATATTGATATGAATGTTCCCAAGGCAGAACTTGGTTCTTTTATTGATAGTAACTATGAAGGAAAAGGCATAGTGTCTAAAGCCACAAATTTAGTAATTGACCATATCGTTAACGAGTATAGGTTTATAAAGCTTTTATGCAGAGCTAACTCCAGAAACAAGGGCAGTATTGCTGTAATCCTTAAAAACGGATTCGAGCTAGAAGGCACTATCCGAAAAGACTACAGAACTACAAAAGGTGAAATTGTGGATTTAAATTATTATGGTCGTGTTTTTGATTAAAAAATTAAGAAACTGAATTTCCCCATTCTGCAATAGACTCAATTATCGGTACTAAGGTTTTGCCTAACGGAGTTAATTTATATTCTACTTTTAAAGGTGGTTTTTTAGTATATACTTTACGCTCAATAATCTTATCCTCTTCTAATTTTTTTAGCTGTAAACTTAAGGTGCGCTCAGTTACAGTTGGCATCAATTTACGTAATTCATTATAACGTAACGTACCATTTATAAGGTGATAGAGAATTACAGTCTTCCATTTCCCTCCAATAACACCCATAGTAAGACTTGCGCAACACGGATATTCTTTACCATTATAAGTATATGTTTTTTGAAGTGTTTCTACCATCATTTTATGTAATTAAATTGTACTATCATTTTTGACCGTTATTGCAAAGATAAAAAACTATACTTAGTTTTGCTACTATAAAAAGTATAGTTTAATATTAATTGTAATAAATAATGAATAAATCAAACATTTCTAAAGAAGATATTTTAAAAGCATTTCAATTCAGACATGCTTGTAAAGAGTTTGATGCTACTAAAAAGTTAACCGATGATGATATCAATTTTATTTTAAAAGCAGCAAATCTATCACCAAGTTCTTTTGGTTTTGAACCTTGGCATTTTGTAGTAGTTCAAGATCAAGAGTTAAGAGAATTACTCAAGCCAGTGGCTTGGGGAGCTCCATTAAAATTAGATACTGCAAGTCATTTTATTTTAGGTTTAAGTATGAAAGCACCAATGACAAAATGGGACTCTGACTATATTATGCATATGATGAAAGAAGTGAAACAATTCCCAGAGGATGTAATTGAAATGTATTCTAAGTTCTACAGAGAATTTCAAGAAAGTGATTTTAATTTAGATTCAGATAAGAAGCTATTTGATTGGGCTTCTAAGCAAACCTATATCGCTTTAGCAAACATGATGACTTCTGCTGCACTAGTTGGCATAGATAGTTGTCCGATAGAAGGTTTTCATGAGGATAAAGTAAACGCTTTGTTACAAGAAAAATTTGGAGTCGATACCGATAAATACGGCTTGTCTTACATGGCAGCTTTTGGTTATAGAAAAGCAGAACCACCACACGCTAAAACCAGAAGACCATTAGAGGAGATTGTAACTTGGAAATAAGTGTAAAAGTAAAGTTGTTTAATGGAGGCTTTTGAAACTATAAATAAAGGATTTAATAATACATTTCAGCTTAATAAGTTGAGTGTTGGAGTAGTAGTGCCTATTGAGAATTATGCAAATAGTTCTGTACCAATTATGCAACATCATTTAGAGCGCGTTAAACTGATTGAAGAGCTTGGATTTAAAGCCTTATGGATTAGAGATGTGCCTTTTCATGTGCCTTCTTTTGGTGATGCAGGTCAAACCTATGATCCATTTACATATTTAGGATATTTAGCCGGACAAACATCAAAAATAGCCTTAGGAATTTCTAGTATTGCTTTGCCTTTGCATCATCCTGTGCATGCAGCTAAATCTGTAACAACTATAGACCAATTATCTGGCGGAAGAGTAATTTTAGGAGTAGCTTCGGGAGATCGCTATGATGAATATCCTGCAATGGCTATAGATTATGAAAAGCGTGGCGAATTATTCCGAGATGCTTTTGACTATATTAGAAAAACTCAAGAGGATTTTCCAGCTATAGAAAATAATCACTTTGGAACTTTAAAAGGTGATATTGATGTTTTACCAAAAGCAACAACGCATAAAATTCCGATGTTGATTACAGGTTACAGTCAACAATCTTTAGAATGGAATGCTGAGCATGGTGATGGTTGGATGTATTATCCTCGAAATTTATATCAGCAACAGCATACCATAAGACAGTGGAGAGAATTGATTCCTCAAGCGTATAGTAAACCGTTTATGCAACCCTTATATGTAGATTTACAAGAAGATGATAATTTTAGACCAGAACCGATTCATCTAGGATTTAAGATTGGCGCAAATCATTTAGTGAATTATTTTAAGAATTTACAAGAGATAGGTGTTAATCATGTAGCGATAAATTTACGCTTCAATAAAAACAAAATTGAAGATACATTACAACAACTGGCAGAAAAAGTATTGCCACATTTTCATTCAGAATTAAAACAAGAATCAACAGTATGAGTAAAACAATTGTAATAACCGGAAGTACCGATGGTATCGGAAAATTAGCAGCGATTCAATTAGCAAAAGATGGTCATGAGATATACTTACATGGTAGAAATCCAGAAAAGTTAGATAAGGTTATAGCTGAAGTAAAAGAGGCGTCTAATAATATGAATATAGATGGTTTTGTTGCGGACTTTTCAGACATAAATGCAGTCAGAAGTATGTCAAAGGATATACTAGAAAAACTTTCAAAAATTGATGTATTAATAAATAATGCTGGCATTTTTAAAAGTCCAGTTCAAAAAACAAAAGACGGATTAGATATTCGTTTTGCTGTGAATTATTTCGCACCTTATGTGTTAACAAATGCGCTGTTACCTTTGCTTGAAGCTGGAGAACATACAAGAATAATTAATTTAAGTTCTGCGGCACAATCACCAGTTAGAATTGGTGCTTTAAACGGAGACGCCTCAATTAACGAAAGTGAAGCTTATGCTCAAAGCAAATTAGCATTAACGATGTGGAGCTTTAACTTGGCAGAACGCTTTGAAAATATTTCTGTAGTTGCTGTAAATCCAGGTTCACTTTTGAACACACGTATGGCAAATGAAGCTTATGGGCAACATTGGTCGCCAGCGACAAAAGGATCAGATGTTTTATATGAATTGGCAGTATCTGATGAGTTCAAAGGAATCACAGGAAAATATTTTGATAATGACAAAGGCAATCCAAAAGGTATTTTTAGTCCAGCACATTCAGATGCTTATAATGAAGATTTAATTTCTGAATTGATTAAAAACACTAAAGTTGTTCTTAAGTTTTAAATATTTTATCTGGAAAACAAAAACGGTTTGAATAATCACTCAAACCATTTTTTTTATGACTTAGTTTTTATTTACAAAGGAATATTCCCATGCTTACGCTGAGGTTTCACAACTTCTTTATTTTCAAGCATACTAAATGCTTTTATCAATTTTCGTCTTGTATTATGAGGTAGAATCACTTCATCTACAAAACCACGTTCGGCAGCACTGTAAGGATTTGCAAAGAGTTCCGCATATTCAGCTTCTTTTTCTTTCCATTTAGCTTCTTTATCATCTGCTTTAGAAATTTCACGCTTAAAGATAATTTCAGCTGCACCTTTAGCTCCCATTACAGCAATTTCGGCATTAGGCCAAGCAAAGTTCATGTCCGCTCCGATATGTTTAGAGTTCATAACATCGTAAGCTCCTCCATAGGCTTTTCTTGTAATAACAGTAATTCTTGGTACTGTAGCTTCAGAAAATGCATATAATAGTTTTGCTCCATTAGTGATAATGGCATTCCATTCTTGATCAGTTCCTGGTAAAAATCCTGGAACATCTTCTAAGACCAATAACGGAATATTAAAACAGTCACAGAAACGCACAAAACGAGCAGCTTTTGTTGAACTGTCTACATCTAATACACCAGCCAAAAACATAGGTTGATTGGCAACAATACCAACAGATTTTCCACCTAATCGTGCAAAACCTACGATAATATTCTCAGCAAAGTCTTTATGAATTTCATAAAACGAGTCTTCGTCTATAATACCATTAATAACCTGATGCATGTCATAAGGTTTATTCGCATTTTCTGGTACAATGGTATCTAAAACATCTCTTATTTCTTCTTTAATTTCGAAATCTAAATCTTGAGGCTTCTCTTTATTACTCTGTGGTAAATAACTTAATAGTTGTTTCACATCTTCTAAACACTCTACATCATTCGCTGAGGTTTTATGTGCTACACCAGATTTTGATGAATGTACAGAAGCTCCACCAAGTTCTTCACTTGTTACTTCTTCGTTCGTTACTGTTTTTACAACATTAGGACCAGTTACAAACATATAACTAGTGTCTTGTACCATCAATGTAAAATCGGTCATAGCAGGTGAGTAAACAGCACCACCAGCACAAGGACCCATAATGGCAGAAATCTGAGGAATAACTCCAGAAGATTGTACATTTCTGTAAAAGATATCTGCATAACCACCTAACGAACGTACACCTTCTTGAATACGAGCTCCACCAGAATCATTGAGTCCAATTATAGGTGCACCAACGTTAACGGCCATATCCATAATCTTACAGATTTTCTCGGCATGTGTTTCGGATAAAGAGCCACCAAACACAGTGAAATCTTGAGCAAAGACATAGATTAATCTACCATTAACAGTGCCATAACCAGTAACCACGCCATCTCCATAAAATTGCTGATTTGCCATACCGAAGTCTTTAGTTCTATGTGTCACTAAAGCTCCAATTTCTTCAAAAGAACCTCCGTCTAGTAAATACATAACACGTTCTCTTGCTGTTAACTTTTTCTTAGCGTGTTGCTTATCTATTCTGGCTTGACCTCCTCCTAATTTGGCTAAGGCTAGTTTATCGTTAAGTGCTTTTATTTTGTTGTCCATTTTATATTCTTTTCTCGCAAAGGCCCAAAAGGCGCAAAGCTGTATGTTTTATCTTTTTTTTATGTTTTGTTATACTGAACTTGATTCAGAAACTAGTTGAGTTGGATTATCATTTTAGTCAACTCATTGTTCTCAATGACTCCATTTAAATTTCTATCAATTAAAATTGCTAAATAAAAAGTAGATAATTGGGTGTCTTTCATCGAAACTGATGCATTATTATAATACAAACGATTAATTTCAAATTCTAATTTTTGATATTCATTTATTGAATTGAGTAGGTTTAATCTTTTACTATCAGAATTTTTATAAATTAAATAATGACTGCCCGTACTATTGAAGATTAAATTTTCATATTTCCCACTATAATCCGGCGCCATTCCAGAACCAGAATTAAAACAACTTAATTCTTGTTTCTTCATTCCAATTTTGACTTTATCCAAATCTTCTATATCAAGAAAAGCAGCTACTTGCGCTGAATAATATTCTTTGGCTTCTGAATTATATTTTTTGTTATAAAATCTAAGTGAAAAGTTGTTTTTGTCTATGGTAATTGATTCACTTTCTTGAGATATAATTTTCTCTTTACCATTTTGATAAAGAAATAATTGATCAAATTTTGATTCGGTAGATTTCTTTTGAGATTTCAAACTTTTGCAAGAGTGAGTTAGGACAGAAATACCGATCAATAAAAGTAATGGTCTAATTTTATTCGTTTTCATACAATTATTTACTAGGGACTCTCAATAATTTCTGATCTTCTAAATATTGCTTCAATGCAATTTTTGCAGCAATCTCAGCTTCTTTTTTATGCTGTTCTTCTAATAGGCTAGGTGAGTAGTACTTCTTTACAAAGTGTGTGTCAAAATTACCACTTCTAAAAGCCTCGTGTTCACAAACAAAACGTCCAAATGCTAAAGTGGTTTCAACACCTTTAATATGGTAATTGTCAATGGCTTTTATCATAAGTTCTATGGCTTCTTCTCGTGTATCTCCATAAGTAATCAACTTCGATAGCATTGGGTCATAATAAATAGGAATATCCATACCTTCCTCAAAACCATTGTCTACACGTATGTTATCTCCTTCGGGTAATTGATAAACTTCTAAATTACCAACACTAGGCAAAAAGTCATTCATAGGATCCTCAGCATAAACTCTGAGTTCTAAAGCATGACCATTAATTTTTAGATCCTCTTGTTTGAGGACTAGTTGCTCTCCTCTTGCTACTTTGATTTGAAGTTCTACCAAATCAACACCAGCAATCCATTCAGAAACAGGATGTTCTACCTGAAGTCTTGTATTCATTTCTAAGAAATAGAAATTGTGATCTGCGTCTAATAAAAACTCCACAGTACCAGCACCAAGATAATCACAGGAGCGTGCTACGTTAATCGCAGCTTGTCCCATCTCTTCTCTTAATTTTGGAGTTAAAACAGCAGAAGGAGCTTCTTCAACTACCTTTTGATGGCGACGTTGTACCGAACATTCGCGTTCAAAGAAATGTAAAATATTTCCATGACTATCTGCCATAACCTGTATTTCGACATGTCTAGGTGAAGTGACATATTTTTCTACAAAGACGGAACCATCACCAAAAGCTGAAGTTGCCTCGCTAATGGCGCGCTTCATTTGTTCTTCAACATCCTTTTCTTTTTCAACAACCCGCATTCCCTTTCCACCGCCACCTGCAGCTGCTTTTATAAGAATGGGGAATCCAATCTCTTTAGCAATCTGAACGGCTTCAGTTGGATCTGTAACTGCTCTATCAACACCAGGTACCATTGGGATATCATAATCCTTAACAGCATCTTTAGCCGCCAATTTATCTCCCATCATCTTAATTGCTTTAGAACGTGGACCAATGAATATGATATTATTTTTTTCTGCCAATTCAGCAAAATCAGCGTTTTCACTCAAAAAACCATATCCAGGATGAATGCCATCTACATCTAATGCTTTAGCTACCTCTATAATTTTATCTCCTCTTAAGTAAGATTGGTTTGATGGAGCAGGGCCAATGCAAACAGCTTGGTCTGCATACCTCACATGCAGCGCATTTCTATCTGCTTCAGAATATACGGCAACAGTTTTAATACCCATTTTTTTTGCTGTTCGCATTACACGAATGGCAATTTCTCCTCGATTAGCTACTAATATTTTTTTCATACTATTCGAATTCTATTAAAAGTGCATTCTTATCTACAGTCTCAGTTTGTTTCACCTTGATTGATTTTATAACTCCGTCTCGAGGTGAATTTATTACATTTTCCATTTTCATGGCTTCGAGAATTAATAAAGCTTCATCCTCTTTAACTTCTTGCCCTTCATTGACATTAATTTCTAAAATCAATCCTGGCATTGGTGCCTTTATATCGTTTACTTTTTTAGATTTTCCAACTTCAAAACCTAAAGCTTCAATTTGTTGATCTAAAGTATCATTTATGTTAACTTCATAAATATTATTATTCACTTTAACCGTATAAAGTTTTTTATTGAAGTTTGTATCTAAGATAGTTGCTTTAGTAGAACTGTTTTCTTGAAGTATGTGATACGTATTGTCAGTAATTTCAATACAGTCAAGCGCTTCAGCATCTGTTTTGGAAAGATCAAATTGATGCGAAGCATTCACTTTAATTTTATACATAGTTACATTTTTAAGAGGTTAAAATTATACATTAAAAGGCTCTAAAAACATGAAATTAATCATGTTCTTCAATTGTTTTTTGAGGCGTTTTAAAATGCGAATTTTCTTGATGTCGTTTTATTGCTTTTCGCGATAAAAAGATACCAATTATTAATGATATAAATGCTCCAATAGAAATTCCTGGAATAAATCCTATAAATAAGAAAAAGTCATAGGCTCCATGAAACAAAACGGCTAAAAATAATCCAGCCATATTTAATTTAAATCTATTGTTGGAAAACTTGGCCTTTCCCATAAAGTAACCCATTAGAATTCCGAAGGTTGCATGTGCAGGTACAGCAGTAAAAGCTCTTAAAATGGCTGTTTGATAACCTCCTTCTAACACATACATAATGTTTTCTGTACAAGCAAAACCCATGGATACCATGACTGCATAGATAATGCCGTCATAAGGTTCGTTAAAGGCTTTTTTTGGTTGGTTAAAATATTTTACGATTACATATTTGCTAAATTCTTCAGACAATGCAACCACTACGAAAGCTTGTATAAATTGTTGCCACACGCTAAATTCATCAGTTATAGGAATAAAATGTCCAGTAAATAAATATAAGATTGTAACAATGATGATACTAACTATTGCACCAAAAAGAAAACTCGCAATAAGTAAGCCCGCTGGTTCTTTTTCGTATTTATCTTGAAAATAGATATATACAATAATGGCCATTACTGGTGCAACTGCGAATAGGAGTAAAGTCATGATTTTAGATGGTCTTTAATAGTATTAAGAACAAATATATAATACGATGTATTGCTTGGAATAAAATGATTATTTGTTTCGCTATGCTTTAATAAGTTTTCAAATTCATTAAATGAAACGAGTTTTAAGGCTTCAACTTCTTGTGGTTGGGGAATGAGTTGGTTAAGTTCTATTTTTAATTCTGCAATATAGACCTGATGAAATTCATTATCTTGAATTGTACCATAATTGGTTTCATGAAGAAAAGTTCCGATTTTCTGAACATTTTCAGCCTTTAACGTTAATCCTACTTCTTCTTTGGTCTCTCTCAAAGCTGCATTAATAAAAGATTCGCCTGCATCAATATGACCAGCAGCAGAAACATCCCAAAGTAAAGGATGAATTTCTTTTTTATGCGAACGTTGCTGTAATAAAATTTCACCCTTCGATGTGTATAGCCATAAATGAATAGTGTTATGGTACCAACCATTTTTATGCGCTTCAGATTTTAAAGCGGTTTTGCCAGTTGGTTCTCCTGATGAATTTACTATGTCGATATATTCATCCATTATGGTGTGACTAATGTTATGGTTTTAACTAGTTTTTCAAAATGTGCTTTGGTATTAAACAAGTGACAAGACAGACGAATGTAATCGCCTCTGAACGATACAATGATATTTGCATTTTTCAGTTCTTTCTTTAATTTTTCTAAATCAATAGTTCTTGGAATTCTTATACCGAACAAATGTTTTGCTCTAAGTTCTGGTGCCTCACTTCGAAAGCCAATGTTTTTTAGTTGTACTAATGCATCTTCAGTGATAGCATTACAATATTCTTGTAAATTTTGAGGATTAATGCTTAAAATTTCTTTTAAAGCTGCCATTTGCATTTTTATATAAATAAAACTTGCAGATTCTCCTGCAGCATAGCGTTGCGATTTTGGTTTGTATTCGTATTGGTATTGGGTTAAACCAGATAAATTTTCGCTTCCTAAACGAATGGACCAATTCTCTTCAATGGGTTTACCATGATCAAAATAGTCGCTATAATATGCGTAGGCACAACCGTAAGGGCCAAATAGCCATTTATAGCCAGCACAAATTAAAGCATCTGGTTGAATATCTTTAATAGAGAAGGGTAGTGCACCAATAGATTGGCTTCCATCAATAATTAATAATGCATTGTGTTGTTTTGTTTTTTCTCTAATAGCTTTTAAATCAAATATAAAACCATTAGCCCAATGGATATGAGCTATAGCAACAACAGCTGTTTTTTCTGAGATAGCTTCAAGAATTTTATGATTCCAGTCTGCTATATGTTCTGGTTGTTTTACGGTAATGATTTTGGCTTCAAATTTATCCGCTAGTTCTTTCCATATATAAACATTACTTGGGAATTGTTCTTCTACTAAAAGTATTTCGTCTCCTTTTTGAAGTGAAATATTTCTAGCTGCATTCGCCATACCATAAGATACTGAGGGAATTGTAACCACACGATTGTAGTCATCTGCATCAATAATTTTTGTAAATAATTTTCTAAGTTCTATTACAGGATCAAATAAATCTGACGATTGAAAATAATCAGGACGACTTTTTGCTTTTACTGCATTTACACCAGCAGTCTCAACCGATTTAAAAGCAGGTGAAAAACTAGCCGTATTTAAATAGACAACATCTTCTGGAAAGTCAAATTGATCTTTTAGGTGAGTTAGTGGCATATAAATATTTAAAAGCTTTTAAAATCTATGTCAGTTTGAGCGCAGTCGAAAACTACATTGTTTTGACTTCCTAAGCATTTCGACTGCGCTCAATGTGACAGTGTACTATTTATATGCTTTGGTATTATTATTTAAAATAGCTAAACGTTTCTCCGTCTTCTATTTTTAAGAGCGTTTCGTAAATCAATTTTATAACGTTTTCTACATCACTTTTGTGTACCATTTCTACAGTGGTGTGCATATATCGCAATGGCAAAGAAATTAAAGCCGAAGCAACACCTCCATTACTGTAGGCAAAGGCATCTGTATCTGTCCCTGTAGCTCTTGATAATGCTGCGCGTTGAAAAGGTATTTTCTTTTCTTCAGCAGTGTCTGTAATTAAATCTCTTAGTTTTTGTTGTACTGCAGGTGCATATGCCACAACAGGACCATCACCGATTTTTGCTAAACCTTGTTTTTTAGGATCAATCATTGGAGTCGTTGTATCGTGCGTTACGTCAGTAACTATGGCAACATTTGGTTGTATGGTCTCAGTAATCATTTGCGCTCCACGCAAACCAATTTCTTCTTGCACAGAATTGGTGACATATAATCCAAAAGGCAGTTTCTTTTTATTTTCATGAAGTAAACGTGCAACTTCAGCGATCATAAAACCTCCCATTCTATTGTCCAAGGCTCTACAAACAAATTTGTCTTTATTCAAAATATGAAATTCATCAGGATAGGTGATGACACAACCTACATGAACTCCCATTTTGTCAACTTCTTTTTTATCCTTAGCTCCTATATCAATACAAATATTGTCTGGTTTAGGTGGTTCTTCTTTTGCTCTGCTTCTGGTATGTATTGCTGGCCACCCAAAAACACCTTTTACAATGCCTTTTTTGGTATGAATGTCTACAATTTTACTTGGAGCGATTTGATGGTCACTTCCTCCATTTCTTATCACATAGATTAAACCTTTGTCAGAAATATAGTTAACGTACCAAGAAATTTCATCTGCATGTCCTTCAATAACCACTTTAAATTTGGCCTTTGGATTAATTACGGCAACTGCCGTTCCATAGGTGTCAGTAATAAATTCATCAACGTACGGTTTTAAATAATCCATCCAGATTTTTTGCCCTTCCCATTCATATCCTGTAGGTGAAGCGTTATTTAGGTATTTTTCTAAAAAGTCCATCGACTTTTTGTTTAGTAATTGCTTTTTAGCCATGTGTGTAAAATTTTTCTTTAAAAATAATAATATTAATACGAATTTAAGGTTAAAGGATATATTAATTCTTAATTTTGGAATGGTTTTAGTATAATATAAATTCATGAAATATATTACCTACATAATACTGTTTTTTTCACTGACTCTTTTCGCCCAAGAAGATCCTGTAAAACAAGATTCAACTCAGGTGCATTATATGATTATTGAAGGTGATTCTATTCCTGTTACAGCTGTAGAATTAGATGAGGTTATGGTGCTACCGAACTTATATTTTGCAGATAGAGATGCGCGAATTCGATATATTATACTACGTCGAAAAACACTTAAAGTATATCCTTACGCTAAGTTAGCTGCAGAACGATTAGAAGCATTGCAAAAACGATTGGATGAATTAGATCGAAGAAGTGAAAAAAAGCGCTATGCTAAGATTATTCAGAAATACATAGAAAATGAGTTCTCTGCAGAGTTAAAAAAATTGACCAAAACGGAAGGTCAAATCTTAGTGAAATTGATTCATAGACAAACTGGCAAAACTACCTTTCAACTCATTAAAGAGTTGCGAAGTGGTTGGCGTGCCTTTTGGTTTAACAATACAGCGAGTTTATTTGATATTTCCTTAAAAAAAGAATTCAATCCATTAGTTGAAGAAGAGGATTATTTAATTGAAGATATTCTTCAACGTGCGTTTCAAAACGAAAGACTGAAACGTCAAGATCCTGCTTTTGATATCGATTTTTATGCCTGCGTTAATAAATGGTCAAAACCTAAGACAGAATCTAAACCTAAATCTAAAGGTTAAATGCGAATTCAAACAAAGCTAGAGGAACAACTCAATGCATGGACGCATGGTATTGGTGCTGCTCTTGGAATTGCAGCATTGGTATTACTGCTTGTATATGTAGATCCTGATAAGCCTTTTAGTCTGTTTAGTGTTGTTGTTTATGGAATTTCAATAATAATTCTGTTTTTAGCATCTACATTATATCACTCAGTTAAAGGTGAAAAACGTAAACACTATTTTAGAATTGTGGATCACATTAGTATTTATCTGCTTATTGCTGGTACTTACACACCAGTATTACTAATTAGTTTAACCAATAGTTTAGGTTGGACACTTTTTTGGGTAGTATGGGGAATTGCGGCATTTGGTGTTATTTTGAAACTCTTTTTTACTGGAAAATTTGAAGTTTTTTCAACGCTCTTATATTTAGTAATGGGCTGGCTTATTATATTCGATTTTTCAAATGTATCTGAAGCACTTGGATCTAATGGCATATTGTGGTTGTATGCTGGAGGTTTGTTTTATACCATTGGAATTGTTTTCTACGCTATTCAAAGAATTCCTTATAACCATGTGATTTGGCACTTGTTTGTTTTAGGAGGCGCTATTTGCCATTTTTTTATGATATTCAATCACGTTATTTAAGACTTCAGTATCATCTTTTTTATAATAACAATTTGCCCTAAATGATAATGTGTGTGCTCAATTATGCCAGCTAAATTTCTATAATAAGTTCCATATTTTTCTTCTTCTAGAAAGGTTTCAAGAATAGTATTATCAAGTTTTTCTATTAAAGTAATAAATTCTTTAGCTTCTGACCAGATGGTAGTTTGAAAGTCTTTCCATTCCGTTTCGCTTTGTATTGTTGGATGCTCGAAACTAAATTTATCTCTAATGGTTAAATCACCTCCTTTTAAAACATCCATAGTCCCACTTATGTAATAATGAATATGATAGGTAAGCGCTAGAATGGTATTTAAGTTATTGACTCTTTTGACAGCCATTTCTAGTGTAACATCTTTTATGGTATCTTTTAAATTTGATGCTGTCCAATTACCACCAAAATAGACTTGGTTTAGATGTAATGCTAGTTGTTTTGTTGTATTCATTAGTATATTAAGATGAAGCTTTACTGGCCGTCAACTCTGCAATTTTACAAATCACTTCTACAGCTTTTTGCATACTTTCTACTGGCACATACTCATAACGTCCATGAAAATTATGGCCACCAGCAAAAATATTAGGGCAAGGCAATCCCATGTAAGACAGTTGAGACCCGTCAGTTCCACCTCTAATGGGTTTAATGAGCGGTTTAATACCTATTTGTTTCATTGCTTCTTCGGCAATATCTACAATATGCATTACAGGCTCCACCTTTTCCTTCATGTTAAAGTATTGGTCAGTAAGCTCTATTTTAAAAACTTCGGCCTCAAATTTTGAATTGAGATCTAAAACAATTTTTTCCATTAATGCTTTACGCGCATCAAACTTCGCTTTGTCATGATCTCTAACAATATACTTCAATGTAGTTTCTTCAACTTTCCCTTCAATGCTATGTAAATGAAAGAAACCTTGGTAACCTTCTGTGTGCTCTGGTGTTTCTAATCGTGGTAATGCATTAATAAATTCCGTAGCATAATACATAGAATTTACCATTTTTCCTTTGGCATAACCAGGATGAACAATTTTTCCTTTAGCCGTAATTTTTGCACCTGCAGCATTAAAATTCTCATATTCTAATTCACCAATTTGGCTACCATCCATAGTGTAAGCCCAATCCGCATCAAATTTTTCAACATCAAATTTGTGTGCTCCTCTACCAATTTCTTCATCTGGAGTAAAACCTACTTTAATAGCTCCATGTTTAATTTCTGGATGATTAATAAGATATTCCATAGCCGTGACTATTTCTGTAATACCAGCTTTGTCATCTGCTCCTAAAAGTGTAGTTCCGTCCGTAGTAATTAAAGTCTGACCTTTGTAAAGTAAAAGGTCTTCAAAATAATCTGGAGACAAAACAATGTTTTCTTCATCATTAAGTACAATGTCTTTACCATCGTAATCTTCAATAATTTGAGGTTTTACATTTGCGCCTGTAAAGTCTGGAGAGGTATCGAAATGCGAAATAAAACCAATAGTTGGTACTTTATGCTCAACATTACTTGGCAAGGTTGCCATGATGTATGCGTTATCGTCGATGCTGACATCGCTCATACCAATTGCTTTGAGTTCATCCACTAATTTATTTGCCAAATCCCATTGCTTTTTGGTACTTGGTGTGGTTTTTGAATTTGGATCAGATTCAGTATCAATAGTAACGTAGCTGATAAATCTGTCTATGATATGTTGTTTTGGTGTCATTAGAAATGCTTTATACTCAAAAATAATCAACACTTTGTTAAGGCACAAGTTTCTTTTAATTTGATTCTATTTGCTTTATTTTTGCATAGCAAAAGCGCTCACATGTATAAAGCAATTATCCGACCAATTTTATTTCGTTTCGATCCAGAGAAAATACATCATTTTACATTTTCTTTAATCAGAAATATTTCCAAGTTACCAGGAATGAAAAGCTTGTTTAAAAGCTTATACTTGGTTGAGGATAAAAGACTGGAGCGTGAATTATTTGGACTAAAATTTAAAAATCCGGTTGGCTTAGCTGCAGGTTTCGATAAAAATGCTGTTTTGTATAATGAATTGGCCAATTTTGGATTTGGTTTTATTGAAATAGGAACCGTAACACCTAAAGCTCAAGAAGGTAACCCTAAACAACGTTTATTTAGATTAAGAGAAGATGAAGGCATTATTAATCGAATGGGCTTTAATAATGAAGGACTTGAAGCCGCGATTGCGCAATTGAAAAAAAATAAAGGGCAACTCATTATTGGCGGAAACATTGGTAAAAATACCCAAACACTTCCTGAAGATTATACAAAAGATTACCTCGAATGCTTTAATGCCTTGCATCCTTATGTCGATTATTTTGTGCTTAATGTAAGTTGCCCAAATGTGGGAAGTCATGCCAAATTGAACGACAAAGATTATTTGTTAGAGTTAATTTCTGCTGTTCAAAATGCAAATTCGAAGTTTAAGGATTCAAAACCAATTCTTCTTAAAATCGCACCAGATTTAAATAATGTTCAATTAGATGAAATTGTAGAGTTAATAACTGAGACCAATCTCGATGGTGTTATAGCTAGTAATACTTCAGTAGATAGAACTGGATTAAAAACCAGCGATGTAAGACTTAAAGACATTGGGAATGGTGGTTTAAGCGGACAGCCTATAAAGCAAAAATCTACAAGAGTAATTCAATATTTGGCAGATAAAAGCAACAAGTCATTTCCTATCATAGGAGTAGGAGGAATTCACTCTGCAAAAGATGCACTTGAAAAACTGGAAGCAGGAGCGGATTTGGTTCAAGTTTATACAGGTTTTATTTATGAAGGCCCAAAGCTAGTAAAGACTATTAACAAGGCAATACTAAAAAAGACACAGTAAATGTGTTTTTTTAGATATTGTCCTAAACTTGCAATAAATCTTTAACTGAAGTTTAATTTATAATTAATTTCTTACTCTCCGTATTTCCAGATGTATTGGTCAATCTTATAATATAAATTCCTTTTGTAAGGTCTGTTGTATCTAAATGCTGTTCATCTCTTGTCGTTGCAAATGATAATTTTTTAATGTTCTTTCCTAAAACATCGTAAACTTCTATTGAATTAATATCATTCGAATTACTAATGGTAACGCTACCTGTATTATTAGGATTAGGGAATAAAGTAATAGAATTTAATGCTTCTATATCCTTAATGTTTAAAGTTGTACTCTTAAAAGTCACAGTTAATGTTCCTATTTTTGAAGTATTGAAAGGATAACCTGCAGCACCGGCTATATTCGTTATAACTCCTCTAGGTACTGTTTCAGGATTTTCTTGTGAATAACCAAAACCATCTTCTGTACCTGCATCGTATGGAAATAAATCTATTGTAAATGTTTCTTTCCATTTATTCATGCTAGTGTCCCATAAACTAAGGCTATTAACAGCTATCATCCAATCCGGACTCGGAGCAATCATAGACAATAAAGTTAAAAGTGGATAATCTTCAGATACAGTAACATTGCTAAACGTTGCGGAACTGATAGCAGCAAAAGGTGAAAACGATTGGTTTAAATATTGCTGCGCATTTCCAGCATTTACTGCAGTTTGAACTTCAGCGCCAAATTCTCCACCTGCACCTGTCTCTGCAATATTCTCCACACCAAGCGTAGCAACTCCTCCCATTTCTAAAAATGTGACATTACTATTGTGGTTTACTCCAACTAAGTCAGACCAATGAGCATTGCCAGGCACTGTCCCGTGATCTGTAGAATTCCAAGTGCTTGTAAAATTAATATCGTATGTTGCTGTTGACTGTGCACTAAGCCAAACAGTATGTAGTAATGCTAATACTAAAATAAGTGTAAGTGTAATTTTTTTCATGGCTGACTTTTTTTGTTCATAAATTTAAGTCGAAAGTAATTGCGCATCTTTACAAATAATTATGTTTTAATGTATTTTATTACAAATTTTAACTTTGAACTATCAGATAATTCTATCATTTGCCTTGGCAACATCTGCATTGGCCATTTCACTTGGACCAGATAATATATTTGTATTGGTGCAGGAGGTTTTGATTCTGCAAAAGATGTATTAGAAAAATTAGATGCAGGTACTGATTTAGTTTAAACATATACTGGATTTATCCATAAAGGTTCATATTCATCAAAGACCGTAATAAAGTCCTAGAAAAAAGCACATTAATTAATGCACTTTTTCCATTTAATATTTTTTATTCTAATTCTTTATAAAAGACAGAACCTGGTTTACACTGTCTTTTGTTAACTTTATAAAATACATAGCACTATTTAGGCTTTCTATATTTATTTCAAGATCTGTATTAGATTTTACCTGAGACGTTTTTAAAATCTGACCTAAAGTGTTATAAATCACATAAGAATCTGGTATAGATTTAGTAGTAATAACTATACTATGAGATGAAGGGTTAGGAAATAACCTTATACTTTCTGAGCTAAAATCACTAATACTTAATGTGCCATTGAAGAAGTTGTTCGTTTCTCCATAACCAATATCACCTCCTGTAGCTAAAAGTGAATTATCATCTGCTCTTAATTGATATGATCCATTTCCTGAAGAACAGCAAATACCATCACCAATACTATCATTTATTTGAAAAGCGTAACATTCGTTAGTATTAATTGTAAAAGTTTCAGTTATGGTGTTGTTAGCATCAAAAGGTCCAGTATATGGTCCTCCAGAGTATATAACAGTATTATTACCATCTAAAAATTGCCAAGAAGTCTCAGACGCATTATCATCTAGTGTTAAGCTAAGAGCTATCGTCGAGGTATTAATTTCCATAGCACCAACGCTGATATATTGCCTTTTAACTTTACTTGCATTTGAAGTTCCATCTGATATTGTCAAAGCAACATCATAAGAACCAGTCTCATTATAGGTGTGCGTTATGTTTTGTGTTATATAATCAGTAATGTCATCTCCATCGACATCCCAAGCCCATGATATTGCTCCAATACTATTGTCTGTGAAGTTTATCGTTTGGCTTAAGTCACAACTTAGTGTAACGTTAGCATCAAAATCTGGACTAAAACTTGGACAAATAAGATTCGTTCTAGAAATTTGATATATAGCCTTCATTCTAGCTATTTGTTGAGGTGAGAATACTGTTAAACATTGATTACGAGAATAAGACATTATATTCAATGGATCTGGCACATAAAAATCACCATTTACATCTTGATCATTACCAAAATATATGCAAGCCCCACTTACTTTTCCCTGAAGCAATGGATCTGCAGGTGTATCACATATAAAATCTCCTGTAGATTCACAATTAGATCCGTTTACCAATTCCTGAGAAGAACCATCTACATTGCTATTACCGTGAGTATGAGACAAAGCAAGGAAATGCCCCATTTCGTGTGGTAATGTACCAAAACCACTGCCTGTACAACTATTAACCATCATTATAGTCTCAGGACCACCAGGGAAATAGGCGTATCCACAAACTGGAGTGCCATTAGAAGAGGCTGAACCTGTAAAATAAATATTCAGAACACCATTAAGGCTATTAGCGTTTGTTAATGAATTTTCTTCAACAGATTGAAAATCATAAAAAGCATCGCTATCAATATAGTTTATGCCTTCGCATAAAAAGAAACTTAGGCCAACAACTTCAAAAACTGAGTTTAATTCAGTTATAGCGTCCTCTAAATCCGTTAAAGGTAAGCCACCGTCACCATTACTCTGCCGTATAATGTGTGCTTTTATTGGTATCGAGTTTGTCGCGGTTGAGTTTCTTGAGAATGTTTGTTGCTGCAAAAATTGTTCTTCCAAAGCTTTAACTTCATTCTTTATGGAGTTAAAATACTCTTGATTTTCAGAAGTGTATTTGAAACCACATTCAATGTTTTGCGAAAAAGCTCGGATGCTGAACAAAAAAATTAATGTAGCAGTAAAACAGAATTTCGAGTAGTTTTTTAAATTCATTTGTAGAAATTTTAATTTTTTATAATTTATGCATAATTATTTTACTTCATAAATATTTATTGTTAATAGTCATTTTAGGTTATTAAATTACTTAATAATAAGCTTTCAATATTCAAGAAATCCAATATGTTTTGGTGTATTTTAGTGAAAAATTTTATCGCTTGAATTACGAAATACTGATCTCATTTGCATTAGCAACTTCTGCATTAGCCATTTCACCTGGACCAGATAATATATTTGTATTAGTACAGAGTATTACCAATGGAAAGTCCTACGGATTGGCAACAGTTTGTGGTTTAATAACGGGTTGTATAATTCATACAACGTTATTAGCTTTTGGTGTTTCTGCCATTATTGCGTCAAATGAATCCATCTTTTTCGTAATTAAACTATTAGGTGCCTTGTATTTAATTTACTTGGCCTATAAAGTGTTTAAATCTGATGGGCACATCGATTTAGAATCTAATGTAACACCCAAGAAAAGTTTGAAAGGTTTATTTGTTCAAGGATTTTTTATGAATGTTTTAAACCCTAAAGTGACGATTTTCTTTTTGGCATTTTTCCCAGGGTTTCTGTTTAGTGAAACGGTGAGTACAGTTTGGCAGTTTTACATTTTAGGAGGCATTTTTATGTTAGTGTCTTTTGTGATTTTTTCTTCAATAGCTTTATTGGCAGGACAAATAAAAAGCTACACCTTAAAGCATGAAAACTCGGGATTGTGGCTTAAGTGGCTTCAGATATTGGTATTCATTGGGATTGGTATTTTCATTTTGTTATAGAAGTAAAAATAGTTGTGCAATTTGAGAAAACTACATCTAAAAATAAACTTAAAAAAAAATGTAATAAATATGTCAATTGTTAATCTAAAGAGTAAACAAATTTTTTGCAATGATAAAATTGATAGTTTTAATTCTGACATTATTAATACAAAATATAGCACTATCCCAAACCGAAAAAAACCGATATCCTTTTAAAGTTGACCTAATAAGTAAAGGAAAACCTATATCGTTGATTCCGGGTTTGGACTTTACAGGAAAAGTCAATTCATTTATTTTGGGTAATGTATAATAGGGAGCAATTTTTTCAACATATTTATGGGGATTTAAAAGATAAAATCTATCGTCTATGCTTAGGTTTTATGGGGAATACCTCCGACGCAGACGATTTATTTCAGGAAGTTTTGATAAAAATTTGGAATAATTTAAATGGTTTTAGAAAAGAAAGTTCTGTTAATACTTGGGTGTATAGGATTACAACCAATACGGCTTTACAAGCCGTAAATAAAATCAACAAATCGAGAATTAAGCACACCAACTTAATTCCTAATAATTTAAGAGCAGAAAGTAATCAAACATATGAAACTTTACAAGATGAGAATATTAAAAAGCTATACAAAGCTATTTCTTCATTAAAAGAAATTGATAGAATCATAATTGGTTTACTTTTAGAAGATAACAGTTATAAGGAAATAGCAGATATAACAGGAATTAGTGCATCTAATGTTGGCGTAAGAGTAAATAGAATTAAAAAGAAACTAGCTGATAAAATCTAATGATCATGGAAGAGCAAATTTTAAAATGGAAGAGTATGTGGCAAGAACAAAAATCAAATTCACTTGAATATAACGAATTAATTGAACGATTAAATCAAATGGAAAGAAACGCTAAAGCTGAAAGAAACAAGTTGCTTATTATTACGGCTGTTCTTGTAATAGCTTGTTTAATTCGACTGTCAGAATTCTTAACAAATAAATATTATTGGATATCATTTCTAATGATATTAATTGGTGTTTCAATAAAATTAGTACCTCTATACAAGGCTAAATATGGAATTATTTCTGATAAATCAGATTTTAACAATCGTGAGTTTATTAAAAAACTGACGCAGAAAATGAATTATAATATTAGACATTTATTGATATATATGACTATTATTTTAGTGGCTTTAAATATTGCGTTACTCGGCTTATACGAAAAAGCCACCATATTTAATTTTGAGTTTAATAATGAAAATAGAATATTCTTTCATCTAGCAACAATAATTCTTTTTGTCATTGCTTACATTTCAAATAAGAAAAATTCAGATAAGAATAAGAGAAAAGTATTAAATTTAATTTCTGATTTAGAAAACAACTATAACTAGGACAGTCGACATTTAACTCCAAACGTTATTTTCTATAGATATTAAGGAATAACTAATAAATATTATGATGACTATTTCTATGAATAGGAAACGATTGCTTTAAACTATGATATTTCATGGTTTAAAAAAAAATATTATTTTTGTAAGTAAAATTCTACCTAATTTTAAATAACCTTATATGAAACAAGTATCCTGTGTTCTTTTATTCTTTCTATTTAGTAATTTTTTTCATGGACAAACAACAAATTTCATTAGTGCCTCAGATATGCCAAGTGCTAAAAGTGCAACGAGTTCTGCTAATGATGGTAGTTATATTTATGTCACTAATGGATTTAGTCTGGCTGGAGGCTACACTATGGATGTGTTTAAATTTGACATCACCAATAATTCTTGGAGTGTTTTAACTAACAGTACTATAGCTAAACGGTTTGGCTCAGCTGCAATAGTAGGTAACAACTTATTTATTTTTAATGGTTATATTTCAAACAATGCATTTAATGATGCTATTGAGGTTGTAGATACATCTACAGGCACAGTAAGTAATACAGGTCTGGTAAACCCAGAACCAGCTGCAGCAGCAGGAGTATCAGTAGATGGAAATATAGTTTATTCCTTTGGCGGAAGTATTGCTACAGGTTATTCCAATAAATTATATGCTTTCAATACAGCGACATTAACACTAACCGAATTAGGCACTATGCCAGTTGCATTAGAAACTAAAGGCGAAGTTGTTAATGGAAAACTCTATGTCATTGGAGGATTTAATGGTAGCGTATCCGATAAAATATATGTTTATGACATTGCAACCGATGCTTGGACAGATGAATATACATTACCACAAGGATTATCAGCTAATGCTACAGCTGTTGTGGGAAACAAAATATATGTTGTAGGTGATTTTTCTGATCAAAATTTTACAGGATATTTTGATACAGCAACAAATACGTTTACAGAAACTTCAAGTAACTTAATTAATCGTAGACATGCTTCTGCAGAAGGCGTTAATGACGAATTATATGTTATGGGAGGTAATACGTCATCAAGCGGAACGTCAGCACTTTCTGGTGTTCAAACTACAAATACAACACTTAGTGTTGGTGGCTACGATGAAAAGTTAATTTCTGTGTACCCAAACCCAGCATCAAACTACATATATTTTTCAAAGAAAATTGATAGACTCATGCTAATAAATATGACAGGTAGCATCATTAAGAAGGCTTCTGATATTAAATCTTTAGACATTCAAGATTTACAAGACGGATTTTATTTCTTGAAACTTGAAGACAATAATAATATGGAAACCATAAAGTTAATAAAGAATTGAAGATATTACTATCTGTCTTATCAATAGTCTAACAATCTTTTATTCGAATTTTAGTATGGTTTAAATTGCACTATATTTGGTGTTAATGAACAAAGCCGTAAAAATCATAGAATGTCCAAGAGATGCCATGCAAGGCATTAAGGAGTTTATACCTACAGAACAGAAGGTGCAATACATTCAGTCCTTGCTTCGTGTGGGTTTTGATACCATTGATTTTGGAAGTTTTGTCTCACCAAAAGCTATTCCGCAAATGGTGGATACAGCTGACGTTTTAGCTCAGCTAGATTTAAGTCATACCAGAAGTAAACTGCTCGCGATTATCGCGAATACAAGAGGCGCGACTGATGCATCAAAACATACTGAAATTGATTATTTAGGCTTTCCGTTTTCAATATCCGAGAATTTTCAAATGCGTAATACGCACAAAACCATAGCGCAATCTGTTGTAACACTTAATGAAATCTTAGAGATTGCCAATAAGACGAATAAAGAAGTTGTGGTGTATATCTCAATGGGTTTTGGAAATCCGTATGGAGACCCTTGGAATGTCGATATAGTAGGTGAGTGGACCGAACGTTTAGCTAAAATGGGCGTAAAAATTTTATCGCTTAGTGATACCATTGGCAGTTCTGACCCAGAAAATATAGATTATTTATTTTCTAATTTAATTCCAAAATATCCAACTATTGAATTTGGTGCACATTTACACACCACACCAACCACCTGGTTCGAAAAAGTAGATGCAGCATACAAAGCAGGATGTCGTCGCTTTGATGGTGCTATACAAGGTTTTGGTGGTTGCCCAATGGCAAAAGATGAATTAACTGGCAATATGCCTACCGAAAAAATATTGTCTTACTTCACTCAGAAAAAAGCGCACGATCTTAATGCCATGAGTTTTGAGAGTGCATATAATGAGGCTACAAAGATTTTTACGAAGTATCACTAGAGAAAAAAGCGCTACTCATATTTAAGTAACGCCTTTTCCAATCAATCAAATTTTAGAATCTAAACTCTAATCCTATATTGGCACCAAAAGGATGTCCTGGCCTTAAACCAGCTGGTACTCTAGATGCAGCATAGACTTCATCAAGCATATTTATAATATTTCCTGTAAAACTTAGGTTTTTTGAAAAGTGGTATTTTGCGGAAAAATCAATAATAAAGTTTGAAGCTACTAATTCATCATCAGGAATATTCCCAGAACCCGCTAATGTTCTAAATTCTCCATTATAACGTCCACTAAGATTCAATTCATATTTAATGTGTTCAAATGACAGCATAACATTAAACTGATGCATTGGAATATATGGTAATTGGTCACCTTCATTAACCTCTCCCCAAATATCTTCATTACTTCCGAAGCTATTTAAAAACTCGGTATTGGTTAATGTATAACCCAATGTAACGGGTAATTTAAACTTCTTGTTATTTGGTAATAACTCATAATTTAATAATAATTCTAGTCCGCTTACAGCAACTTCCCCTGCATTGAATTGATCTAAAGACCCTGTGCCTCCTGTTGCTGCAAAATCGCTTCCCAATAAATTACTGTAATCGTTATAAAATCCAACCATTTCGCCTCGTAGTTGACCAATTGTGAAACGAGAACCTAATTCATAATTTATGCTTTCTTCAGGATCTTCTCCACTTTCACTACCAGGAGGTGAAAAACCTTTGTGCACACCACCGAACACAGCTGCATTATCTGAAAAGGCATAGTTAAAACCAATTCCTGGAATAAAAATATCAGCTTTATTTTCGCGAAATGCTAAATCGTTTCCTGTTCTATTTGCATCGTTGTTGCCAAAATTATCACGTTGAAGTATCATGTTTTCATAACGTAAACCTGGTGTAAGAGTTAGGTTATTGTATTTTAATTTATACATAGCATAAGCAGCAAAAGCAGTGGCACTGCTTATACGATTACCTTCTGCACCGCGTATTCCTAGAGATGTTCGTGTCATTTCTTGGTTCGCAATACTGTAACCATCTTCCCATTGAAAACGATCTTCTTCGTCGTAATGATAGCGAAGACCGACTTCAATATCATGAAACGTATTTTCACCATACCAGTGGTAATCAAGTTTTGTTTGTACTCCTTTTGAATAGTACACACGGTTATTGGCTTTTAACAATAAGGCATCTGATGCAGAATCTATATCTCCACGGACTATATCCATATGGTCGGAAAATTGTGTTGGGTTGTTTACAACATTGGCAATGCGTTGTTTATCACCATTAAAAATAACATCATCAAGCTTAAACCAGTTACGAGAAAACTTGTTGTAATAACCATTTGTAGTTATTCTAAAATTTTTGGTAAAATCCATGGTATGAGTTAACATCAGTTGAATTTGCTCTGCTGTCATCCTATCATCTTGTGAAGATGCATATCTACTATATGGTGAAGTATCAAAATCGGCTTCAGTTAGACCTAAATAGGTCTCATTAGACCTTTCATCATAATAATGAAATTTTGCTTCTAAAGCCTGTTTTAGTTTAGCATCAGGATTGGTGTTAACCCTAAATTTAGCAGTCACTTCATTGATGTCGAAACCAGTATTGCTATTATCTGGTAAATTTTTAAAGCCGTTAGATCCGAAATTCAGGTATTCTAACATATAGCCGAAATTTTGTTTGCTATCTCCAACTCTTGCCAATAGTTGTTGTGTATCAAAAGCGCCATAACTTGCTTTCACTTCACCATTTAATTTTTCTGGGATCTGAGCAGAAATGAAATTTATAGCTCCACCTGTTGTAAATGGGCCGAATTGTACCTGACTGCTACCTTTTAAAATTTCAACAGCTTGCATACGACCTACGGAAGGAAAGTAATATGCTGCTGGTGCACTATATGGTGCTGGCGCGATCAGTACACCATCTTCCATTAGTGATATTTTTGCACTTCTTTGAGGTGAAGTTCCTCTTAAACTTATGTTTGGTCTTAAACCAAAACCATCTTCCTCATAAAATGTAACTCCAGGAACAGATCTTAGAGCACGATTGATATCGGTATAACCGAATTTTTTAAGTTCTTTTGGGGAAATATAATAAGAAGATCCGGTTCTGTTTTTTGCCACATATTTACTTCCGAAAATGGCATTGGCATTAATGATGACTTCATCAAGCCTTTGTATTGAATCTTTTTGTTGTTTTTTACTCTTTTCTTGAGCTTGTAGGTTTACAAAACTAATTAATCCTAGTAATGATAAGGCTAATTTTAATTTCATTTATTTAGACTTATTAAAAATAATGATTTATTCAGCGTGCAAATTTAAGGTCTAATTTTAGCTTAAACAAGTTTATTTAGAATAAATAAAAATAATTTTTTTAATATTTTGACTTAGAATTAGTTACGAAATGTTAAATATTTTCCATGCTTATGTTTGGGTCTTAGTGATTTATTTTTAATGAAATAAAATGCATAGATTTATTCAGTTGAGATCTATTTATTTTATGGTCTTCATTAATTTAGACTTAATCATTTATTA
Organism: Winogradskyella sp. R77965; assembly: GCF_044594915.1. Classification (GTDB taxonomy): domain Bacteria; phylum Bacteroidota; class Bacteroidia; order Flavobacteriales; family Flavobacteriaceae; genus Winogradskyella. Next base: position 808,129 of record NZ_CP138990.1, on the reverse strand, counting down.
ATGTTTAATATGAAATAAAAAGTGTAAATTTGCATGCAATTATATCTTAATTGCCATGAAAGCACACGAAAACAAAATCCTAGGTGAAGGTCTCACTTACGATGACGTCTTATTAGTTCCAGCATTTTCTGAAGTTCTTCCTCGCGAAGTCAGTATTCAATCAAAATTTACGAGAAACATTACGATTAATATTCCTGTAGTTTCGGCTGCGATGGATACTGTTACAGAAAGTAAAATGGCTATTGCCATGGCGCAAGAAGGTGGTATTGGTGTGCTTCATAAAAACATGACTATTGAGCAACAAGCCGATAAAGTGCGTCGTGTAAAACGAGCTGAAAGCGGAATGATTATAGATCCTGTAACCTTACCACTAACAGCAAAAGTTGCAGATGCCAAACAAAATATGGCAGAGCATAGTATTGGTGGTATTCCTATAGTAGATGATAAAGGTACTTTAAAAGGTATTGTCACTAATCGCGATTTGCGTTTTGAACACCAAAACGATAAACCAATCGTAGACGTTATGACTAAGGAGAATTTGGTCACTGCAGCTGTAGGAACTTCTTTAAAAGATGCCGAACTAATTCTTCAAGAAAATAAGATTGAAAAATTACTTATTGTTGATGATAATTACAAGCTACAAGGTCTTATCACCTTTAGAGACATTACTAAAGTGACTCAAAAACCAAATGCCAATAAAGATTCCTTCGGAAGACTGCGTGTTGCGGCAGCCATTGGTGTCACTGGAGACGCTGTAGAAAGAGCTTCAGCTTTGGTAAAAGCAGGAGTAGATGCTGTAATTATAGATACGGCTCATGGCCATACTAAAGGTGTGGTGATGGTGTTAAAAGATATTAAAAAGAAATTTCCAAAGCTCGAAGTCATAGTTGGAAATATTGCCACAGGTGAAGCCGCAAAATATTTAGTAGAGGCAGGAGCAGATGCTGTAAAAGTTGGTATTGGACCAGGCTCTATTTGCACAACAAGAGTGGTTGCAGGTGTCGGTTTTCCACAATTTTCGGCAGTACTAGAAGTTGCCGCAGCAATTAAAGGTACTGGAGTTCCAGTAATTGCAGATGGTGGTATTCGTTATACAGGCGATATACCAAAGGCTATTGCTGCTGGTGCAGATACAGTGATGTTGGGATCACTTCTAGCAGGTACAAAAGAAAGTCCTGGAGAAACTATAATCTACGAAGGCCGAAAATTTAAATCTTACAGAGGTATGGGTTCTGTTGAAGCCATGAAACAAGGGAGTAAAGACCGTTATTTTCAAGATGTAGAAGACGATATTAAAAAGCTAGTACCAGAAGGTATTGTTGGACGTGTGCCATATAAAGGTGAATTATACGAAAGTATTCACCAGTTTGTTGGTGGTCTCAGAGCTGGTATGGGTTATTGTGGAGCAAAGGATATTGCGAATTTAAAGGAACATGGGCGATTTGTGAAAATTACAGCAAGTGGAATTAACGAAAGTCATCCGCACGATGTGACAATTACTAAGGAGGCACCTAATTATTCGAGGTAATTTTTACACCTGTTTCCTTGGTTTCTGAAATTTTTAATTTGGATTTTAAGAATAAAAAGATAGTAACGAAATATAAAATTCAATTCTATATGAATCCGAAAAATTGGTATCATTCTACACATTATATTTCATAGACAGACCGTTTTAGCGCATACACATAGATTCCTAAATTATTTCAAAAACTTTTAATTTAACTATTCCACTAATTAACTACATTTGCACCTGCTTGCCAAAAGCAGACTCGCAAAAAAATAAATTTATTACATGAAAGCCGGAATTGTAGGATTACCAAACGTAGGAAAATCAACCTTATTTAACTGTTTATCTAATGCAAAAGCGCAAAGTGCCAACTTTCCATTTTGTACCATAGAACCTAATATTGGAGTGGTTAATGTACCAGATCCAAGATTGTCTAAATTAGAAGAGTTAGTAAACCCAGAAAAAGTGATTCCTGCAACTGTAGAAATCGTAGATATTGCTGGTTTGGTAAAAGGGGCATCAAAAGGTGAAGGTTTAGGAAATCAGTTTTTAGCTAATATTAGAGAAACAGATGCGATACTTCACGTGCTGCGTTGTTTTGACAATGATAATATTGTACATGTTGATGGCTCTATAAATCCAATAAGAGACAAGGAAACCATTGATATGGAATTGCAGTTAAAAGACTTAGAAACTGCTGAAAAGAAATTGGACAAAGTAAAACGTGCGGCAAAAACTGGTAATAAAGAAGCGCAGAAAGAAGAAGCTGTTTTATTAAAAATAAAAGCAGGATTAGAAGCTGGTACTTCAGTAAGAGCGTTAGAGTTTTCAGATGAAGATTATTCAGATTTTGTAAAACCTTCTCAGTTTATTACAGACAAACCCGTAATGTATGTTTGTAATGTCGATGAAGGTGCTGCAACAACTGGTAATGCTTATGTTGAAAAAGTACGTGACGCTGTAAAAGACGAAAACGCCGAAGTTCTGGTTTTAGCAGTAGGTACAGAAGCCGATATTAACGAATTAGACGACTATGAAGAGCGTCAAATGTTCTTACAAGATATTGGTTTAGATGAACCAGGTTCAGCAAAGTTAATCAGATCAGCTTATAAGTTATTGAATCAGCAAACTTATTTTACTGCTGGTGTAAAAGAAGTAAGAGCTTGGACGGTTACTATTGGTTCTACTGGGCCACAAGCGGCAGGAGTCATCCATACTGATTTTGAAAAAGGCTTTATTAGAGCAGAAGTGATTGCTTACGAGGACTACGTGCAATACGGAAGTGAAGCTAAAGTTAAGGAAGCTGGTAAAATGCGAGTAGAAGGGAAGAATTACGTGGTTAAGGATGGTGATGTGATGCATTTCTTGTTTAATGTGTAGTTGTTGATTCGTTTAACAGTTTATTTGTTTAATTGTTTGTCAGTGTGAGTCTGTCGAAGACATCGATAGGATAACGCTTAGATATTGTGTGACATTTTATTAATAATTGGGTCTTAATCTAAAATTATATTATGCCCCTAATTACCGTTAAAACTAAAATCGATGCAGATATTAATGTCTGTTTTGATCTCGCTAGAGATATTGGCTTTTATTACAAGTCCTTAAAAAAGTTTACCGAAATACCTATAAGAGGCAAAACTTTTGGTTTAGTTGAAAAGGGTGATTATACTACTTGGGAAACAAATCATCTCATTTTTGCGCAACATCTTATCTTACGCGTTACAGAATTTGAATCACCTTACCTATTTGTGGACGAAATGGTAAAGGGAGAGTTTAAAGCCTACAGGCATGAGCATGTCTTTAAAGAAGATAGTAATAAAACAGTTATGATTGATAAATTCTATTTTGAATCTCCTTATGGGGTTTTAGGTCAGATTGTGGATTGGCTATTTTTAAAACGACATCTAAAGCGGCTGCTGATTACTAGAAATGCTTTATTAAAGCAAAAAGCCGAAAACCGAAGTTGAGTTTGTTGCTTTAGTGATTAGGATTCGTGATCTATCTGGTTTGAATATCATATTTGTGACACTATCATATGTATTCAACATAATTCAAATAAGGTTTTGTAAGCTATTAGATTTATATACAATTAATATTCTGGGAGAAGAATATTGTGGTGAGTTTTCTCTTTTTCTGTCATTGGTCTTTGCTTGGATATCGTAATTCCCAAATTTTTAGTTTTCGAATAAAAATAAACTGCTTTAATTTTCTATAATGAAATCTAATCAAACTTTCATTTACGGGGTTTTTCTCGGTATTATTGGTGTTATACTATTTTCATCTAAAGCAGTGATGGTAAAATTAGCTTACAAGTATCATATTGATGCACTTAGTATGCTTTTACTACGAATGTTGATTGCATTTCCGTTTTACATAGTTATAGCCTATTACTGTAGGAAAGAAGGAAAACAAACGTCGAATCGAAAGGATTATTTATGGTTAGTCTTTTTTGGGTTTGTAGGTTATTATTTGGCGAGCTATTTCGATTTTGTAGGCTTAACCTATATAAAAGCAAGTTTAGAGCGCATCATCCTATTTATATATCCAACGATTGTGCTATTGTTTAATAAATGGTTTCTAAAAAAGGCTATTACTAATAAACAAAAGCTGGCTATCTTAATAACCTATATTGGTATTGTAGTAACCTTTGGAAGCGAAGTTTCAATTTCAGGTAACGAAGCTTATTTAGGTGGCTTCTTTGTGTTATTAAGCGCTATAACGTATGCCTCTTATTTAGTTGGTAGTGGCTGGTTGATTCCGAAATTTGGAGTGATGCGTTTTACAGCTTATGCCATGTTGGTATCTTGTATTTGCGTTTTTATACACTTTGGGATTTTTTCAAAAGTCAATATTTTTAATTTTCCTTGGCAAGTTTATGTTTTAGGCTTGTGTATTGCTGTTTTTGCAACAGTTATTCCGTCGTTTTTGGTATCTATGTCTATAAAACTAATCAATTCATCAAACTTTGCGGTTATTGCAGGTATTGGTCCGATTTCTACAATAGTTCTGGCTGTAATCTTTTTAAATGAACGTCTTACTTTACTTCAGGTTGTTGGAACCTTAGTTGTTATTTCTGGAATTCTATTAATTTCAAAAAGCAAGCGGAAATAAGGTATCTACCTCAGACAACTCGCTTTTTAGAATCATATTTCATTAATACTAATGTTCTCAACATTTTGAGTATATTATTGTTAATTACTTTACGCCATCCATATTTCATTTTTTATGGTATAGTCTTATATTAGCCTTCCAGCAAAAATTTTACTTAATTCTATGGCAGCACAGTCTAACTATACTGAAGATAATATACGCTCACTCGATTGGAAAGAACACATCCGAATGCGACCTGGTATGTATATCGGTAAGTTGGGTGATGGGTCTTCGCCAGATGATGGTATTTATATTCTTCTTAAGGAAGTTTTGGATAACTCTATTGATGAGTATGTTATGGGAGCTGGTAAGACCATTGAGATTTCTGTGCAAGGCGAACGTGTTATTGTGCGCGATTATGGTCGTGGTATTCCTTTAGGAAAAGTGGTAGATGTGGTTTCTAAGATGAACACTGGTGGGAAATATGATTCTAAGGCTTTTAAAAAATCTGTAGGTCTAAACGGTGTTGGTACAAAAGCTGTAAATGCATTATCATCTTATTTTAGAGTAGAATCTACAAGAGATGGAAAATCAGCTTCTGCTGAGTTTGAACAAGGAAATCTTACAGATCAAGAACTTCTAGAAGATACATCAAGGAGAAAAGGAACGAAAGTATCTTTTATACCAGATGATGTCATTTTTAAAAATTATAAGTATCGTAGCGAATACATCGTTAAGATGCTGAAAAACTATGTATACCTCAACCCTGGGCTAACTATTGTTTTTAATGGCGAAAAATATTATAGCGAAAATGGACTAAAAGATTTACTAGCTGAAAATATTAGCGAATCCGATATGTTATATCCAATCATTCATCTAAAAGGTGATGATATTGAAGTTGCATTAACACATAGTAAAACGCAGTATAGTGAAGAATACCATTCGTTTGTAAACGGACAGAATACCACACAGGGTGGAACGCATTTAGCAGCGTTTAGAGAGTCGTTGGTAAAAACGATTAGAGAGTTTTACGGTAAAAATTATGAGGCTTCAGATATTAGAAAGTCTGTAGTTTCTGCTATTGCCATAAAAGTTATGGAACCTGTTTTTGAAAGTCAGACAAAGACCAAATTGGGTTCTACAGATATGGGAGGTGATTTACCAACAGTTAGAACTTATATAAACGACTTTGTAAAAAAGAATTTAGATAACTTTTTACACAAGAATCCGGATTCAGCAGAAAAAATACAGCGTAAAATTCTGCAGGCTGAACGTGAGCGTAAGGAACTTTCTGGTATTAGGAAATTGGCAAAAGATAGGGCTAAAAAGGCTAGTCTTCATAATAAAAAATTACGTGATTGTCGTGTGCACTTTGGTGATACTAAGAATGAGCGTAATCTTGAGACAACCTTATTTATTACAGAGGGAGATTCTGCATCTGGTAGTATTACTAAATCACGTGACGTTAATACGCAAGCGGTATTTAGTCTAAAAGGAAAGCCTTTAAACTGTTATGGACTAAGTAAAAAGATTGTTTATGAGAATGAAGAGTTCAATCTTTTGCAAGCTGCTCTAAATATTGAAGAATCCCTTGAAGATTTACGTTATAATAATGTTGTTATTGCCACTGATGCAGATGTTGATGGTATGCACATTAGACTGTTATTGATTACATTTTTCTTGCAATTTTTCCCAGAGGTCATTAAAGAAGGTCATTTGTATATTTTACAGACACCATTGTTCAGAGTGCGTAATAAGAAAGAGACCATATATTGCTATTCTGAAGACGAGAGGCGTGAAGCGATAGAAAAATTAAAGCCTAAACCAGAAATTACGCGTTTTAAAGGTTTAGGTGAAATTTCGCCTGATGAATTTGTACACTTTATAGGTGAAGACATGCGTTTAGATCCTGTGATGTTAGAAAAAGATATGTCCATTGAAGAATTACTCTCTTTCTATATGGGAAAAAACACACCTACAAGGCAAAAATTCATCATTGAAAATCTTAAAGTTGAACTTGATCTAGTAGAAGACACTATATGAGAACGGATAACAGAAGTGTTAAAAATAAAATTATTTCCATTTACTTTTTGTTATTGGTAGCTGCAATATTATTAGCTACAGTATTTAAATCCTATGGTGTAGTTCCATACGCTTCATTGTATGTGTTTTTAGGTTTATTTATCGTTTTTATTTTTGTGCATTTTATAGCAAGATATTTTGAGTACGACAGTGATGGTGCAAAATTGATACTAATTAATAAAGGATTGATTTTAACCGATTTTATTAATTACAGACAAAAAAAAATAGAATTTGCTAAGCATAAATTATTGAGTTATAAAGTCCATAATTATTTAATTTACAAAACGCTAGTTCTTTCCATTCAACATAATGGTAATGTACAAGATGAGCACTTCAATGTTACACTTTTAAATAGAAGAAAATTAAAATATGTAAAGCAGTCTTTGAGGAGAATTATAAAACATAATAATAAGCATAAACAAGGAGAGTAGATGTCAGAAGAAAATGATGAATTGTTGAATGAAGATAATAGTAACCAAGAGACAATCACTAAGGTTACTGGAATGTATAAAGATTGGTTTTTAGATTACGCCTCTTATGTAATCTTAGAACGTGCTGTACCAGCTATTGAAGATGGTTTTAAACCTGTACAGCGTCGTATAATGCATTCAATGAAAGATTTAGATGATGGTCGTTATAATAAAGTAGCGAACATTGTTGGTCATACGATGCAATACCATCCACACGGAGATGCAAGTATTGCAGATGCAATGGTGCAAATTGGCCAGAAAGATTTGTTGATTGATACCCAAGGTAACTGGGGAAATATTTTAACAGGTGATCGTGCAGCTGCTTCTAGATATATTGAGGCAAGATTGTCAAAATTTGCTTTAGATGTCGTTTATAATCCAAAAATCACAGAATGGCAAGCCTCTTATGACGGCAGACGTAAAGAACCTATAAATCTACCAGTAATGTTTCCGTTACTTTTAGCTCAAGGAGGTGAAGGTATTGCTGTAGGTTTATCTACAAAGATTTTACCACATAATTTTATAGAACTTATTGATGCTTCAGTAAAACATTTAAAAGGAAAACGTTTTACTATTTTACCAGATTTTCCAACTGCTGGTATTGCAGATTTTACAAATTATAACGATGGTTTGCGCGGAGGAAAGGTTCGTGTTAGAGCTAAAATTGCGCAACAGAGCAAAAACACATTAGCAATCACAGAAATTCCTTTTGCTACAACGACCTCATCGCTTATAGATTCTATTTTAAAAGCTAATGATAAAGGTAAGATTAAGATTAAAAAAATCGAGGACAACACTGCTGCAGAAGTAGAAATCCTAATCCATTTGCCATCTGGTTTATCTCCAGATAAAACTATTGATGCGCTCTATGCTTTTACAAGTTGTGAAACCTCTATTTCACCTTTAGGTTGTGTTATTGAAGATAACAAACCTTATTTTGTAGGTGTTACGGAAATGTTACGTCGTTCTACTGACAATACAGTGGAGCTTTTAAAAAGTGAATTAGAAATAAAACTTGGTGAATACGAGGAACAATGGCATTTTGCTTCACTAGAACGTATTTTTATCGAAAAGCGAATCTATCGCGATATAGAGGAAGAAGAAACATGGGAAGGTGTTATTAACGCTATAGACGAAGGACTTCAGCCACATATTAAACATTTAAAACGAAAAATTACAGTTGAAGATATTACGCGTTTAACTGAAATTAGAATTAAGCGTATTTCAAAATTCGATATTGATAAAGCACAACAAAAGATTGATGCTTTAGAAGATCAAATTGCTGAAGTAAAACATCACTTGGCTAATCTAATTGATTATGCTATAGCGTATTTTGAAAGATTAAAAAAAGATTACGGAGAAGGAAAAGAACGCAAAACAGAAATAAGAGTCTTTGAAGATGTTGATGCTACCAAAGTTGTTATAAGAAACACGAAACTTTATGTCAATAGAGAAGAAGGTTTTGTTGGTACATCTTTACGACGAGATGAGTATGTATGTGATTGTAGCGATATTGACGATATCATTGTCTTTACCAAAGAGGGTAAGATGATGGTTACTAAAGTAGATTCTAAGACCTTTATTGGTAAGAATATAATTCATGTTGCTGTGTTTAAGAAAAAAGACAAACGTACAGTGTATAACATGATTTACCGTGATGGTAAAGGTGGTCCATCTTATGTGAAACGTTTTGCTGTTACAAGCATGACCAGAGACCGTGAGTATGATTTAACCAACGGAAGCAAAAATTCTGTGTTATGGTATTTTTCTGCAAATCCAAATGGGGAAGCTGAGGTAGTTACAATAATGTTGCGCCAGGTTGGAAGTATAAAAAAGTTAAAATGGGATTTAAACTTTGCTGATATTCTTATTAAGGGTAGAGCATCTAAGGGTAATCAAGTCACCAAATATGCTATAAAACGTGTTGAACTTAAAGAAAAGGGTGTTTCAACATTAAAACCACGTAAAATTTGGTTTGATGATACAGTTCAACGTCTTAACGTTGATGATAGAGGTCAGTTAATTGGTGAATTTAGAGGTGAAGATCGTTTATTGATTATTACACAATCTGGAATGGTAAAAACAATTATTCCTGAGCTAACTACCCATTTTGATAGTGATATGATTGTACTAGAAAAATGGATTCCTAAAAAACCTATTTCTGCTATTTATTATGATGGTGAGAAAGAACGTTACTACGTTAAACGTTTTTTAATAGAACAAGAAGGAAAAGAAGAATCTTTTATATCAGATCACTCAAACTCTCAACTGGAGATTGTATCCACAGATTGGAGACCAATGGCTGATGTTGAGTTTACCAAAGAACGTGGTAAAGATCGTAAACCTAATATGGAGGTTAATCTTGAAGAATTCATTTCGGTTAAAGGAATTAATGCTCTTGGAAACCAATTAACTAAGGATAAAATTAACCAAATTAGTTTATTGGATTCATTACCCTACGAAGCACCAGAAGAAGTGCATGCGGATGAGTTAGAAGTAATTGATGAAGAAACAGTTTCTGAAACTTCAGATACTAATTCTAATGTAGGTAATTCGATAAATGAGGACACTAGTGATAGTGATGATATGGATATTGATGATAAAGGGCAGGCTAAACTTTTTTAATCTTTAGAAATAATAATTTTAAATTTTTCTATAAGAAGTTTAGAAAATGCTTCAGCACCTTTTTTAGACATATGTGTTGCGTCTTTCCAAAGTGAGTTGTCTTTTATGTCTTTATAAAGGTTGCTGTAATCCCAATAGTTTAATCCTAAATCTTGCATAATTTGATTAAGCTTTGTGTTGTCAGCGCTACAAGTATCATTATATATTGGTGAGGTAACAAATAGAAACGTTTTATTCGGTGACTTATCTACAAAGGTTTTAATGGATTTTAAATAATCTAAAGCTATAACATTAACCTCATGATTATCTGAGCACTCTTTATCAGAATCAAAATTTGATAAAACAGTATCTCTCATAGATTCTTGATCAGGACTTACAGAAATGGGATCGTAACCATTATAGGTTTTGTAATTGTAACTGGGTCTAAAATAATTTTTTGTAATACCAATCGCATTGCCATTATAATTCATACTATAATAGAACTTTTGCAATACAGATAATTGACCGGATTTTTCAAGAGCAGAAGTTATATCAGTATCTCTTTGGTATTTGGTTTTTAATCCTCTAATATCTGAACCATCATAGTCAGCATCAAAAAAATTCTTTGTATCAATATGCACTAAAACGAGTTGTTTTTTGTCTTCTAACAACGTATTTATGAGTGTACTATTATAAGCAATACCAATACCATCAATACCCATATTATAACCGTTTTCACTGAATAAATCGACATCAATATGGCGATTAGCTCTAGAGTTTCCGAAAACTAGAAAGTCAGTGGAGTCTTTTATAAATAAGAATTGATTGAGCTTACCAATAGATTGCCCAGACATTACTTTATCACTAATCTTATTTAGACCAAAGAATACTAATTTATCCAGGCCATAGCTAATTAATAGCGTAAGAATAATAATTTTAAAAAACTTTTTAGCGATTTCTATGTTCATAATCTAAAATTGAAAATAAATAAAGTTTTCAGCTGTTGAATAGAACAGGCAAAGCATTAATATAATTACAGATACTATAAACGAAAGTTTTACAGCGTTAAAACGAACACCATAATCTTCTAATGGAATATTAGATCTAAATATCTTAAGATCAATTAAAATACCAATTGATATTAAGAGCAAAGCGTTTACAAAAGCATTAATATCACCAATAAATATTGAACCATAATTGAAACTAAGAATTTCAGTGACTATTGTTGATGCCGACTGAAGATCTGGAGCTCTAAAGAAAATCCAAGAAATTAGTACAACGAAGAAGGTATATATATAACCTAAAGCATTAAATGTCGTTATTTTTAACGCTGAAAATGTATATTTTTCAAAACTTAAGAATAAACCATGAATAGCTCCCCAAATCACAAAATTCCAGGAGCTTCCGTGCCATAAGCCTCCAAGAAGCATAGTTAACAATAAGTTTCTGTATGTAATAACAATACCTTTTCTATTTCCTCCAAGGGATATGTATAAATAATCCCTTAACCAAAAAGAGAGCGACATGTGCCAACGTCTCCAGAATTCAGTTAAAGTTTTTGAGAAGTAAGGGAAATTGAAATTTCTGTTAAAATTGAATCCAAATAATTTAGCACTACCAATGGCAATATCGGAATAACCAGAAAAATCAAAATAGATCTGAAAGGCATAAAATACGGTAGCAACAAGAAGTGTTGAACTATTATGAATTTCGTAGTTTCCATAAACAGAATCTACATAAACACCTAGGTTATCTGCAATAGCAACTTTTCTAAATAGCCCAATAAATATTTGAAAAATACCAGTTTTTATTAATGTAATATTAAGATTTCTTTTCTTTTCAATCTGAGGTATTAAGTTAGAAGCGCGCTCAATAGGACCAGCTACAAGTTGCGGAAATAAGCTTACAAACGTAAAAAAGCCTACTATATCTCTACTTGCTTTAATCTGTCCTCTATAAATATCAATACTATAGCTTAATGTTTGAAATGTATAAAAACTAATACCAACTGGTAGAATAATGTTTAGAGTCAGATCATTGACTTCCCAACCAACAGTTGACATAGTATTAGCAAAGGAATCGGCAAAAAAGTTGTAATATTTAAAAACTCCTAAAAGTCCTAAATTAGAACAAAGACTGACAAGCAACCAACGTTTTTTATTTTTATCTCCAACAGCTTGCTCAATCTTTTGTCCGACAAAATAATCCAAGAATGAACTGAATAAAATAAGCGACAAAAATCTATAATCCCACCAGCCATAGAATACATAGCTAGATATAAGCAATAAGATGTTCTGATTTTTATAATTATTCTTAAGTAACCAATAGATAATAAAAACTATAGGTAAGAAAATTAGATATTCTATCGAGTTAAAAAGCATTAACTGAGTGTTTTACAGATTTGGGTTCTTTTAAAAACGTGATAAATGTTGCGAAATATAGTAAATCCAAATTCTCCCATCCTAAAAACACCACATATTTTAGTTAAGCGGATTAAAAACAACGTTCTATAACTTTTACAGAGTCTTAATTAGTGTTCTGGACTATTTCTTTTTGACTGTTTTAAAATTCAAAAACTCAACAAAAAGTGAAAATGCAATTGCAAAATAGAGATATCCTTTTGGTATGGCACCAACTGTTTGACCAAAGAACTCAGTTTCAGACAGGTGAGCAGCTTCGGTAATAAGCATAAAACCTATTAAAATTAAAAAAGCAAGCCCTAAGATTTGAACACTTGGGTATGTATCTATAAATTTTCTAATAGGATTAGCAAAACCAATCATAATGCCAATAGAAATCATTACAGCTATAATCATTAAGACCAACGTGTAATTATGATTTGGATGCAAACCATTGGTCATACCAACAGCAGTAAGGATAGAGTCGATGGAAAAAATAAAATCAATAATTAAAATTTGAATAATAGCATTACTGAGCGATTTTATGACTTTAGATTTTACTTCATCTTCGTCATGCGTTGGTGTTTCAACTTTTTCCCTTATTTCAGAAGTACTTTTATAAATTAAAAACAAACCACCAGTAAATAGAATTATTGCCTGCCAACTTATTCCAGCAGATAACCAACTTGTTTCAATGGTGTAAAAAGGTTCACTCAATCCAACTAAAAAAGATACAAAGAATAATAATACAACACGTTGTACCAATGCGAATATGAGTCCAAGGTTAGTAGCTTTGCTACGTTGATGTTCAGGAAGTTTATTTGCAGCAATAGAAATAAATACAATGTTATCTATACCGAGTATAATCTCTAAAAATGTTAGCGTTATCAATGCCATAATAGCATCGTAAGTCAATAAAAAATCTAGCATATTAATTTATCTTTTTTGCTACACCTTTTTCTATTCGCCATTCTCTGTTAGGCTTTTTAATAGCTCGTTTATATTCAAAAGTATAGGTATTGTCTTTAGTAGAAAGTATTTTCATGTGAATATCATCTTTCTCTGAGTTATTTTTAGGGTTAATTGTTTTAAGAATAAATTCACAATCATTTATCCAACGAACAGAAGAAGAGTCCACTTTGTCTTCAAAATAGTCAATGCTTAATGTGTCTGTTCGTATAAATCGGGCAGTTTTTTCAGTACCATTAACAGTATAATTAAACTCAAATGTACCTGTTTTAAAATCCGAACAATTGCGTTCTACATTATAACAATTAGTTAATAATAGCATTGCGATAAATAAAATAATTAGCCTCATCATAAATCTTTGGGTAAAGATAATGAATCGCTAAATCAATTTTAAGGCTTGTAGCTTTTAAAAGTTCCGTCTTTATAGAAAATAATTATTTTTTCTATTTCAGAGTCAGATTTTGGATATGCCTCTGATGTTTTAGATTCGATTTTGGGTTCTGATATATTTGAATTTGGAGATTCTGAAATTTTTGGCTGACTAGGAAATTCTCCCTTGCCATTCATTAACCAATACAATTCAACCTCAGGATAGGCGTGTAGCACTTTCATTACAAAATCTAAACTTGGCTTATTTCTGCCAGAAAGGACATGAGAAATACTAGACCGTTGCACACCAATTTTTTCTGCAAAACCAGAAGCGGTTTCACCATAAAAATCAATAACTTTTTGCAGTCGTTCAGTAAATTTGGCGGAGTTTATCATTGTAAACTTTTATTCTGCTAATAGAACGTTACAAAAGTAAACATTAGTATTTGTAATATCTAAAATAATTCATTTTTGTAATAAAATAATGTAAAGTAAAAAATAATATATTAATATATAAAATATTGAATATCATATATTTATATGACGAAAAATAAATACGTTGAATTATTTTCAATTTTAGTATGTTGTCTGATACTTTAATTTATGTTATTTGTATAATATTGTAACAAAAGCCGTAAGTTAATTGTTTACAATTGTAAAATATCAAATGATTACTTTTGTAACTTAATAAAATTCGATAATGCAATTACAGCAAATTAATAGTTTGTATTCTTTATTAAAAACACCAAAATTATTTGGTCGTTATGTTACCAATTCTCACATAGAAAAGTGTTTAACAAAATTACCGAAATCATTAATTTCTGTTGTTGGCTATTCTGTTGAGGAACGACCTATTTATAGTTTAAGATTTGGTAATGGACCAATTAAAGTTTTGTTATGGTCGCAAATGCATGGCAATGAATCTACGACTACAAAGGCACTTTTTGATTGTTTTAATCTTTTTGAAACCAATAATGAGATTCCGAATCGTATTTTAAAGGCATGTACGTTAATGGTTATTCCTATTTTAAGTCCAGATGGTGCAGAGCGTTACACACGTTTAAATGCCAATAAAATTGATCTTAATAGAGATGCTCAAGACTTATCTCAGCCCGAAAGCAGAGTATTACGAGAAGTTTATACCGACTTCAAACCAAATTATTGTTTTAATTTACATGGGCAACGTACTATTTTTGGTGCTGGAACTTCGGGTAATGCAGCCACACTATCTTTTTTATCACCTTCTCAAGATGAAAAACGCTCCTTAACCCAAAACAGAAAGACTGCCATGGCAATCATTTCGCAGATAAATGAATTATTGCAGACCGAAATACCTTATGCAATTGGGAGATATGATGACGGATTTAATTTTAATTGTGTTGGCGATACATTTCAAAATTTTGGAGTTCCTACACTTTTATATGAAGCTGGTCATTATAAGAATGATTATGAAAGGGAAGAGGTAAGGCGTTTCATTTTTATTGCCCTTATAAAAGCTCTGGTCGTTATATCCGATGGCATATATATTTCTGGTAGCAAAGACTATTTTGAAATTCCTGAAAATTCGAAATGCTTTCACGATATTATTATAAGAAATGCAAGAATTTCTGAAGATGATGATAATGTGCTTATTGATGTAGCAATTCAATACAAAGAAGTCTTGAAAGCTGGTAAAGTTGAATTTATTCCTGTTGTTGAGAGAATTTCGAAGTTAGAAAAATTCTTTGGTCATAAAGAAATAGATGTAAAAGGTGCTTTTGTAAAAACTTTGGAAAATTTAGAGCTAAAAGTGGGTTACGAAAACGATTTCGTATTAGTGAATAATAAGAAAATACCACTTTTTGTTTAAAATAATTCAATCAAAATGCGTTATTGTCAATAAAAATCATCTATTTTTGCTTATCTAATAAATATAATTCAATTATGGCAAAATTCAAATTAGACGAAGTTGACCACCAAATTCTAGATATGCTTATCGATAATACTAGGATTCCTTTTACAGATATTGCAAAAAAATTATTGATTTCTGCGGGTACAGTTCATGTTCGTGTAAAAAAAATGGAAGAGGCTGGTATTATTAGAGGATCATCTTTAACATTAGATTATAAAAAACTAGGGTATTCTTTCATAGCATATGTTGGTGTCTTCTTACAGAACACATCACAAACCAAATTTGTCTTAGAACGCATTACAGAAATACCTTATGTTACTGTTGCACATATTACGACTGGAAAATTTAATATTTTCTGTAAAATTAGAGCTAAAGACACAATGCATGCAAAGGAAATTATATTTATGTTAGATGACATTGATGGTGTTTATAGAACAGAAACTATGATTTCGTTAGAAGAAAGCCTTAATGACAAAAAGCGGTTAATGCACACTATTTTTAATGAGCTTTAAATAACGTGATTTTACAATATAAAGCCTTTAGTTATTCTAAGGGCTTTTTTAATTTTAGTCTATGATTTCGGAAACTTTAAATACAAAAGAATTTAATCCATACTATAAATCTTATATAGATTCAGCATCTAACCTAAATATAGTCGAAGGTTTAAAACAAAATTTAGATTCGGTGGTATCATTTTATTCAGCTATACCTGCACAAAAACATAATTTTGCTTATGCTGAAGGTAAATGGACTGTAAAAGACATTTTACTTCATATTATTGATACGGAGCGTATTTTTACATATAGAGCGTTGCGCATAGCAAGGCAAGATAAAACGGCATTAGTTGGTTTTGATCAAGATGAATATGTTGTTTCAGCTAAAGCAGGTTCACGTTCTTTATTCGATTTAATAGAGGAATATAAAATAGTTAGGCAAGGGTCTATAGCTTTATATCGTAGTTTTAATTCTGGAGATTTAGAACAAATAGGTGAGGCGAGTGGCTTTCCAATTTCAGTAAGAGCTATCGGTTATATTCTAACAGGTCACGAGAATCATCACAACCAAGTTATAAGAGAGCGCTATCTTTAAGCTGAATAATGGTCGAAAGCTTCTAAAATAAGTTCATTACTAACAACGCAATCTATTTTAGGTGTTCCTATAGCCTCTAAAAGTACAAACTTAACGACACCATGACTATTCTTTTTATCATGTACCAATAGTTTGATGATAATTTCTTGATCAGCCTTACTTATTGGGACTTTAGAAAACGTTTTTAAAATACCTTCGGTAATGGTATGGAATTCACTATGACTTAGTCCACAAGTTTTTGTAGATAAATACGCTTCTAGAAGCATTCCTATGGCAATAGCTTCACCATGAAGCAAAGGAGTTTTATCTCCATTCCCAAGGAAGTAACTTTCTATAGCATGACCAAGGGTATGCCCAAAGTTGAGAATCTTCCTTAAACCCTTTTCTGTAGGGTCTTCGGACACAACTTTGTTTTTTATCACAACAGAATCATAGATTAATTTATCTAAATCAGAAATATCTAAATCTTCAAGATTTGTTAACGTATTCCAGTATGTTTTATCATAGATTAAACCATGTTTAATCATTTCAGCAAAACCAGATACCATTTCATTTTGTGGAAGGGTACTTAAAAAAGAAGTATCGACACCAACCATAATACCTTCATTTATAACTCCAACTTGATTTTTTAAAGCACCTAAGTCCACACCAGTTTTTCCTCCTACAGAGGCGTCAACCATTGCTAATAAAGAGGTTGGTATATTTATGTAAGCAATACCTCGCATATATGTACTGGCTACAAATCCTCCTAAATCCGTAACAACTCCACCTCCTAAGTTTATTAATAAGCTTTTTCTATCTGCATTATATTCAGATAAGGCTTCCCAGACTCCCATGCAAATATCTATGGTTTTGTGGTCTTCACCATTTGGCATTTCCATAACTTCAACAACAATGTCACCTGACTCTAATTGTTCTTGGAAATGAGGAAGACAATATTCATTTGTATTCGTGTCTACAAGAATAAATATCGTAGATGGTTTCTTATTTTTTATGTAGTTATTGAGTTCAGAGTAAACATCAGTATTAAAATAAACCACGGATTTTTTTGTAGAAATAGAGTTCATAATAGAAATCATCTAAATTGATGCCGTGAAAATACTTAGTTTTTAGAAAAAAAGTAAGCCTTAGAATAAATATATTTGCATTAATAATTATTTCTTAATGATAGACCACTCTCTTTTTGAAAATACAAGGACTGCATTTGTATTAAAATCTGATTCTGAATTAGAACGTGCTTATTTTTTATTTAAAATGATTTCTTCTCAACCTTTGGTTCGTATTGGTACTGCTGCTACTAATTTTGCGCTTAAGGCTAACTTGCCCGTCGAAGGATTGATTCGCTCTACAGTATTTGATCATTTTTGTGGTGGTGTTAATGAAGACGACTGCTTGTCCGTAATAGATAACCTTTACACTGAAGGAGTTAGTTCTGTTTTAGATTATTCTGTAGAAGGAAAGGAAACAAAAGATCAGTTTGATAATGCCCTAAATAAAATACTAAAAATCATTCATTTTTGTGATGAGAGAGACGCTATGCCAATTGTCGTTTTTAAACCAACGGGGTTTGGTCGTTTTCATTTATATCAAAAAAAGACTGAAGGAGTTGATTTTACCCAAAGTGAACAAGAAGAGTGGGATAGAATAGTAGGACGATTTGATAAGGTTTGTAAACTTGCAAAAGAAAAGGATGTAGAAGTCTTAATTGATGGTGAGGAAAGTTGGATGCAAGATGCAGCAGATGATTTGGTTGAAGAAATGATGCAACTCTACAATACTGATAAAACAATTGTTTATAATACATTACAAACGTATAGATGGGATAGATTAGATTATTTAAAAAAGCTGCATAAACGAGCCAAAGAAAAAGGCTTTAAAGTTGGAATGAAAATAGTCCGTGGTGCCTACATGGAAAAGGAACGCGATAGAGCACAAGAAAGAGGCTATAACTCTCCAATCTGTGAAAATAAGCAAGCAACAGACGATAATTTTAATGCGGCTTTAAACTATATACTAGAAAACCTTAATGACATTTCGATTTTTATAGGTACACATAATGAAGCAAGTTGTTATTTGGCAATGGAGCTTATGGAGACATATAAAATTTCTAAAGAAGATAATAATGTTTGGTTTGGGCAACTCTATGGTATGAGTGATCATATAAGCTTTAATTTGGCGGCTCAGGGATATAATGTTGCAAAGTATATTCCTTTTGGACCCGTAAAAGATGTCATGCCATACTTAATTAGAAGAGCCGAGGAGAATACGTCAGTTGCTGGGCAAACTAGTAGAGAATTATCTCTACTAAAAGCCGAAAAGCGTCGACGAAAATTATAAAATAAATTGTACTTTTGGGCAAAATAAATGTTCATGTTATCTAACCCTTTTTCTTCTTCAACCTATGTAAACATTTGGTTAAAACATTACGGTAATAATCAAAAAGCGCACGAGTTTAAGTTTTTAGATGGAGTAAAATTTATAAAAGGAAATTATTCAGGGCAGTACGTTAATATTGGAGGAAATTACACTAATGGTTTGTTTTATGAAATTAACGAAGAGGAGACGGACTTTAAGGGAAAGTCTTTTTTGCTTTATGATGTTCCGCAATATTTACAATCTGATATAAATTTTAATGGGGATTTAAAAGTCATAAAACTCAAACAATACAAGGGGTTCTACATTAATGTTGAACAGTACGAAAGTATTGATGATGTGGTTTTAAAATGTTATAGTTCTCGTAAGAGTAGGTATAATTTTAGAAGATCTCTGAAACAGTTGGAAGAAAAACATAACATCTCAAGTAAAATGTTTTTCGGTGACATAGATCGTAATGATTACGATACACTATTGAAGGACTTCCGTCAAATGATGGAAATTAGATTCGAGGGCATTAATACTGAGAATACGCTTTTGCCCATGTGGGATTTTTATGAGGAGGTCCTTTTTCCTATGATAAATGAAAGCAAAGTAGCGTTATTTGTGATTTACGATAGTGAAGTTCCAATTGCTATATCAATTAACTTTGCTTTCGAAGATACATTTGTTGTTGCAATGAGAACTTTTGATATTGAATATTCTCGACTCGGAATAGGAAATATTGAGATCTATAAACTTGTAGAATGGTGTCTAGAAAATAATGTAAAAACTTTAGATTTTTCTAAAGGTGAAAGTGACTATAAAAAACGTTGGTGTGATACAGATTATGTTTTTGAACGTCATATTATCTACGACTCTAATTCCCTAAAAGCAAAAACCATTGCTAAAACGGTGTCTGGTTTACATAATTTTAAACAATATCTACGAGATAAAAAGGTAAATCTATTATTTCATCATTTAATGGGTATTTTCTCTTCAAAGAAATAGACTCTTCTATGAAAATTGATACCATTTTTTAGTCTTTTTTCCAGGGCTATTACCATAACCGTAACCATAACCGTAGCCTTTTTTACTAAAATCTGTTCCGTTAAGTAACATGGTCATTTTAGGTAATCTATTTTCTTTGTAGAGTGGTTGAGCCACTGCAACTAATCGTCTTCTATCTACATTGTTTGCACTAATCACATAAATAAACATATCTGCATATTTAGAAACTAATAGTGTGTCGCTTACCAAACCTACTGCTGAAGTATCAACGACGATGTAATCAAATTTATCCTCAAAATAATCGAATAGTTCTTTTATTCTGTCACTCATCAATAATTCTGAAGGGTTAGGAGGAATAGTACCGGACGGTATTACCTGCAAAAATTCATTGCCCTTAACTTTATTTACAATATCACCAGGTTTAATTCTCTTGTCAGAAATATAATCTGATAATCCAATATCAGTAGTAGGTTTTAGATTCAGATACTGCATGATTTTTGGCACTCTAATATCCATTTCAATTAATAGAACAGATTTACCCGAAAATGAAATAGACGAGGCTAAATTAGTACTTGTATGAGATTTTCCTTCTTGAGCTTTAGTAGACGTGATAAATAATTTTTTAGATTTATTAGTTTTATCTTTAAGCATAAAATCGATATTAGATCTTATTATTCTAAATGCTTCTGCTTTAGGGGAATAATCAATTTTCTTGATGAGCTTGTTCTTTTTACTGGTCTTAGGGATATCTCCTAAATAAGGTATGTCTATGACATCTTGTAAATCATCTTTATCATAAATCTTTGTATCCATTAAATCTTTAGCATAAATAACACCAATAGGAAGTGCTAAACCTAGCATGATTGCCGCTAAGTATGTAAACATTTTGTTTGGAGCTACAGGCATGTAATCTGAATATGCCTTATCTAATATTTTGGCATTTGGAGAGTACATACCCAATCTTATTGCAGATTCCTCTCTTTTTTCTAAAAGATATAAGTACAAAGATTCTTTGATGCCTCTTTGGCGCTCAATATCTCTAAATTGCCTTTGCTTAGTTGGTGCAGAATAAATCTGTCCTCGTATTCTCGCATCTTGTTTGTTTAAGTTATTAAGCGTTATTTCATTAGAACGCTTCATGTTTCCTAAGCTACTTTCAAGGTTCGTTTTAAGGGCATTAATTTGGTTATTCAAATTAACAACAACAGGGTTTTTATCAGATGAATTTTTAAGCAATTTATCACGTTGAGCGACCAGCTCATTGTGGCTCTTTATAACTTGGGAAGCGTTTGGATCTGCAATGATATTTGATGGTAACAAGTCTGACTCCTTATTTTTTTGCTGCATTTCTTCCTGCAAATAGTCTATCAATTGAATCGTGGTAGAAGTTGCGTTAATTTGAGCTTCTGTTTGTTTACCACTCTCTAAATACAAATTTGCCTGAGAGTCTAAAGCTGTAAGATTATTTCTTTTCTGCAGTTGCTCTGCGGTAAAATCAGTTTCTTCCAACTCTTGAGAAACCACTTGAAGTCTGTTATCGATAAAATTGGACGTCACACGCACAACCTCTTCTTTCTCTCTAATTACATCGTCATTATACTCTCTTATCAATTGATTTAAGACATCAATTGCTTTTTCCGGGATATTATCTTCGAGTTCTATTTTTATAACACTAGAACCAGCATCGGTAGCAACTTTTATACTTCCTTGATATTTAGAAGCAACAGACCTTACAGAGTTCATTGAAACTCTGAGGTTACTACCAACTTTTGGGGCGAACTTGTCAACATTTGGTACAACTACAAAATCACCAAAACCTGTTTTTATTCGATCACCAAATGCATACTTCTTGCCTTCGTTATCGTTTCTGTCAATAATAGATTTGCCATCATTTTTGAACATTATAAATTCTGTAGCAGATTTAATTTTTAGATAAAGCGTGGTATCTACTTGATGTATAATTGAGTCACTTGCAAAAAAGTTAAGTTTAATTGGAGGATTGTTATAAAGCTCTTGCTCCTTTATTTGGCCTTGGTTATAATACCTTATATTAAGTTTTAATTCTTTTACAATATTAGAAATTAAAGTTTGAGACGTAATTACCTCTATTTCATCTCTAATTTTATTTGTTCCATCAGAAAAAAGACCTCCTTTATTTACCTCTTCTAAACTTGGCAGTTTTTGAGATTGCTTTTCATCTCTCAACTTTATTGTAGCCGTTGCTTTGTATTTATAAGTTGTATAACGCAGGTAGCTATATGCTATCGCTAAAGCGATAAATAAACAGAAAGAAATTATCTTCCATTGTCTAAGATATAAATTTAAAGTCTTTCTAATTTTGTTAGAGGATGGGGTCGTTTTAGATTCCATGAAATACTTAAAATATTACTTGTTTACTATAAAAACAGCTACAATAGTTGTTAAAGTTCCTATTGCTGATATTAATAGTCCATTATTTGGATTATAGTTAGATTGTCTAATTTTAGCATTATTAGGTTCGACAACAATTACGTCGTTTTGTTGTAAATAATATAATGGTGAATTTACCGCATTAATTGAAGTAAGATCAATTTTTGCAAATCTTTTTTTACCATCAACTTCTCTTATTAACAATACATTCTTACGTTGACCAAATATGGTTAAGTCATTGGCTAAACCAAGAGCTTCGAGTAAGGTAATGCGCTCGTCTTGTATAGTAAAAGTCCCAGGACTATTTACTTCACCAATAATTGTTACCGTAAAATTAGCTAATCGAATGTTGATAATTGGATCAGTTGCGAATACTTTAATTTTCTCTTTTAACATTGCGGTGGCTTCAGTCCTTGTTAAACCACCAACTTTAACCCTGCCTAAAACTGGAAATTCTATATATCCATCATAGTCAATGAGATAGTTTTGTAATCTCATATTTCCTTGAGCATTGTTAACATCATCACTAAAGGCTACAATCGGCAAGTTAAATGGCTGTGCAGCTAAATTATCTGCTGCAGATACACTTATGTTTAGCATATCGTCTGGCTTATAGATTAATTGCTGTGGAGTAGAATCCAGAAGGCCATCACCAATAGGTTCATCCTGAAAATACACAAGATCTTTGCGAGATGCACAAGACGTTGCCATTGTTATTGCTAGAATTGAAATTAGGAAGATACGGATTTTCATAGTTAATAGGTAATTAGAATAATTTGGTTTATTTTTTAGAATCTAACACTTCATAGGTAGAATTGTTAGAAATATATTCTGGAATTAAAGCTTTAATAGCCGATACAATTTCCAAAGGTTGCGTCAATGAATTTACATTAGTTATTTTTATAATTTGCGTTTCAACACTTTCAATATCAATATGTCGAGATTTAGCTATCATAATTTTTTCGTGATAGGTTTTCTTTGTGTTTTCACCATCAGCTAAAAGCTCTTCATAGATTTTTTCTCCTGGTCTTAAGCCGGTTATTTTAATATCTATATCTTCAGGATAACGCAAGCCAGAAAGAATGATCATGTTTACTGCTAAGTTAAATATTTTGATTGGTTCTCCCATATCAAACACAAATATTTCACCTCCGTTGCCCATAGCCGCCGCTTCTAATACCAATTGACATGCTTCGGGAATTGTCATAAAATAACGTGTTATATCTTTGTGAGTTACTGTTAGTGGTCCTCGTTTTTCAATTTGTTTTTTAAATAATGGTATTACAGAACCGTTAGAACCTAGGACATTACCAAATCTAGTGGTTATAAACTTTGTATTGCCTTTACCTTTTAAGCAGGTTACATATAACTCAGCAATTCGTTTTGTAGCACCCATAACATTTGTTGGGTTTACCGCCTTATCCGTAGATATTAACAC
The DNA here is from genome assembly GCF_044594915.1 of Winogradskyella sp. R77965. Lineage (GTDB taxonomy): Bacteria > Bacteroidota > Bacteroidia > Flavobacteriales > Flavobacteriaceae > Winogradskyella. Next base: position 784,449 of record NZ_CP138990.1, on the reverse strand, counting down.
AAACTTATTAACGCTATGTTTTACGGCCATATCAGCAACATTTTTCGTGCCGCAAATATTAACACTTACTGCTTCAAAAGGGTTGTTTTCCATCAATGGTACATGTTTATATGCTGCAGCATGAAAAACAATTTTTGGTTTATACAGATTAAATATTTGATCGATTCTCGTCTTATTTCTTACATCAGCAACAATGGCTTCAATGTTTTCTAGGCCTTTTTGTTTAAATTCTTGTTGAATTTCATACAGCGCAGATTCAGCATTGTCTATTAAAACAAGTTTTTTGTAATTATACAAACTTGCCTTTCTTGCAATTTCACTACCAATAGAGCCGGCAGCACCTGTAATAAGAATAACGTTATTGTCGTATTGTTCTTCTAAATCTGGGTTTTTAATATCAATAGGGTCTCTTCCGAGTAAGTCTTCAATTTTCACTTCTTTAATTTGTCCTGCACTTAAATCACCATCAATCCAATTTTGAACAGGTGGCACAATTTTAACCTTAAGACCGAGAGAGAAAAGATTACCAGTAATTTGCAAGAGTCGAGAAGGATCAATATTCTGTATAGATATTATGACTTCGTCGATACTATTCTTTTGGATAAACTTTTTAGTAATATTCTGAATATCGTAAACTCTTAATAAGTTTATTTTTTTTCCAATTTTTCTTGCATCATCATCAATAAATCCAACAATCTCTAAATTGCTTTTTGTATCATTTTGAATAGCATCATACGTAAGCATACCGGAATTACCAGCACCAAAAACTAAAACTTTTTTGATGGTCTTAATGTCATTGGTGATATAGTTATAAAGTGACTTTATAAATAGTTTAGCTCCAATTAAGAATAATATATTAAGTAGAAGGTGAATATATATTATAGAACCAGAAATATTAAAGAGACTTTCTGAGACGTCGAATTTTCGACTTAAGAAGGTGCAGCATACAAGTATTGTTGCCAAAATATTTGCACCAATTATTATATTTACAATATCCTTAAACCCTGTATATCTTACAACACCTTTGTAAGATCCAACCGCTATAAAACTAATTATTGCAGCTGCTATAACAAACGGAATTTGATTTAATAGTGTAAAAAAGTCAAACTCAATTTTAAAATTATAACGGATTAGATAGGCTAAGAAAAACGTAGCCACTATGATACCTATATCAAATATAAGTACAAGCCATTTTGAGGCATATTTTTTAGATATGTTATTTAGGAACTTTATTAACATGATGCAAAATACGTATTTATAGCAGAAGTTACTCTATCTAATTCAACATCAGTGAGATTTGAACCACTAGGTAAACAGAGACCTCTTTCGAATAAGTCGTCTGATACACCATTCAAATACTTAGGAGCATCCTTAAAAACAGGTTGTTGATGCATAGGTTTCCATAAAGGTCTAGATTCAATATTTTCCTTTTCTAAGGCCAATCTTAATCCTTCTCTTGTTGACTGAGAATCTAAAAGGATACATGTTAACCAACGGTTAGAAAAATAACCTTTTGGTTCTTTGAGAAATGTAATCTTATCAATATGAGCAAATGCTTTTTCATAGACTGCATGATTAGAACGGCGTTTAGCAACATGACTATCTAAAATAGTCATTTGCCCACGACCAATACCAGCAACAATATTAGACATTCTGTAATTATAACCAATATGAGAATGTTGATAATGTGGTGCATTATCTCTTGCCTGTGTTGCTAAGAAAACAGCTTTTTCCTTCTGTTCTTTTGTCTTAGTTACAATTGCGCCACCACCAGAGGTTGTTATAATTTTATTACCATTAAATGACAATATTGATAAATCACCAAAAGTTCCACAGTTTTGATTTTTGTAGTGACTTCCTAGTGACTCAGCGCTGTCTTCTACAACAGGAATATTATATTTTGCTGCTATCGTATTAATTTCTTCAACATTATACGGCATACCATATAAATGCACAGCTATGATCGCTTTAGGTGTTTTACCCTTTGAAATTCTATCTTTTATAGCTCTTTCTAGCTGAATAGGGCACATATTCCATGTGTCTATTTCACTATCAACAAAAACTGGTAAAGCACCTTGGTACGCAATAGGATTTGCAGAAGCTGAAAATGTTTTACTTTGACATATAACTTCATCTCCATAACTAACTCCTAATAAAATAAGACATAGATGTAAGGCAGAAGTACCAGATGCTAATGCAGCAACATGAACATCTTCATTGAGGTAGGATTGTAAATCGTTTTCAAAGCCATTAACGTTAGGCCCTAAAGGTGCCACCCAGTTGGAGTCAAAAGCTTCTTTTACGTAAGATTGTTCATTACCACTCATATGTGGTGATGACAGCCATATTTTAGGTTTCATAAGCAAAAATTGTTAAGTAATATACATTACTATTCAATTTCATGTCTATAGAGGGATCAGGGACACGATCTAAAATTATGGGTTAAATATGCATCAATAAGTTGAGACCACCCAAATTAAAACGATAAAAAGCAAATATTCACGTTTTTGAAATAATACCTTTATCACTTTACTTCTTAGACAATTAACAATAATTAAGTTATAAAAAGAATACAACTTGGAATCTTTTTAACAGTAAAAATCATACAGTCGATATGAGCATTACGATTTATCATTTTATAACCTAAATATTGGTTTTATATCGGTTGTAATTATCAGTATTGTTTTATCTACACTATATTTAACCTCTTTTAATTATATATCAACCTAAGTTCAATTACATGAATATCTTAATAACCTCTGCTGGACGAAGAGTCTCATTAGTAAGATCGTTTCAAAAAGAGTTAAAAAAAATAGATCAAAACGGAAAGGTTTTTGCAACTGATGCCATGCCTTCATTGTCTGCTGCTTGTCAAATAGCAGATGGTAGTTTTAAAGTGCCTAGACTAGACAACTCAAGTTACATGGATGCATTAATTAAAAACTGTAAAATTAATGATATTCAATTAATTATACCAACAATAGATACTGAATTATTAGAGCTTTCTAAGCATAAATCTGAGCTTGAAGAACATGGTATAAAGGTCGTCATATCGTCTATTGGTTTTGTAAGTAAATGTAGGGATAAGCGTGTTATTCACGATTTTTTTATTGATCATAATGTTAATGTGGCACAGGAGTATTCTAAAGACGATTACAAACTCCCTTTATTTATTAAACCAATAGATGGTAGTAGAAGTGTAGATACATACTTGATCAAAGAAAAAGAAGAACTGACAGAATATCATTTTACAAATGATAAGTTGATGTTTTTAGAATATTTAGACCATGACGAATATGAAGAGTTTACATGCGATTTGTATTACAACAAAGAACATAAATTAAAATGTGCGGTACCACGTAAACGCATAGAGGTAAGGGATGGTGAAGTATACAAAGCAGTAACGGCTAATAACTGTTTAGTCCCTTATATTAAGAAAAACTTGAGTTTTATTGATGGAGCGGTTGGCTGTTTAACTGCTCAGTTTTTTAAACACAAAACAGATGACTCTAAGATATATGCCATTGAGATAAATCCACGATTTGGAGGTGGCTATCCTTTATCATATTTATCTGGTGCTAATTTCTCAAAATGGATTATTGAAGAATTTCTACTAGGAAAGACCATAGATGATAAATTTGATGAATGGGAAAGTGATTTGTTAATGATTAGATATGATGATGAAATTTTAGTGCATGGATATAAAAGTTGATAAAAACACGGTTATCGTCTTTGATTTGGACGATACATTATATAATGAATTAGATTACTTAAAATCTGCCTATCAATCCATTGCCAAGTCTCTTGATGCTGATGGATGGAAACAACTTTATTCTAAGATGTTTTCAATGTATCGAAGCAATATCAACGTATTTGAGATTCTCTCAGAAGATTTCAAAATGGATAAAACTGAATTGATAAATCTTTATAGAAACCATCAACCAAATATCCACTTGTTTGAAGGGGTAATAGAAGTAATAGAATCCATAAAATCTAAAAGCGGTAAAATCGGAATCATAACAGATGGTAGATCAAAAACGCAAAGGGCCAAAATTGATAGTTTAGAGATTCTGAAATATCTTGATCATATCGTTATTTCTGATGAAATAGGTTCTGAAAAACCAAGTTTTGATAACTTTAAGGCTATGGAAAAGGCAATCTCTGGAATGCAATATTATTACATTGCAGATAATTTGAAGAAAGATTTTGTAGCACCAAATGCTTTAGGTTGGAAAAGTGTCGCTTTGATAGACAATGGAAAGAACATTCATTCTGAGTCCAATAAATATATGGATAGTAAGTACTTGCCTAATGAATTCATTCTATCTTTTAGTGATATAAATATCGTCTAAATTTTACAACTTACTTAATCATTTGAGCCAAAAAACTCTGGCATATCAATATTATCTGAATTGTTGATATCCTTTCGGTTAATGACTTTATCAATTGTTTTTAAAACGATTTTAAGGTCTAGAGAAATTGACTGATTATCTACATAATAAACATCATATTCAAATTTTTGCTCCCAACTTATTGCATTTCTGCCATTAACCTGTGCCCAACCTGTAATACCTGGCATGACCTCATGTCTTCTATATTGTCTTTTATTATAGCGATCCAAATATCTAGGTAATAATGGGCGAGGACCAATTAAGCTCATATCGCCTCTAAGAATATTCAGTAATTGAGGTAGTTCATCTAATGATAGTTTTCTACAAATACCTCCAACTTTAGTCACACGATCAACTACAGGCAGTAAATTACCTTCATTATCTGTTTTGTCAGTCATGGTTTTAAACTTAATAATTGTGAATAGTTTTCCGTTTTTACCACTACGAGCTTGGTAGAAAAACGGTTTTCCGTTATTAAGTATAAAAAGAGAAATAACAAGAACTAGGAATATTGGTGAAACAATTAGCAATCCAACCAATGCTGCAAAAAAATCAAAGATGCGTTTAATGAAATTTCTATATATTTTCATTACTCTAAGGTTTTATAAAGATTTAAGAGTTCTTCCCAAATGAATTCTCTCTTGTATTTCTTGATGATATTTGATCGGGCATTTAATGCAAGTTCTTTTGCTTTTTGAGGATTGTTCAGTAAATCTAACATAGCATTTTTTAGCGCATCACTATCCTTAGGTGGGATAATCAGTCCGTTGTAATTATGAGTGATAATTTCATTACAACCATTAATGTCCGTTACTATACATGGCATTTCCATACAACTAGCTTGTAAAACTACATTGGGAAATCCTTCTCTATAGCTAGGGAACGTAAGAATATTGCTTATAGCAACATAAGGTCTTATATCTTTTACCATTCCTATTTCATGAATGTTTTGATTCCTTTTTATTATTGATTCGGTATCCTGCTCTATTGGATCCAATTCTTTCTCGCTAGGCCCCACAATAACTAACTTAATATTTGAATTGTTTTTGCTTATTGTATCAAAAGCCTTTACTAATTCGTTTATGCCTTTATCTTTTACAATTCTTCCGATAAATAAAAAAACAGTATCTGTTGGTTTAATATTTAGTTTTTGTTTTAGATTATCTATGTCTTCATTAGATACCATTTTTCTATCATAATGAGCAGTGTCAATGCCATTAGAGCTTCCATTACCAATAACACTAAGTTTATCTCTCTTACAGAATTTCTCTTTGATTACAACGTCTTGCATGGCAAAGGAATTTGGTAATACCAATGTGGCACAAGAATATGTGAGCTTCTCTACTATATTTAAGAGTTTACGTTTATTGCCTTGAGCTTCGAGCAGTGGAAGTCCGGCAATGGTATGTAATCGGTGAGGTACACCGGCCAATTTCGCAGCTATCATGCCTAAGGTACCAGCTTTTGGAGTGTGCGTATGTACTATACTTGGCTTTTCTTTTTTAAAGATTTTATATAATTCAAATAGTGCCTTTAAGTCTTTAAAAGGGGTTATTTCCCTTGTCATATTAACAGGAATTGTTCTTATGCCTTCATCATTACTCACATTGTTAAGTACAGAACCTTCACTAGAAATACCAATTATTTCATAATGATGATTCATAAAGCGTAATTGGCCTTTTAATAGGATGCCAAGCGACCCAGGTACTGTGGTAATACGTATAATCTTTTTCATTCTTACTTTAGCATTAAATATGTGTTTAAATACCATTTTTGAAAAGTATAAAAACACCAAACTCGCATGCTTTCATCTGCTTTGGCAGAAATATGATTCTTCACTAAATTAATTATATAGTCACTGTTAAAAAGTCCTTGAGATTCTAAAAATTTTGGATCGATGTAAGATTCGAGTTCAGATTTTAGACTTCCTCTTAACCAATCTCCGACTGGCACACCAAAACCTTGTTTCGATTTTTCTAAAAAGCCTGGAGCAAATTTATCTGCAAAAGCCTCTTTTAGAATATGCTTTTTATTCCAACCCTTCAGAAGGTAACTTTCCGGTAAGGAGTTGGTCAAATTCCAAAGGGATTTATTGAGAAAAGGAGCTCTACATTCTAATGAGCACAACATACTTGTTCTGTCCACTTTTACCAACATATCACCTTCTAAACTCACATTTTTATCAACCATTCTAAAATCTGTTAAGCTTTTTGGATGTTGCTGATTATATCTGGTTTTGAATTCTGCAAAAGTATCTTCAATAAGACCTGTAGCTTTTAGTAACTGTATTTTTTCTTGATCAGTAAAAGCCAATGAAATTATATTCCAATATTGACTGCCATCATAATTAATTGCTTTCAATAATCTATTTAATGCAAAGCGTCGACCTCTTTTGTCATCTTTTGATTTTAATAAGCCAGAAGATAGCTTTAGTATTTGTTTATGAATACCTTTAGGTACAATTGAAGTGTATTTATTATTCAATTTACCCATGTAATATTTGTTATAACCTCCAAATACTTCGTCACCACCATCACCAGTAAGCGCTACTTTAACATAATCTCGCGCATGTTTGGATACAAGATAGGTTGGTAGGGCAGAGGAATCTGAAAATGGCTCATCAAAATTCAATAATATATCATCTATACCATTTTTAAAATCATCTTCCTTAACAATAAATTCGTGGTGGTTACTATTAACAAGTTTGGCAACAACTTGAGATTTATCTGTTTCGTCATAGGTCTTCTTTTCGAAACCTATTGAGAATGTTTCTATTTTTTCGTCTGAAATTTCTGCGAGACAATGCGTAACAACTGAAGAATCTACACCACCAGATAAAAATGTACCTAAAGACACATCAGCAATAGACCTGCTCTCAACACTCTCCATGACCTTATTGTAGACCTCTTTCTTTGCATCGCTGAAAGAAATATTTTTCTTTTCGATAGGTTTTGGTTTTTCAATTTCATGGATAGAAAAAGAATCGTTAGCTAAATCAAAATCAATAAAGTGATTGCTTGGTAACTTAAAAATATCTTCATAAATAGAATATGGTGCAGGTATATAGGTTAACCTAAAAAAAAGATTCATACCTTCTTTACTAATATTAGGTTTTCCTGGTAAATAATTTACAATAGATTTTAACTCAGAACCATATACGAAATCAGTTTTGGTCTTAGTATAATAAAGCGGTTTTTCTCCAAAGAAATCTCGTGCTATATATACTCTGTTTTTGTTTTTATCATGAATGCTAAATGCAAACATGCCATCCAATTCTTTAAAAGCAGCGACACCTTTCTGTTCGTATAGTTTTAGAATCACTTCAGTATCACTTGTTGTTTTGAATGTTACTCCAGAGTTTTCTAGTTGTTCCTTTAATATTCTATAATTATAAATTTCTCCATTAAAAACTAACCCAATTTTATTATCATCTGTGTACATAGGTTGTTTACCTGTACTTAAATCTATAATTGACAGACGTCTCATGGCCATGGCGACTGAAAATGATTCTGATGAGTCTATATAAAAGCCATCTTCATCTGGCCCTCGATGAAATATGAGTTGATTCATCTTAGATAATTCAGTTTTTAGTATACCTGAATCTTTATATGAGTTGCTTATAATGCCGTTAATTCCACACATAATACTTTACTAATTATTTTTGTATAAATCGATTAAACATTGCATAGATACTCTTAATCTGATAGTCTTTAGACCTTTCTAAGCTTAATCTACTATACTTTTCTCTTTCTAAGGGATTATTTCTATAATATGCAATTGCTCTATGTAATCCTTTGTGATCATCATTATTAACGAGAAGGCCATATTTTGCTATATAAAATTCACCATTGCTAATGTTTATTTCTTCATTTTCGTTTAATAGTTCTAAAGGTCCTGAAAGACAATTAGTCGAAATACATGGTAGTCCTATAGCCATAGCTTCTAATAAAGCATTTGGAAAGCCTTCAGTAAAAGAAGAAAGCACAAAACAATTACTTTTAAGCAAATAATTATTTACGTTTTTTACTCTTCCTCCAAGTTTTACTTGATTGTTCAGGTTGTATTTGATGATTTCGTCTTCTAAATAATCTTTTAATTCACCACCACCTAAAATTATAAGATTATCTTTATTCTCTTCTTCAACTAATGCTCTAATAATCATTATCTGATTTTTCCTTTTATTTAAGGTACCCGCAGTGATAATATCTAATGACTTTTGGTCATTATTTAAGGTTTCTGGGGTAATAGTTTTTTTAGGAATTTCAATCGGATTATAAATTACTTCCATTGGAATTTTAATTCCAAAATTATCTTTTAAGTCTTGGTTTATATGTGTTGAATTAGAAAATAGAGCATGACATCTATTGTAAAAAATAGGATAGAACATCTTTGAAATATACAATGAAAGTTTGTTGGTTGTATTATCTGAAGGGAAACCACGTTCACTAATTATAGTTTTTACTTTTTTATTTAATATAGCTATGACTCCATTCATTAGGTTTGGAAAAGCAAGAAAAGAAACCGCAATATCAATGTTTCTTTTTTTTGTAAATCTATGGTATTTTACTAAAAAGATAATAAAGTCGAAAAACCTTAAATAATATGGTCTGTCAACCCCTTTTTTTGAGAGTATAATAACATCAACTTCTTCTGGAATTGGAAAATGGACAACATTATAAAAAAGAACTAAACTAACATTATAATCGTTTTTTAGTTCTTTAATTAATAAGCTAATTACTTTTTCAGCGCCACCACTTCCTAAAGATAATGTTAATATGCTTAAATTTGGTTTTGATTCTTTCAATTTGTTGTTTTTTCTGATATCAATTTAATATAGGTTATTTTACTTTTCTAAAATATTTAAAAAAAGTTCTTCATATTCTGAGAGTATTTTTCCTTTGTTGAATTTATTAAGGACTGAATTACGAATTTCTTCAGGACTCCAGATTTTATTTTCTTCTATTTTTTTTATAAAACTATGTTCATCATCTACTAAAAATCCGTTTATACCGTTTACAACTATTTCTTTAGTACCACCAGGAACATTGAACGCGATAACTGGAGTTCCTACCACACAACTTTCTATTAAACAATTTGGGAAACCCTCAAAGTAAGAGCCTTGAAGAAATAGGTCATTTGCTTTTAAGAATTTAGAAACGTCTTTTGTAAAAGGAATATGAGTGATTTTATCTGTTAATCCATAATCTTTAATCAACCTAAAGATGCTTTCTTTTTCCGGTCCCATTCCAATAAGTGTGTAATGAAAAGGAATTGTAAGTTTGGATAGTATTTCTAAAATTCTGGGAATTCCCTTTTCCTTACTAAATCGAGCAACGGTTACTAATTTCAGGACATTCTCATTAAAATCGCGGTTTTTAATTTCGAATATTTCGGTTATGGGATTATTAATCACAACTAGTTTGTCTTTTTTAACGTTAAAGCCATTTTTAAGATCAGAGAGCATGTCTTGGGACTGACATATAATCTTATCGAAAAAATTAAATCTATTTTTTACGAGTAAAGCTATTGGATTAAGTCCTTTTGAATGATTAAAAAATTCAGCGTCAACACTGAGAACAGTAGATTCTCTCGCAATAAATTTAGTTTTCGGAAAAAAAACGGACAAGTATGCCATTATTGTATTTAAGTGTCCAATTACGCTAAGGACTATATCTGGTTTTGAGCTTCTTAAATAGCTGTAGAGTGCAGGAATGCCATTTAAAACACGAAGCTTTTCTAAAAAAACGACTTTAATACCTTTAATATCATATGCTGCGTCAGATGATTTGCCAATGACCAAAAGCGTTGTTTCAAAACGATCCTTATCAATATTTTGTGCTAAAAATGAGAAGATACGCTCAGAACCTCCAGCAAATAGAGTAGGTAAAATAAAAGTAACTTTTATAGGACTATTTAATGACATATCCTTTATTGTTATTTAACCATTGTTTTAAAACTAGTAATTTCCAAATGATAGGGTAATAATTCCAACTGCCATCTAGGTGTTGTTGAATTTGACTCTTTACTTTTGCCACATCAATATTTGGAATTTGATTTAAGCCTTCATCATTTAGTTCAGCTAGGACATAATCTTTTAGATCTTCTCTAAACCAGACTTCAAATGGCATTGTGAATCCTGCTTTTGGTCTATTAAATATGTGTTTTGGTACATATTGATATAATACATCTTTTAATATTCTTTTTTGATTATTACCCTTAAATTTAAATTTTGTTGGTAGACTTTCAGCAAATTCAACTACACGATAATCCATTAACGGAGCTCTAGCCTCAAGTGAATAAGCCATTGTAGCTCGATCTACTTTAGTATTAATGGTCCAATTTAAATACGTTTTAATATCAAAATCGGTCACACGTTCCAATAAGTTCTTTTCACTATTCATAAGATATTTCAATTCTTCAACATCCTTACTCTTCATTTTAGATTCACCAGTAATAGAGTCTAAATATGCTAAATCAACAGATTTATACTTCATATATTCCGAAAGAATCTTAAGTCTGTAATTTGGAAATAAGGACACGAGTTTAGAAATTGCTAATCTTGATGCATAAGGCATCTTCATGAATTTAGACCCCTTATTTATCCAGTTGTAACGATGATATCCTATAAAACTCTCATCACCTGCATCTCCAGACAATGCCACTGTTACTTGCTCTTTTGTGTGTTTTGCTAATAACATTGAAGGAATCGCTGAGGGATCGGCAAAAGGTTCATCATAGTAATGATGAAAATTTTCGATTAAATCAATACCTTCTTTGTAATTACATTCAATGACATTGTGTTCCGTATTCAAATGGTCCGCAACTTCTTGAGCGTATATACTTTCATCAAAACCTTTGTCATTAAACTTAACAGAAAATGTTTTTACTTTCGCTTGTGATGTTTTGGTTGCCAATGAAGCTATAAGAGATGAGTCGATACCACCAGAGAGAAATACACCTACCGGAACATCTGCAAAAAGCCTTATTTTAACAGCATCTGAAAGAATAGTTTTCAGTTCGGATTGTGCTTCCGAATAGGTGCCTAGAAATTTGTTTTCTCCTTTATGGTCTATATCCCAATACGTTTTTACATCGAAACTTCCAGAGTTTAAATTAAAAACAAAGGAACTACCAGGGCGAAGTTTTTTCACTTCATTAAATATACTAAGTGGATCAGGAACTGTGCTCCATGTAAGGTATGAATCTATAGCTTTTTCCGATATTGTTAAACCTGTGTTATATAATTGTATGGAAGAAACTTGACTGGCAAATTCAAAACTTTTACCATTATGGTAATAGTAAAATGGTTTTTGACCAAGACGATCTCTAGCTCCAAAAAATTGATGCTTTATTTTATCGTAAATAACAAAGGCAAACATTCCATTAAAATGGTTAACGCAATCTTCTCCGTATTCTAAATAAGCTGCGCAAATTACTTCGGTATCGCCTTTGGTCTTAAAAGTATATCCTTTTTTATGAAGTCTATCCTTTATATCCCGAAAATTATAAATTTCACCATTAAAAACAATTTCTACATTTTCTTGATAAGAAAAAGGCTGGTTAGATCTAGGATCTAAATCGATAATCGATAATCTATTGTGCCCAAAATTAATAGTGTAGTTGTCAGATTTGTAGAACTTCCAACCCATTTGGTCTGGTCCTCTAAAAGCTGTTCGTTTTAGTTTATCTTTAACCTGAGATTCGTTATATGATATAGTACTTCCGTATATTCCGCACATAGTTTTTTTATAGATTTTCTTTTAAAAGCATATGAAAATGTCTTTGTCTTTAATTATGACGAGGATTTACCTCTAATTTGTATTTTTAATATTTCTGATATAATTCTTTTTGTTTTAGCTAAATAGTCTCGATATTAAAGATGTTTTAACTGTCGTTAAATAATTTGTTAGCATGTCTTTTGCCTTTGCCATAGTTTTCCATAATGCTCATCATTTATTTATAAAATTAGGTAAACCTACCTAATGTAAGAATTGGTATTATTGAGATAATCGGCAGTACTACCTATAGGGTTTATAATTATTGGTCGCTGGTTTACTGAAGCTTCAATAAGACAAACAGAAAAACTTTCCCAAAATGGTGATGAAACTAAACAGTGAGAGTTTCCCATTGCTTTTTTAACCTCATTCTGAAAATCTAAAATAGTTTTGTAATCTAAATATTTATTTTTAGATATTAAACCATCTAACTTATCTCGCATATTACCATCTCCAGCAAAGCGCATGTCGAAATTGATTTTACCCGTTTTCAGTTTTAGGTTGGGCAAGACAGAACAAATGTTTGTTTTTGAGTCAGGCATTAGAAATTTATTATTTGGGGCATTATTTTATTCTAATTAAAGTTATTAATAATTAGCAGTTTAAAACAATATGGTGCGAATATCAATGAACTAGTCATATCTATCAAAATTATTCTATGAATTGTATCATTATTACTTTAATTAGTTAAAAGAATTGAAAAATTATTTTATTTCCCTATTACTTTTGAGCATCATGATATAAAACTGCAATAGTTTCATTGCTTAAAATGTCTAAAATATGATTTTCTTCAAGATAGAGATTAATTATTATCAAAAATGATGAACATCTCTAAAACTAATCGTTTGGTATTGATTATAAATGCTTTATAATTCTTTTAATATTGATTTCTTTTATTTGTTTAGCAGGATTTCCGGCAATCATAAAACCATCTTCTTCAAAAGATTTACCGACTACTGCATTTGCGCCTATAGCTATGTTATTTCCTATTTTTATGTTTCCATATATTTTAGCTCCAGGAGCAATATATACATTGTTTCCAATTTGAGGAGCTTCGAAACTTCCGCCTGAAGCACCAATATTTACACATGCATGCATACGGCAGTTTTCACCAACTCTAGTGGCACTATTGATAACAATGGTACCATAATGAACAATGGCTAGTCCTGGCCCAAATACATTTGGTGGAATTGAGAAACCAAGTTTTATTGATATCTTTTTTAGTCGGTATTTTAGGTAAAAAAGGTATAATTTTGATATTCCTTTATTTTTACAATTTATGTAATACTCAACTTTTCTGAGTGTTTTTTGAAATTTCCAAATTGGATTTGGTGATACAATTCCTATAATTTTGTAAACAAGGGATAAAGACCCTAATCCCAAAGCTTTCTTATCTTGTTTTAGATAATCAACATAATCTGATCTGGATTGTATCATAACTTATAATTTTGAATTTATGAAAATGCATTTTTAATGTGCTTACTATAAATAAGACTATCAAAAAACGCTAAGCTTATTAACATGGATCTATTAAAGAAAATATGATGTGTTACAAAGCCTTCAAATATAAGCAATACAACAAAGATCAGGTAATAGAATTGATCTACCTTAAAAGAAAGTTTTATTCCAAAACCAATATAAATTAAATAGCAGATTAATGCTAAAGCACCAAAATTTACTGCTAGGTACAAGTAATAATTATGAGTATCTAAATAATTTATGCTTTCATCTGCGCTGTAAGCAGTGCCATAACCAATAGGATTTTTAGCAAATGACTTAAAATATTTTACAAGCAAATCACCTCTACCACCGCCAGAACCAACGTCTTCTGCGATAACACTTTTTTCACTTTTACCAAGAAGTACATCTATACGTTCACCACCAGCGCCACTTGCAAATTCGGGAAAATTGGCTTTCATGATTCCTGCGAACATCACCAAACAAAAGTATAAACCGGTAAAGAGGAATGCCATTTTAAAGAAGCTCTTAAAAAGAACAGCTGAACTTATTTTAAACTTTGTACTCCATTCATTTGCAGTACCAAATATTAAAATTAGAATAACAGATGCGATACCTCCTCTAGAAAATGTTAAGAACACAGATACAAGAAGGGCAAGAATAAATAAGGTTCTTTTTCCTTTTAAAGAATCCAGATAGACTAAAACACAAAGCCCAAGAAACTTCATTGCAGAGGCTGCTTGATTAGGATTCTCTCCAAAACCACCTTTTCTTATCATTTCTTCTGCGGCTTTAGTGAATTTTGGCAGTCCAACAAAATAGTCATACCATACACTTGCTGCAAGAACAACAAAAGATATAAACATAACAAGAAATACTAAACTCTTCTTTTCGGTTCTAAAAAAATGAACCATAAAGACATAAAGCAATAGCGTAATAAGATTTAAGACTATATCTAAAATGATGACGTCTGGGGAAGCTGGTGAAACTGCACTATATACCATTGATAAAAACAGTAAAAATGCAAACATTGTAAATGTATGAGATTTGAAGATATCAACTAAATCTAAGATAGAGTATTTGATAGCACCTACAACTAAGAAAAGAGGGATTACAAATTGAGAGGGTTGCAATGGGATTATTCCAATTCTAAATAGAAAGATATCAGTAAATGAAGCGAATAGTATAAGTAAAATGCCGAGTAGATATTTCATTTTTACTTAATTTTATTTTTAATAAGCTCCAAAATCCTAACTAATAAATTTTTAAAACCTCTACTGAATAGAGTCAATATTGCGAAATATATTCCAAAAAACAATACTCCAAATTTAAGCAATTTCAAAATTAACGAAAGAAAATCAGTACTCGATTCAACACTCAAATTTATTGATATATAATGATACACAGTATATGTAGCTGCGAAACATAGTAAATGGAAGCCAAAACCTTTCCAGTATTGAAAATGATTAATTTTAAAACCATACTTAAATACGTAGTAAGGACGCCAAAGCATTACTATGATAAACTGACTTATTAGCGTTCCTAAAAACACACCAATAACACCATATTTTAGTACAAAGATAATTGAGAGTACTAAATTAATAACACTCTGAATAACAGGAGACCAAATATCGTCATAGAGTCCGTAAGCCTGCTTAAAGCTATCTACAGGTTGTCTAACTTGTAACATGAAAAATATGATTATTAATACTAATAGAATCGTATTGGATAGCAGATACTTATCGCCTAACCACAAGCTTATTAAGCTATCAAAACCTAGATAGAGAAGGATAGAGGTACAACCAGCTATAAAAAAGCGTAAGGCCATAAATTCCCAAAACACCTTCATCATATTTTTAAGGTCATTTTCTGCCACTAAGTTTCCAACACTAGCATTTGTCCCATCAAACAATTTACCTACCAATAGGTTAATATTATTCATAACCATTTGGTAGTTGCCAACAAAAGCTACCATTGCAGGACTTACCAATGAATAGATTACAATATTGTCTGTACTGTTGCTAACAAAAGTCCCTAATTTATGAAAACTAATTTGTTTTATTTTTTTAAGTAGAGCAACATTGTTTTTTCTAACTTCCTTAGTTACTCTAAATTTAAAATTCAACCAAGGATAAACTTGTCTTATTTTTTTACGAAGAATAAATATGTAAATAAAAGGAGTTAGTAACTCTAAAAGAATCCATAAATACACATCTTTAAAGTAAAGAAGTACTAAACATTGTAATAATAACCTTAAAACAAATACACTCTGACCTATAGTTATATTTATATAACTTTTTTGATCTGCTTCTAAAAGAAACATATAATAAGCAAAGAAATAACTTAACAAATTACTGGTTAATAGAGCTATAAATAAAAATATTATAGTGCCCATGTTAATAGTTGTATCATGGAAAAAATATGGAAAAAATAGCATTAATATTAAACCAGAAACTAGAACAAATAGTCCTATTCTCTTATATAAAAAGCCTAAATACCCAATAATTTCATTTATTTTCTCTCTATTGTTATCAAAAATAGGCTTATATAGTGAAAACCCTACAGCTGCACCAATACCTAATTCTGATAAGTTTAAAAATTGCAAAATGCTTTTTAAAGTCTCAACGGTACCTATAAATTCATCACCCAATTTTTCAAGAAATATATTTCTAGAAAAAAATTGAATTACAACATAAATTACTTGAAATAATAAGGCAATCCAAGCATTTTTTATAGTTAAGGCAACTCTAGACATTAGGTATTAGCTTGATTTTATGGATTGATACCCAGAGGAGATGTATTCTAATATTTTACTTGGCAAGAGTATGACCAACAATGATCTAAAATTGGCGTTATTAAAGCTTAGAGATTTTGAAATCCCTTTTTTTAATTTTTTTCTATAAAACTTATCAGGATCAAAATTTGTGTTTCGACTTAGTAGAAAATAATGATCAGTAAAGGAATACGTGACGTAATTAGCCACTGTTTTTTTTACAGAAGGATGGTCAACACTATTGTTGATTATATATTCTGTTGCTCTTTGACTTATTTTTATTTTTTCTAGTGAATATTTACTTCTAATTATACTTTCATTATCACTATTATAATTGTACAATGCAGTATTTAAATAACCATGTCTAGAGGTTCTCTTTAGCATATCCATGGTGTAAAACACATCTTGATGTATAATTTTAGGAATAAACCTCATGTCTTCTACTAGAGATTTTTTGAACACTCTTCTCCATACCGCAAAATTAACATTGGCAATAATTCTATTTGTTGCAGTAACCGTATCTTCTATGGCAAATTTATTATCAAAAATTTTATTTCCAGTTGAGAATTTTGGTTCAATTTCTAGAACTTCAAGGTTATTCTTTAGCATGTATTTCATAACGGTTTCAAGCATATTAACCTCTAAATAGTCATCACTATCTACATACGAAATATAATCACCAGTCGCAACATCCAAGCCTGCATTTCTGGCGCAACTCGAACCTTCATTTTCCTTATGAATTACAATTACTCTATCATCTATAGAGGTATAAGAATCACAGATTTCACCACTTTTATCAGGTGAACCATCATTTACAAGAATAATTTCTAAATTCTTATAAGTTTGATTAATTATACTATCAATGCATCTATTTAAATACTCTTCAACTTTATAAACTGGTATAATGACACTAATTTTCTCTTCCATAACCTTAAAAATTATTCGGGTTATACATTTTACTAAATTTAATTCCCACTATATCAATACTTGAATATTTGAGCCATTTCATTGAAGACATAATTATTTTCCAATCGAAGAATATTCAAATCCTATGGTTTCCATTTTGTCTTTATCCAATAGATTTCTTCCATCAAAAATGAATGCTGGTTTTTTCATCCCTTCATAGATTTTTGACCAATCATAAGTCTTAAACTCATCCCATTCTGTCATAATAGCTACGGCATGGGCATCTTTTAGGGCTTCGTATGGTGAGTTATTGGTTTTAACCAATGTTTTATTTTCTTCTTCTGATCTTGTATTTAAATAATTTAAATCAGCTTGGATTCTAGATTCGCTAACTTTAGGGTCATAAACGGATATTTCGGCTTGTTCATTAAGTAAATGGTCGGCAACATATATGGCTGCAGATTCTCGGGTATCATTGGTGTCTTTCTTAAAAGCCCAACCGAGCATACCAATTTTCTTTCCTGAAACAGTGTTATATAATGTGCTAATAAGTTGATCAGAGAATCTTCTTTTTTGGTGATCATTAAGTATTATTACTTGTTCCCAATAATCTGCAACAGCTTGTAAATTATAACTTCTTGCTATATAAACGAGATTTAAAATATCTTTTTGAAAACAAGAACCACCAAATCCAATAGAGGCATTTAAGAATTTTGGACCTATACGAGAGTCCATGCCTATTGCTTTTGCAACTTCTGTAACATTTGCTTCAGTATGTTCACATAGCTCAGAAATAGCATTGATAGAAGAAATTCTTTGCGCTAAGAATGCATTTGCAGTTAATTTCGATAACTCAGAGGACCATACATTAGTTCTTAAAATTCTGTCTTGAGAAACCCAACTTCCATAAATATTTGCTAAACTTTCAATAGCATCTTCGGATTCACCACCAATTAAAACGCGATCAGGATTCAAGAGATCCTGTATAGCAGTGCCTTCAGCAAGAAACTCAGGATTAGACAAAATACTAAACTTTACATCACTACCTGTATTGTGTAATATACTTTTTATAGCTTGCGCTGTTCTTACGGGTAAAGTCGATTTTTCTACTACGATTTTATCTGTTGTTGCAACCTCAGCTATGTTTCTAGCACAAAGCTCTACATATTTTAAATCAGCAGCCATTCCCTTTCCTTTTCCATAAGTTTTAGTAGGAGTGTTTACTGAGATAAATATCATTTCCGACTCATCAATAGCTTTGTCAATTTCGGTAGAGAAAAATAGATTCTTACCTCTTGTTTCTTCAACTATATCAGCCAAACCAGGTTCATAAATTGGTAACTTAGATACGTCATCATCATTCCAAGCAGCAATTCGTTCTTTATTAATATCTACAATAGTTACTTGTATATTAGGATTCATTTTGGCAATTACTGCCATGGTAGGACCACCAACGTAACCAGCACCAATGCAGCATATTTTATTTATTTTCATAAGATCGTTAATTTTATATTTAGAATTTAATTTAGTATTATATTATTTGAAACAATAATACTTTTAATATCAAAGTAATAATAGAATTGATTGCCTCTATTATCATTGCGTGAAGATAAAATATTCTTCGTTTGTTCAATAATAAGTTGATATGAAATATTATTTGAGGTAGAACTAGAGGAGAATAGGGTGTAAGTTCTACTAATTTTTATAACAATTTCACTTGTTATAATCGATGTTAATTTTGAGCTTAATAGTTTATAAATCATTAGATTTGGGGTCATTATATATAAACGCCAACAAATGTGTGAAAAATAATCTAAACTAGCACGTATTTTTATATAAACTACCAGCTTTTAACGATAAACTCCATTCTTAAAAGCGTAAATTGAATTGAAAAAGACCCATTATAAAGACTTTATATAAGTTGCTAATGATTTTTATTTTCAAATTCTTCGTACCATTTACTTAAAACATATAATTTCCAGACATGTACTGTGTGATCGAATTTACCGCTCATATGCTCACTTAGAAGCTTTTTGAATTTCTTAATATTTAGATTGGGAACTTTATTTAGAAATTCGTCATTTAGAGAAGAAAGGAATTCCTCTCTTAGTTCTGTGCGCATCCAATCACCTATCGGAACAGAAAAACCTCTTTTCGGCTGATTAAAGACTTCTTCTGGAATGTATTCTTTTAAAATATCCCTTAAGATTCTTTTTTGTCGTCCTTTTTCAAATCTAAAACTCATTGGAAGAGATCTTGCATACTCAACTACTCTATAATCCAAGAAAGGGCTTCTAACCTCTACCGAATAGGCCATGCTGGCCCTATCTACTTTTACGTTACTATCATTTTCTAACCAAAGTTTTATATTTAGATCTGCAGCTTTTTGTAAAAAAATATTCGACCATTTTTTATAGCCTTGATAGTGTTTCATATAATCTTGTCTTTTCTCCTTGAGGAGAAAGCCTTTTCTAGAAAATATGTTTTCAATAAAATCATTTCTACTTTTTGTATTCAAGGCATTAGTAATACGATGTGTGTTCATTCCAAAAAGCTTCAATATTCCTGAACTAGAAATCAGTTTTCTTATTGGATACGGAATATCCATAATTTTTTTATTACTAACTAAAGAATGAAAATAATTATATCCAATAAAACTTTCATCTCCACCATCACCTGAAAGTGCGACCGTTACGTATTGTTTGGTTACTTTATTGAGCAGTAAAGAGGGTAGTGCAGAACTATCTGCAAAAGGCTCATCATAGACGTGAGTTAGTTTTGGAATTAATTTTAGAATGTCATCAGGATTACATATTGTTGTTTTATGTTTAGTGTTAAGAATTTCTGCATATTGCTCTGCAATCTTACTTTCATCAAAATCAGGATCATCAAATCCTATAGAGAAGGTATTGATTTTAGTCTCAGAAACCTCAGCCGCAATCGCAGAAACCAAAGCAGAGTCTATACCTCCAGACAGAAATGAGCCGATAGGTACATCTGACTGTAGCCTAATTTTAACAGCATCGAGTAGCAATTGATGTAATTCTTTTTTTGCATCATCGTATGAAATACCCTTTATGACAACATCTTTTAAATTCCAATACTTATCAATCTTAAGGGTATTGGTATTTAAATCAATTTCCATCGAGTTTCCGGGAGGTAATTTATATACGTTTTCAACTATTGTGTAAGGACTTGGAACAAACATGCAGTCTAAATACATAGAAATAGCCTCGTCATTTATTTTTTTACCTGCTAACATTGGCTTAATCTGACTACAAATTTCAAATTTTTCACCATCCCAGTAATAATAAAAAGGTTTTACACCCATTCTGTCTCTTGCTGAAAATATAGTTTTCGCAACAGAATCGTATATCGAAAAAGCGAACATACCATTGATTTTTTCTAGTACAGCTTTTCCCCAATGCTTGTAACCAATAAGTAAAACTTCAGTATCACTCTCTGTTTTAAAAATATAGCCTAAACTTACAAGATCTTTCTTTACGTCTTTATAATTATATATCTCACCGTTAAAAACAATAGTCAAATTATCAAAATCCATCGGCTGATTAGATCTGGGGTCTAAATCTAATATCGAAAGGCGTAAGTGACCAAGAGTAAGGTTGTCAATCTTATCAATTCCCATAAAGTCGGGGCCTCTAAAATTAATAGAATCGAGTTTAGCTCTTACCTCTTTATCTTCGTAAGGAATATTTGTTAAATATATACCGCACATATTTTTAATTTTTTGTAAAAAAACACATTTTTATTTTAAAAACACTTTCTTTTAAAAAAGAACAGTGGAAAAGCAAAAAAAGTTGGGTAACATGTTTAAAATATTATATTTATTAAGGTTATTGGAGTCTATTTTTCAGATTTAGTTGTCACAGCTTCTTTTAGAAAAGAAATGTTATAGAACTTAAATTTAAAAAATAGTTACTTTTGGTTCCAATAAGAATTAGAATATAGAGTAGTTAAGCTTTAAACATAATTATGAATAAAAAATTACGAATAGGACTGCTAACAGACAATGATAATATACCTGCTTGGTCGCACAAAATGTTAGAAAGAATAGTTAATAGCGGTAATTCAGAAATTGTCTTAATTGTAAAAAACTCTAAAACCCCAATAAAACATAGTTCTTCATTTAAGAAGTTATGGGTAAATAGAAACCACATTTTTTGGATTTTATATACAAAATTTGAAAATAAGTTGTTTAAGCCTCATCCAAATGCTTTTGCTAATAAAAACATTAAAAGTGTTGTTCAATGTGATGAAATTATCGTGCAAACTTCGCAAATAGAAAATAGCGACTATTTCTCTTCTGTTGATATCGATAAAATTAAAACATATCAAATAGATGTACTAATAAACTTATGTTACATCGGTTTAAAAGGTGATATACTAAATGTGCCTAGCTGTGGTATCTGGTCTTATTGCCATAGTGAAAGAATTATCAATAGAGGAGGTCCACCAGGAGCATGGGAGGTTTTTAAGAGACAAGATGTAACTGGTGCGTTGTTGGAAATTTTGGCAGAAAAAATAGATGGAGGTAAAATATTGGCTAGATCCTATTCGTCAACTGAGAAATTGAGTGTTAATCGAACTAATAACGCGTCCTATTGGAAGGCATTATCTCTTTTACCAAGAAAGTTAGAACAGCTTCATTCACTTGGAAAAGAAGATTTTTTTAATAAATTAGAACAAGAAAATAGCCATCCAGAATTTTTTGACAATCAACCTTTGGGTTTGCCAAAAAACAGTGAAGTTTTATCTACATTCTATAAGATTTATTCGAATAAAATTGTTTTCACTATTAAAAATTTCTTTTATTTCGGTCAGTGGATAATGTTGTATAAATTTGAAGATAAAAATGACTGGGCAACCTCTTTTCATGAATTTAAACGCATAGTTCCTCCAAAGGATAGATTTTGGGCTGATCCATTTGTAATGGAAAGAAACGGTTCTTATTTTATATTTTTCGAAGAACTCATTTATAAAGAAAATATTGGAAAAATTGCCGTGCTCGAAATAGATTCTGATGGAAATTTTGAACCACCAAAGATTATAATTGATAAGGATTATCATTTGTCATATCCTTTTCTTATCGAGGAGGGATCTGACTTATATATGATTCCTGAGTCCTCTGGTAATGGAACGATTGAATTATATAAATGCACTGCTTTTCCTTTGCAATGGCAGTTGCACAAAGTATTAATGCAAGATGTGAACGCCGTGGATACAACCATACTAAAGCATAATGGTAAATATTGGCTTTTTTGTAATATAACAGAAAATGAAGGGGCATCATCCTTGGATGAACTTTTTCTTTTTTATTCAGATAGTTTGCTTGATGATGATTGGATCAGTCATCCTAGTAATCCGATAGTGTCTGATGTTAGTCAATCGCGCCCTGCAGGAAACATCTTTAAAAACAATGGCAAAATATTTAGACCATCACAAAATTCTGCAAAAGGTTACGGTCACGGTATGAAAATAAATGAAATTGTTGAACTAACCACAAAGTCTTATAAAGAAGAAACTATACAATCAATTTATCCTAATTGGGAGAAAGATTTAATTTCAACGCATACCATAAATAATTGTAATAAACTTACAGTAACTGATGCTTTAATTAGAAGGAGGAGATGATAATTTATCTAAATAATATGAGGCTTTTAAGTAAGTCAATTCTTTAACCTGTTAAACTATCTAACTTAGACATCTAAAATAAATTTTAATAACGTATATAAAATGAATATTCGATAAACGAGTATATATTACATAAAATTCTTACATATAAATCCATTTTGTCGAATTTTAGTGTGTTTAAACAAATAATAAGTAGATTATTAATTAGATTGTCAAACCAAATTTACCTAAAGAAAAAGTTTTACCCTATGAAATCCCCAAATTTCGAGACAAATTTACTTTGTAACTTAACCCTGCTATTAATTCTCTTTATTTCATCCTCATTAAGTTTAATAGCACAAGAAAAAGCCTTTCCTACGGCATATGGAGCAGGTGCTTATGCTAGTGGTGGAAGAGGAGGCTATGTGCACCATGTAACGAGAATAGATGATAGTTATACAAATGGTAATCCAACTCCAGGAACTCTCAGATGGGCTGTAGCTCAACCAAGACCTGCAACAATAGTTTTTGATGTTAGTGGTACAATCGCTTTAGATTACAGTTTACAAATAAGTGGTACTAATTTAACAATTGCTGGTCAATCTGCTCCTGAAGGTGGAATAACTATCACCAATAAAGGTGGAAATCAATTTTTAAGTTTAGTAGACTGCAGTAATGCTATATTGAGATACCTTAGAATAAGAATGCAGCCATTAGGAGAATCTGATGGGTTTCTATTATATGGTCGAGGTAATGCCAATACAGCTATATTAGATCATATGTCAATTAGTTATTCTAATGATGAAGTTTTTGATATGCGTGGTGAAGATGCACGAAACATCACCTTTCAACGAGGATTAATTGCTGAAGGAAAAACGGGTTCCATTTTTGGGGATAGTGATTCTACCAACAATGGTTTGTTTACGTATGACAATAGTTTTCTTACAACTTTGTTTGTAAACATCTCGCATAGAACACCAAATGTAGCAGGTAGAGGGAGATTCGATATTATTAATAATGTCGTCTATGATTGGAAATATAGACTTTCACTGGCAATGGGCGGTGCTCAATTAAACCATATAAATAATTATTATTTTATGGGTAATTTACAAAGTTACGAATATACTTTTCAGAGCAATCCTACTAGATATTCGTTAAACTGTGCAATTCCCAACTTAGGTGATTTGAGTATTTACTCTAGAGGTAATATAATACAAGATAACTTCACCGATCCAAATGCAAGCAATGAGCCTCTCTGGGTTTGGTTTGATGGTGGAGCTCAAAATGTATTATTGCCAAGCGATCAATTTACAAATACTATGCATCCTTCAATTGCTGAACCAATTCCATTAATGACGGCTGTCGAAGCTTCGATAAATGTTCCAGAAAATGCAGGTGCTAACAAATACCTTAATGAAGATGGTACTTACGGTATTTACAGAGATGCTAACGACACTGATTATGTAAACATTGTACAAACAGATACTCCAGAGCCTTATACTAACGGAGGTGCTGGCCCAAACAATAACCAACCTTCTTTTGTTGAAGGTGAAAGGTATGCGAACTTTTTGGCTTCAATAAGCGATGTTCCCATCAATGTAAGACCAGATAATTTTTATGTTTCTAATCCACATATTCCTGAAGTTTGGTTTCAAGCTAATGTACCAGCTGGTGAAAATCACAATGATAAACCAGAAGGAAGTTATTATACATATTTGGAATTATACCTTAATGGTGTTGACGCTGACATTAATGCAATAGCAGTCGAAGGTGTTGCAATATTGCCTGAAACAGCTGAAACACAAATACCAAATACAATCACATTAACGGCAACAATTAGTCCAGAAAATGCTACAAATAAAAGCGGTGTATGGAGTTCTAGTGACGAATCTATTGCAACGGTTGATTCTAATGGAGTAGTTACACCAGTTGCAGTGGGCGAAGTTACTATAACTTTTACAACCAATGATGGTGAATATACAGATACCTCCCAAATAACGGTTTTTCCTGAAGCGCTACTTGCTAGCGCAGGTAATGACCAACGGATTTGTGAAGGTGAAAGTGCTACTCTTACTGCAAGTGGAGGCACCACTTATGTATGGAATACAGGAGAGACTACTGAGAGTATTGAAGTAACACCAGAAACAACAGAAATTTATACTGTAACAGTTTCTGACAATTTTGGTCAGTCTGCTGAAGCCAGTGTTACAGTAGAGGTAAATGCCTATCCCGTAGCAAATGCAGGTGAAGATCAAATCATTTGTAATGGAGATACAATTACCCTAACAGCTACTGGAGGTGAGACCTATTTATGGAGCACTGGAGAAACAACAGAAGCTATTAATGTTACCCCAAGTGCAGAAACTATATATGAAGTGGAAGTAACTTCCAATAATTGTTCGAGTACTGATAGTGTCACAATTTCTGTTAATGAAATTCCAAATATTACAGTTTCTGATGATATAGCAATTTTAATAGGTAGCTCTGCAGTATTAACAGTAAGTGGTAGTGATAATTATGAATGGAGTACAGGTGAAACTACAGAATCTATAACAGTATCACCAGATGTTACAACCTCATATACAGTTAGCTCTGTCAATACTAATGGTTGTATTGCTAATGAGGAAATTATTGTGACAGTAGTTCCTGAAATCATTGCCAGCGCAGGAGACGATGTTACTGTCTGTAGTGGTGATAATGTGATATTAACTGCTTCAGGTGGTGCAATATATACTTGGAATACTGGAGATGTTGGTTCAGAATTAAGTGTTAATCCAACAGAAACGACAACATATACAGTAACAGTAGAAGATGATTACGGGTTTACCAATACAGATAGTGTTACAATTTTTGTAATTGAGTTACCAGATATTTCTGTTGATGAAGATATTTGGCTCATGGAAGGAAATTCAGCTACACTTACGGCAAGTGGAGGTAGCTCTTACACTTGGAATACTGGTGAAACAACTGAAACGATTACAGTAAGTCCTATTGTTACAACCACTTATACAGTAACAGGTCTGTCAGAAAATGGATGTCAAAACTCAGCCGAAGTTAGAGTAACTGTTATAGAAGAATTAAATGCAAATGCTGGTGAAGACGTAGCAATATGTCTTGGTGAAAGTGTTACTTTAAATGCATCAGGTGGAATAACTTACTTATGGAATACTGGTGATGTTGGTGCTTCTCCAACATTTAGTCCTACGGAAACAACAACTTATACAGTTACCGTTTCTGATGATTATGGAAATGCTGATTCTGATGATGTAACAGTAACAGTTAATCCTAGACCCACGGCGTATGCTGGAGAAGACCAAACAGTTTGTGAAAACGAAACTGTAGTATTGACCGCTGAAGGTGGTGATACCTACCTATGGAATACAGGTGAAACTACAAATTCGATTACGGTAAACCCATCAGAAGATACCACTTATTCTGTGGAAGTATTCACTAATAATTGCTCTGACACCGATGAAGTAACTATATTTACCATTGAATCTCCAGATCTTACAGTAAGTGACGATATAGTACTAATTTCTGGGAATTCTGCAGTTCTCACAGTAAGTGGAGCTGATTCTTATACTTGGAATACTGGTGAAACTTCAGATTCAATTGTTGTTAGTCCTTCTGAGACAACAATATATTCTGTTACAGGTTTAGCAGTAAATGGATGTCAATCTACAGAAGAAATTACAGTAATCATAATACCAGAGGTCATTGCAGATGCCGGAGAGGATATTATAATTTGTAGTGGAGAAAGTGTTACTCTAAGTGCAACTGGTGGAACTACCTACTTATGGAATACTGGAGAAACAGTTTCAAATCCTACTGTAAGTCCAACGGTGACAACAACTTATAGTGTAACTGTTACAGATGATTACGGAAATACTGATTCGGATAGTGTAACAGTAACTGTAAATGACGCTCCAAATTTAAGTCTGAGTGATAATTTTATGATTTTTGAAAGGGAAAGCGCAGAATTAGTCGTGAGTGGTGCCAATTCTTATTTATGGAGCACTGGTGAAACCACAGAAACAATTACAGTGACTCCTGCAGTTACTACTACATATAGTGTTATTGGTTATTCATCCAATGGATGCCAAACTTCAGAGGAAGTAACAATTACAGTAATTCCAGAATTAAATGCTAATGCAGGAGAAGATGTATCCATATGTAATGGGGAAACAATTACTCTCGAAGCCTCTGGTGGATTAACATATAGTTGGGATACTGGAGAGATGAGTGCTAATATCTCGGTAACTCCAAATCAGACAACGACATATACCGTTACTGTTGCGGACAATTGGGGTAATTCTGCTTCAGATACTGTAACAGTTACAGTAAACGATATGCCAGTTGTAACTGTTAGTGACGATATTAATATAATTGAGGGAGAAACTACAACTATAGTGGCTTCAGGAGCGGATACTTATTTATGGGATACAGGTGAAACTTCAAGTTCAATTACTGTTAATCCAACTCAAACAACAACATACACGGTAATAGGAACCTCAAATGGTTGTTCAATGCAAGCTGAAGTTACAGTTATAGTAGAAACGTTATTTGTAGCATCTGCGGGAGGTGATAAGTATGTTTGTGATAATGAAACATATGAAGTAGTTTTAACAGCAAATCAAGGAGATAGTTATTTATGGAGTACTGGTGATACTACGCAAAGTATAACAGTTAGTCCATTGTCCACAACGACTTATTCCGTTACTGTTATGTATAACGGACAAGAAGATACTGATGATGCTACTGTTTATGTAGAGCCAAGTCCAGAAGTGGTAATTGCTAATGGTGAGAGTGTTGAAATTTTAAATGGTGATTTTATTACCTTATCTGCCTCTGGAGCAAATACTTACCAATGGAGTAATGGAGCGTCTCAACCAAATATTGCTGTTAGTCCTTCAGCTACAACAACATACGAGGTGTATGGTTATATTGGAGATTGCTCTGATGAGAAGGCAGTCACAGTAAAAGTATTAGAACCAGTTGCTGCAGATGCTGGCGAAGATGTATTTATTTGTTTAAATGAAACTGCCACTTTAACTGCAACTGGCGGTGATGAATATGTTTGGAGTACTGGTGAAATTACACAGACTATAGAAGTGTCTCCAACTGAGACAACAGATTATACTGTAACAGTATTTAACGCTCTAGATTTTGATGAAGCTACTGTAACTGTTGATGTTAATCTCAATTGTGAAAACGATAATGAGACTTCGATAGAGAATGGGTTATTTTCTTTTGATATTTACCCGAATCCAGCAAAAGATCTTGTTAATGTGAAATTATCAGGAGGTGCTTTAATAGTTTCTTCTGTTCATATATATGACGTAACGGGCAAGTTAATTCAAAGTACAAAAATTGAGAATGAAGATTTGGACCCAAGCACAACGAGACAAATAGATATTAGTAGGCTTCAAACTGGAGTGTATTTTGTAAAACTAATAGATATGAATAGAGAAATAATGAAAAGATTAATTGTTAAATAATACCAGTTCTACGCATAAAAAAGCACTTAAATATTTCATTTAAGTGCTTTTTTATTTATCTCAATTCCCTTTATTCTAAGAATTTTAATGTATTAATTTTTATTATAACTGTTTTGAATTTTACTGATTTCATTCAGTGTTTTATATAACCTTTGCGGAAATACTGATGAAATTTTTGCTTTATTCTTTTGGGTAGTAACGAAAAACAAAAATTTCAAATAGTTTAGTCTGAATTTAGATCAACTTACATAAGATATCTATTCTATGAAATCTATTTATAATAATATTTAAACCAATCGATAAATGACTTTACACCCTCATTTACAGATGTATTTGGTCTATAGTTATAATCTTTTATCAGTTCATTAACATCTGCCCAAGTGCGCTCTACATCGCCAGGTTGCATAGGTAACATGTCTTTTTCTGCTACTTTGTCTAGATTAAATTCAATTGCTTTTATAAAGTCCAAAAGCTTTACGGAGTCATTATTGCCAATATTATAAACTTTATAGTAATCATGAGCTTCTACTCTTTTATCTGTAGACTTTTCAATAATTCTGATTACACCTTCTACGATGTCATCAATATAAGTAAAATCGCGTTCCATCTTACCGTGGTTAAATACCTTAATTGGTCTATCGTTAACAATAGCATCGGTAAATAAAAACATAGCCATATCTGGTCTTCCCCAAGGACCATAAACCGTAAAAAACCTTAAACCTGTAGTTGGTATTTTAAATAAGTGACTGTAAGTATGCGCCATAAGTTCATTACTCTTTTTTGTGGCAGCATATAGGCTAATTGGATGATCTACATTGTCATCTGTTGAGAAAGGAATCTTCTTGTTCATTCCATAAACACTAGAGCTACTTGCATAGACTAAATGCTTTATATTATGGTGTCTGCAACATTCTAAAATATTTAAAAATCCAACTAAATTTGAATCTACATATGTTTCGGGATTTTCTAAACTATATCTTACACCAGCTTGAGCTGCTAGGTTACATACAATATCAAATTTTTCACTTTCGAATAGTTTAGGAAGCTCATCTCTATCTTCAAGATTCATTCTAATAAAAGAGAAATCGTTGGTTTTGCTGTTGCAAAGCGTATTAAATTCTGAAGCTTCTTTTTGGTCTATACCTAATTCATTGAGTCTTGCGAATTTTAAGTTGACATCGTAATAATCATTAATGTTATCTAGTCCAACAACTTTATAACCTCTGGCAGTTAATACTTTAGAGACATAAAACCCAATAAAACCTGCTGCACCTGTAACTAATATTCTCATGCTGAATTTGTTTATGTTTTAGAAATGGCATCAAATATTATAATTTTTAATGAAACCACTAAATTCTATGTCAATCAATTCCAATAAATTAGATGTTTGTGTAATTTATATCGAGGAGCGTCGCAATAGAATCACAATTCTTAATTTTTAACTCAATATCTCGCTCTTTATAGCTATTTTCTATTTGATAGACTTTACATGAATCTAATTTTGTTTTACTCTCAGAAAAATTCACACTTCCAAATTCCACCAAGTTTTTAATTGTTAGTGAATCTAAATCGTAATTTGCAATAAAAATCGAAGCTTTATCAGAATAGAGTATAGGTTTAGAACTAATGTTTTTTACTGTCCTAGCATTAGGTCCGTAATCGCAAGAAGCATCTTTTCCGTTCAAAAAAAACATGAGAATAATAAGACCAATAGCAAAACCGCCAAGGTAATAGCCTAATCGATGAATAAATTTCATATATTATTTTTAGAAAATCAATAAATTGGCATCATTATAATCTAAGCCAAACCATTCTGCAACAGATTTGTTAGTTAAAATACCGTGGTAAAAATACAACCCATTTTTTAATCCTCTATCAAAACGAAGTGCATTTTCTATACCTCCATGTTCACCAATTTCTAAGAGATAAGGAGTAAAGATATTACTTATTGAAACGGATGCGGATCTAGAATAACGCGCAGGAATATTAGGTACACAATAATGAATAACTCCATGATGCTCAAATGTAGGATTATCATGTGTGGTAACTTCGCTAGTTTCAAAACAACCTCCCATATCAATACTAACATCAATAACAACGGCACCACTTTTCATGTTGCTTAGCATACTTTGGGTAACTACAATTGGTGCACGATTGTTGCCTCTTACAGCTCCAATAGCCACATCACAACGCTTTAAAGCCTTTAAAAGATTTTTTGGTTGCATTGTAGAGGTATAAATAGTGCGACCCAAATTATTCTGAAGACGACGTAACTTAGTAATAGAACTATCAAATACTTTGACATTAGCACCTAAACCAATGGCAAAGCGCGCTGCAAATTCACCAACAGTACCTGCACCTAAAATAATGACTTCTGTAGGCGGTACACCATTAATGTTACCCATCATTAAACCATTACCACCATTGACGTTAGAGAGTAATTCTGAGGCAATTAATATAGAGGCAGTTCCTGCAATTTCGCTTAAAGAACTTACGGCAGGATATGAGCCATCTTCATCTTTGATATACTCAAAGGCTAAGGCTGTAATCCGTTTTTTTGCTAAGGCTTCAAAATAGGACTTGGCTTGTGTTTTAATTTGTAAAGCAGAAATTAAAAGCGTTTGAGGATTGATGAGGTCAATCTCATCTAAAGAAGGTGGTTCTACTTTTAGAATAATAGGGCAGGAGTAGACTTTGGCTGTATCCTTGGTTACTTCTGCGCCAGCCTCGCTATAATCCTTATCCTTAAAATTTGCTCCATTACCAGCACCAGACTCAAGCAATACACGATGACCATTGGCTGTCAACGCAGAAACAGCATCTGGAGTTAAACACACACGCTTTTCTTGAAAATGTGTTTCTTTCGGAATCCCAATAAAAAGGTTTCCTTTTTGTTTATAAACCTCTAAGGTTTCTTCTTGTGGTAATAGTTGGGCTTTTGTAAATGGTGATAAAGATTTACTCATTAAAGTTAGCTGATTTGTATAGTCACTGCAATATAACGAAACGTTATAAAAAGTGCTAAGATTAATCTAGCTTTAAATTACGAATAAATTTTAAAATACTTAATTACTTTATATATTTGGTGTAGATAATTTTCTAT
Source organism: Winogradskyella sp. R77965 (assembly GCF_044594915.1). Taxonomy (GTDB): domain Bacteria; phylum Bacteroidota; class Bacteroidia; order Flavobacteriales; family Flavobacteriaceae; genus Winogradskyella. The sequence goes on along the minus strand of NZ_CP138990.1, from coordinate 752,914 downwards.
ACATATGCGCTTTATGAGTTATTTTAAAATAAAAGATATACTAATAATAATGTCAATACTCACAGTAACATTTTCATATTTCTTAGTATCAAACATTCCAGAGGGCTTTACAAAAATAGATTTATTTTTCTTTGAAGTTGGAAGTTTCGGATTTCCCGATATTTCACATTTGGTGTTTCATATCAAAATGAAACTATTGATAATTTTCTTGTCATCAATTTGGTATATAACATGTTCTCATTGGTGGAAATCGGCTATCCTTCTGATAATAATAATTGAGTTATTTAAATTGATTACTAGTATGGATCCAGAGAGCTCACATATGGATGAAATTGATTATATAACTAGTTTACCTGTTACGGCTCCAATCATTTTTTTATTAATTTTTATTTCTAATAAATTGAATTCTTATAATTTATATAAAGAGTTACAATTATATATTGATGATGAAATTGATGAGATTTTTTTTGAACTCTATGATGTAGAAAATAAAAGAATAGAAATTTTAAAAAGGAAGTACGAAGAAATGATAAAGAATGGATTAGAAAAGGATTCATCAGATTATCTGAGAAAATTAATTTTAATTAGAAATGAATTTTATAAAGATTAGCTAATGAATTTGTTATATCGTTTTTCGAAAAACAAGAAAATAAAAAGAGACTTTATTATTATACTTTTTATTTTAATTTCACCTTTTTCTTTTTTTTTATACAATTTAGTTCCAAAAGATACTGGAATATGGAATACTGAATGGTTTACTTTAGATCCAGGCTTCTATGACGAGGCCAGTTTTTATGTTTGGATTATTTTTAATAAAATATTGACAATTACTATATTGACAATCTGGTTTATTACCTGTAGAAAATGGTGGCGATTTGTTATCCTTATTTCTCTTTTTATAGAATTTTATAAACTTTTTATATGTTTTGACATAGCAAAAAACGGTATAGAAGTTAATGCGCTTTCTAATAGTTTATATGTATCAATACCCTATATATTATTATTACTATTAACCTACGGGTTAAATTATTATATTGATAATAAAAAAACCAGATTTTCTGTAAATGAAGAAATTAATCAGCAAATAAGTAGACTTTCAAAATTTGATATAAAAAGATATAAGTCTATTGATAAAGAATTCGCAGTTTTGATTCAAAAAAAACATACATTGGATAAAAAAGAATATTTAACAAAACTTATTGCTTTAAGAGATCGTTTTAATTTGGAATAACTATTTATGATTCTTTGTGATTTTCTATCTCATTTAAAATCTCATCCAAAAATGCCTTTTTCTCACTAGAAATATTATTACCTAGGCGTTCATTAATGTAAGCTTCAATTTCGGCTTTAGAACGCCCTTGGTTTTCTTGAGGTTTAGTTATAAACATTTCACCTTTTCCAGTAATTAACCAAACAAGGTTAACTTGAGGATATTCTTTAATTATACGCTCAATTACATCACTACCAACTGATGCATTATTTTTCTGCATACGAAGTGTATAACCATTAGCAGAACCTATTGATAAATCAAATTGTCTAGCACTTAGATTTAATTCAGCGACTAGCTGCATTATCCGATTAATTGTCTTTTCCATACTACATTTTACTTTGAACTAAATTATACGTTATTATACATTAAACAAAATAAATTTATTTTAATAATATTTATATGTAGAAAATTTTCTATATATTAGCACTGCATTCAACCTTATAAGTAATTACAAAGTCGCTTTTATGGTTGTGTGCATTGGATTAATCCTTTAATCGGTACCGATTTTTTTATTTAGGCTTTGTTGACTTTGTATTTTATTATAAGGAAGAAGCCGAAAATCCTTTCAAATTAGAGTAGGTTAATTTTTATATCAAATTATGACAAATATATCAAATTTTAAAAGCTTTGAACTTTTAAATAGATCAGAGCAAAGATCTATCAAAGGTGGTCTTGATAAAGCAAGATGTGCAAAGCTCAGAAAGTTAAAGAATGATCCTAATTTCCCTTGTATTCATGGTAATGGGTAAATAGAGCAATTTTGAAATTCAAGCCCTATTATAATTATAATAGGGTTTTTCTTTCTAGTACAATTATATAGACATTAAGAAGTTTAAAATAAGTATATAAGTAAGAAAGTGATTACAGCTTGTTTTTTTATGTTTACAATTAGAAATATTATTCATTTAAGTTAATGTCAGATAACATTGAAGTATTATCACAGTACTTAAATTCGGAAAAAATTTATATCGATAAAAAAGAATTTGATTACCAATTAAGCTCTCATCCATATTACCCTTCATTACTAGCTATAAGCGATACGCTCAGTTTTTTTAATATTAATAATGCGGCTATTAGAGTTCCTAAAGATAAATTTGATTTACTACCTGGTTCTTTTATCGCTAATTTAAAAGGTGGTAATGGTAATTTTTTGTCTTTTGTTAATAAAACAGATGAAGAAATTACATTCACAAATTCTGAGAAAAATTCAAAGGCAACTAGTACTAGTAAAGAAGAATTCTTAAATAAATGGGATGAGATTGTTCTCTTAGCTGAAAAAGAAGATAACTACGATAGTGTTACAAGTAGCAAGAAAAACTATTCTTGGGTATTTTACGTCATAATTGTCATTTTTGCTACTTCAGTTCTTCTCTTCTCAGGTGCAAAAAATTATTGGTCCATTATTTTTGGACTCTTACCTCTTATAGGGATTTGGCTTTCGGTCTATGCCTTAAATGATATTTTTAATACTAAAAGTGCGGTTTTGGCTAAGTTTTGTGAAAGTAGTCCATCTTCTAGTTGTGGCAGTGTTATTAACTCTAACAAGTGGGCAATTTTCGATAAAATTAGTTTTAGTGATTTAAGTATTTTATTTTTTTCCTTGCAGCTATGTAGTTTGTTTTTGTTTGGTTTAATTAATGATTATGACCAATATTATTCAATACAGTCTGTTTTATTATATGCTTCAATACCTATAATTTTTCTGTCCTTGTATTATCAAAAGTTTGTTGAAAAAAAATGGTGTCCAATATGTCTTTCAATTATTGCTGTTGTTTTACTAGAGTTAATCTATGTTTTAGTATCTAAAACTAGTTTTGAGTTTAATATAGCTATTTTAGGAGTTTCACTTTTTTTATTAATGGCATCGATATTATATGCATTTTGGTTGCCTTTAAAAAAGGCTTTAAATTCTATTAAAGAATTAAAATCTTCTCAACTTAAGGCTAATCGTTTTAAACGAAATTTTCAGCTTTTTAAAAATACCTTGCTAACTGAGGTGAAAAATGATTTACCCGGCAGTTTGTTAAAGTTAGGAAAAACAGATGCTAGTATTAAAATTGCAATTTTAACCAGTCCTTTTTGTGGGTATTGTAAAGATCCTCATTTTATGTTAAAATCATTGGTTGAAAAATATGGAGATGATATAGAGGTCGCAATTTTATTTAATGTTACAGAAAATGATAAAAACTTTATGGACATTGCAAAAAACCTTATTCAGTTAAAATTAAATAAAGGTGATGATAGCTATTACGAAGCAATGGAGTATTGGTATGAGGTTAACGAAACAGATAAATGGTTGCTAAAGTATGAGCAAGAGTCAAATAAAGAACAGATTAGTAAGAATTTAAGTAAACAACACGCCTGGTGTTTAGAAAATAATTACAATTTTACACCTTGTGTTTTTATTAATGATAGAAAATATCCAGACTTCTATGAAATATCTGACCTTGATTTTTTTATTGAAGATTTAAAAGAGGATAATAGTCTATAGCTTGTCAATATGAAATTCCCACATTACAAACAAGCAGATTATAAAGATTGCGGACCTACTTGTCTAAAAATTATTGCTAAGTACTATAAAAAAACGCTTTCTATACAATCACTTAGAACCATAAGTGAAACAACCAGAGAGGGGAGTAGCCTACTTGGCCTGAGTGATGCTTCTGAGAAAATAGGTTTTAGGAGTTTGGGTATTAAGGTCACTTTAGAGCGTCTTAGTGAAGTGCCGTTGCCTTGTGTTTTGCATTGGAACAATGATCACTATGTAGTTCTCTATAAAATAAAAAAGGATATTTATCATATATCTGACCCTGCACATGGCTTAATAAAATATAATAAAGAAGAATTCTTAGAGGCTTGGATTGGTAAAAATGCTACAGATAAAACACAAGAAGGTATTGCGCTTATATTAGAGCCTACAGCCAAATTTTATGATTCTGAGTTTGATACAGAAGAGAAAGAATTTGGATTTTCGTTTTTGTTCAAATATGTATATAGATATAAAGCCTATATCTGGCAATTAGTAATAGGTTTATTAGCTGCAAGTTTACTGCAACTAATATTTCCCTTTTTAACTCAAAGTGTTGTCGATGTCGGTATTAAAAACCAGGATATAAATTTTGTATATCTCATTCTTTTTGCGCAATTGGCACTTTTTATAGGTCGTACTTCAATTGAGGTGATACGAAGTTGGATATTATTACATCTAAGCACAAGAATCAATATTTCATTAGTTTCAGATTTCTTTATAAAACTTATGAATTTACCAATTGCATTTTTTGACACAAAAATGACTGGTGATATATTACAAAGAATTAATGATCATCAAAGAATTGAACGTATACTAACAACATCGTCTCTCAGTGTACTATTTTCTATGGTAAATTTATTAGTATTTAGTTTTGTATTAGCTTATTATAATTTACTCTTATTAGGCGTCTTTTTAGCGGGTAGTTTTTTATATTTTTTATGGATAATTATTTTTCTAAAAAAGCGAAAAGATATTGACTATAAGCGTTTTTCTCAAGTAAGTCAAGAGCAGAGCAAAGTGATAGAGTTAATTAATGGCATGCAAGAAATTAAATTACACAATGCAGAAAAGCAAAAACGTTGGGGCTGGGAATTCTCGCAAGCACGTTTATATAAAGTTGCTATAGAAGGTTTGGCTTTAGAGCAATACCAAAGTGTAGGTTCTAGTTTTATTAATGAAGTTAAAAACATTTTCATAACAATATTATCTGCCAAATTAGTTATAGATGGCGATATTACATTAGGGATGATGCTAGCGGTTAGTTATATCGTAGGTCAATTAAACTCACCTATTGCCCAATTAATTAATTTTATTAGAGAAGTGCAAGATGCAAAGATTTCATTAGATAGATTATCTGAAATACACAATAAAGAAGATGAAGAAAAACAAGGAGAGGATAAGATTATCGACATTCCTGTAAATTCTGATTTGCAATTGTCTGACGTATCCTTTAGGTATATTGGGTCAGATCAAATGGTACTAGAGAATTTAGATTTAAATATACCCTCAAATAAGGTTACAGCAATAGTTGGTGTCAGTGGAAGTGGTAAAACCACGTTAATGAAGTTACTTTTGAGGTTTTATGAACCAAATAATGGTGATATAAAATTAGGTAATTTCAACCTTAATAATTTCTCTCAAAAAGCATGGAGAGATCAATATGGTGTTGTTATGCAAGAAGGCTATATTTTTAATGACACCATAGCGCATAATATAGCTGTAGGTGAGGATTTTGTTGATAAAGAAAAGTTAGCTCATGCTGTAGATGTGGCTAATATTAAAGATTTTATAGAGAGTTTACCATTATCATATAATACAAAAATTGGTATGGAAGGTGTTGGTGTCAGTACAGGACAAAAACAACGGTTGTTAATCGCTAGAGCGGTTTATAAAAATCCAAACTTTTTATTTTTTGATGAAGCGACTTCTGCTTTAGATGCTAATAATGAAAAAGTGATTATGGAGAAGTTAGACACGTTCTTCAAAAACAAAACCGTGGTAGTTATTGCGCATAGATTAAGTACTGTAAAGAATGCTCACCAAATTGTTGTGCTAGATAAGGGTAAGATAGTGGAGATAGGAAATCATAAGGCTTTAGTTGCCAAAAAAGGTGATTATTATAAATTAGTAAAAAATCAATTAGAACTAGGTAATTAATTGTTATGTCTGAAGAAAATTCAATTAAAGATTTCGAATTTAGAAGTGAGGAAGTACAAGAAATACTTAGTGAAGTTCCTCACTGGATGATACGTTGGGGAAATGTATTGTTTTTGTCTTTAATATTGATGTTATTATTTTTATCTTGGTTTGTAAAATATCCGGATATTATTCTCTCAGAAGCAGTGATAACAACTCAAATTCCACCACAGAAAGAATATGCGAAAATCACAGGTAAGTTAGATGCGATTTTAGTAGAGGATAACCAAAGTGTTCAGAGGAATCAACCGCTAGCCATATTAGAAAATACTGCCAATTATAGAGATATCTATAGATTAAAATCTGTGATTGATACCATAACAGTTGACAGTAAATCATTTTACTTTCCTATTGATAGTCTCCCGATATTATTTCTAGGAGATATAGAATCGCAATTTGCATTATTTGAAAACAGTTACATTCAATACAAACTAAATAAAGACTTAGAACCATTTTCTAATGAGGCTATCGCGAATCGTTACTCTATTTCAGAATTAAACCGACGTTTAAAAAGTTTGAAAGCACAACGAAATATTAACGAAACAGAATTAGAATTTACAGAAAACGACTTAAATCGTCAAAAAAAATTATTTGAAAAAGGTGTTATTTCTGCACAAGAATTCGAAAATAAGCAGTTACAATATGCACAAGCAGAACGTAATTATAAAAACTTTGAATCCTCTATTTCGCAAATAAGAGAAGCCATAAGTAGAGCACATATGACTTCAAAAGGTACTGAAATAAATAGAACAAAGGAAGAAATGACTTTGCTCAAAAATACTATTCAGTCATTTAATCAACTAAAAAATGCCATTAAAGACTGGGAACAGCTGTATGTGTTAAAATCCAATATAAATGGCAATGTGTCTTTTTTAAACTTCTGGAATAGTAATCAAACAGTAAATCAAGGAGATTTGGTATTTACAATTGTACCAAGTGAAAACTCATCATTTATTGCAAAACTGAAAACACCAGCCCAAAATTCTGGTAAAATTAAAGTTGGGCAAAACGTAAATGTAAAGTTAGAAAACTATCCAGATACTGAATTTGGGGTATTAAATGGTAAAGTAAAAAACATTTCCCTTATTCCTGATAAAGAAGGTTTATATTTTGTTGATGTAGAATTGCCTAAAAAGTTAATCACCTCTTACAATAAAGAAATAGACTTTAAACAAGAAATGCGAGGTTCTGCTGAGATTATAACAGAAGATTTACGACTTATTGAGCGTTTCTTTTATCAATTTAAAAGTGTTTTGAATCGTTAAAAATTCAATCTTTTAAAAATACTGCTTCACCTTGCCCCAAATAGTTTTGGGTTTAATCATAAACTCAGCTTCAAGTTCTTCCATAGATTTATCTGCGTAGTTTATTTTATTAAACATTTGAGCTCTTATCAAATAAATAGATGGTACGATTATGATCAATATTGGAAGTAAAAATAAAATTTGATTTTCATCAGTGTATTCTAATTCTGCATTAAAGCTAGTAATAATTTGAAATATAAACATTGAGATAGGTACCAAAAGGACATGATACCACCAGTGACGGCAAGTGAAAAACCAAATTAAAATAAGGATAAGAGGTAAGACTTTACCAGTATAAACCCACATTGCATATTGAGCAGATTCCCAAAACCCACTTTCATAAGTAAACAAAAAAGTGTTCCAAACTCGCTGGTCTGGAACACTTTCATGTAAAGCGTATAATAAAGGTGTAGAAGCTATTACAGTTGCTATTAAGCTACCAATAATTGCACTTCTACTTAACTTAATATTATCCGTTTTTAACGAGTTTTCGCTTCTTCTTTTGAATTTCTGTTGTATTCTGTCCATCTAAGTCAATAATGTTAGTAGCTTGTACAGTAAATAACATTCCTCCGAAGATAGCAATCGCTAACACTAAATTCTTTTTAGTTTTC